>NZ_JBFULK010000017.1:0-83564 GCF_056400365.1 Paenibacillus sp. P5_B5
TTGACCGCCTTCAGTTTGAATTCTTCTGTATATGTTTGAAATGATTGTCCTTTTTTAGCCATAAAAATATCCCCTCCAAGAGTCACTCCCAACCCTCATGATAACATGACGGTTTTTTTTGAGTGTCTACTTAAAGGGGATAATACCACATCGAATTTATGCAAACGGCTTTTTTTATTAAGATCTTGAACTAGAGCATATTTCATTTTGATTAGATTTATTTACTTCGTAGTTGATTTAGATTGCTCCAGAAATTTTCGATCTTTGTTTTCCCATATCTTATTCGCAACAATAATACCAATTACGCTAAATACAAAAAAACGCATAAGGATATACATAGGTGTAATTACATCGTTAGATATAAGTTCAATAATTGAAAACAGAGCAGTAAACAATACACCACAGGCAATTATTCCATAACATACAATGAACCGGTTTCTTCCTTTATCTCGTATTTTGGCCCATCGTGCAGCTTGAACCTCATTCATAATGAATCCCCCAAATAGTATAAATTAGTTGTAACAGTAGATTTAATAGTCTAAGTATACATGAATAGCAATGTAAAAAACGAAGAATTATATGAATAATCATTGAATTACATAGGAGGCAACCAATCTGGACATTTCGGAGGTTGCTCTAATTTAAGAACTTTCCCGGGCTGATTTTCTCTGATATTATAGGCCATTGACTGACAATTTTGGTATACTTAAGTCTAAACTCCAAAAAGAGAAAACATGAATTATAGTGGGAGGGCTAAATTTGACTAAAATACTTGGATTCGGATTTTTGTGGTATCTATTTGGAAATCCATTTATCGCACTCATCATCCTATTGGTTATTTTATACTTTATTGATCGGAGATTTATCGGGCTTACACCGAGCTTAATACGTCCTTTTAAGGTTAGCAGAAATATAGCTCGACTCCGCCAAGAATTACGATTAAATCCGCATTTTACTTCAGGTAAGGTAGAGCTTGCAAGGTTGTTAATGGAAAAGAAGAAGTATCAAGAAGCGATTGGGTGGCTGGAGCAGACAAAAGAGCGAATGACAGATTCTGCTGATGTTCATGCTGATCTAGGGCTTTGTTATTTAAAGATCGGAGATTTGAAGCAAGGAGAAGTGATGATCAATCGTGCGCTTGAGCTAAATCCACGTGTGAAATATGGTGAGCCTTACTTACGACTCGGCGAGGCGTATGCTGCAACAGGTGAGCCAGCTAAAGCTTTTGCAATGCTTGACCAATTTCGTACCATGAACTCTTCTTCATGTGAAGCCTATTATCGTCTTGGACAGTTATATCAAACTCTTGATAAAGGGGATGAGGCGAAGAAGGCGTTCCAAGAAGTGAAGCAGGTTTATAAGAGTTTACCTAAATATTCTCGTCGCCAACAACGAAAGTGGGCACTGCTTGCAAGTTTTAAAGGATGATTTCAGGTTTTCAAATCGTAACGATTCATGAACATCTAAGGATGAGGGTTGACGCTATGCGTTTATAACGACTACACTGAAGAGTAGATTGTCAGAATCGGCATTATAAATAGAATTGTTAGAAAATGAAGGTGAATAGTTTTGAGCGAGAGTAGCGGCCTAAGTTTAGAATATGTCATGCAAGCCATTCTTCTAATTGTTATTGTTATCGTTTTTTTTGGTTGCATGATCCTTTGGACCAAAATACGCAAAAAAAGGAGACCCAAATAACTCATGTATTATGTGAACGAGCAACAAATCGCAACGCGTCTAGCATTTATTCCTACACTAATTGAAGCATGTTCGGCACTTAAGCAATCATGGGATAACAATCAAATTGTGGGGCAATTTGCCCAGGAACGCACCTTGCATTTAGCTATTGAAACCGTAACGGATGTTGGTAGCTTGATGATTGATGGATTCATCATGCGCGACGCTTCTTCCTATGAAGATATTATTGAGATTCTAGAAGGTGAACAGGTTTTTGATAAAGAGGTTGCAGCGGGGTTATTAAGACTGGTTCAGCTTCGGAGACCACTGGCACAGGATTTTACAGCATGGGAGCGAGCAGATTACCATCCGTTAATGGAAGAACTGCCAAGCTTGCTAAGTCAATTCGACAATGATGTACATGCATTCATCAAGAAAGAATTAGGACAGTAAGTTCTAGAATAATCGTAAATATTGAACACCGAGTAGAAGAATTCTCCCACTCGGTGTTTTTTGGTGTTAAAATGCATGATTCATTTTTGTAGTACGAATAGATCGGTGTGCTATACTAGTGAGCTAGTGTGAGCAAGTATGTGTTAGCGTTCTATCAAGCTTGGGCTTTCAAATAGGTTTGAATGGTTCCAGTTATACGTGAGGCTGTGTCGGTGATGGATTGATAGTGGCCTTGATCGATATCATTACGATTGAATAAGACGCCTCCAATTCCAAAACCATGACAACCTGCTTCCATAAATTCTGTAATGTTATCTTCACGGACACCACCAACAGCCAGCATGGGGACATCGGATAAAGGTCCTTGTAATTCTTTAATATATCTCGATCCAAGAATAGAAGTAGGGAACACCTTAATTGCTGTAGCGCCTGCTTTCCATGCACGGACGACCTCAGTTGGTGTCATAGCTCCAGGATAGATCGGAATCCCGCGATTAGAGGCATAACGGATAACATCTTCATCAACATTCGGTGTTACGAAGAATGAAGCTCCAGCTTCAATCGCTTTATGTGCATCATCCATATCAAGCACGGTGCCAGCACCGATAAACATCCGATCGCCTATCTTTTCTTGTAATTCGGTAATCATTGCAGTAGCACCTAGTGTATTGAGTGTGACTTCCATGATCGAGATGCCACCAGCAAGTAATGCTTCTGCGACAGATATAATGTGCTTAGGTTCAATTCCTCGCACAATAGCGATTGTCCGTGTTTGTTCCATTAGAGCAAGTCCTTGTTGAGTATTCATCGATGTATGTTCCTTTCTGTTATGGGAATTAATTTAAGTATGTGCTTATTCCTATTAAAAGTCTAGTCAACCATGATTCCGAGTGGACAAGTTCGAACAGCGGTCATACAATGAATAAGGTAGTTAATCTATGTTGCATAGCGAAAGGATGAATTATAGTGGACGAACAAAGAATGTCTGATCAAATAAAATTAACATCCCTGTCTAGCAAGGGTGGCTGTGGTTGTAAAATTGGGCCTGGTGAACTGATGGGGGTACTCAGTAAATTACCAAAGGGTGAACCTAATCCGAATTTACTTGTTGGCATCGATACAAGCGATGATGCTGGTGTTTATAAACTTACAGATGATATTGCTCTTGTACAAACAGTAGATTTCTTTACTCCAATTGTGGATGATCCTTATTCGTTTGGACAGGTTGCTGCGGCGAATGCACTTAGTGATGTGTATGCAATGGGTGGCAAACCACTAACCGTTCTTAATATTGTTGCTTTCCCGATCAAAAAGCTTGATAAATCAGTTCTAGCAGATATCTTGCGTGGTGCTGCGGATAAAGTACAAGAAGCCGGAGCGACGCTTGTTGGAGGCCATTCAATTGACGATAACGAGCCAAAGTTTGGGCTTGCTGTTACAGGGGTTATTCACCCGGACAAGGTACGCACGAATGCTGGGGCGAAGCCAGGTGATAAGCTGATCCTGACGAAGCCGATCGGTGTGGGTATTCTTACGACCTCGATCAAAAAAGATCTGCTGAGCGAGGAAGAAGTTGCGCGGGTCACGAACGTTATGACCACGCTGAACAAAGCTGCGGCCGAAGTAATGGCAAATTACGACGTGCATGCATGCACGGACATAACTGGCTTCGGCCTGCTTGGTCATACCGCTGAGATGGCTAAAGGCAGCGGAATGGGAATTCGCGTTAGCGCTGATTTGGTGCCGGTACTTCCTCGCGTCCGCGAGCTAGCAGAAGCAGGTAATGTACCAGGCGGCACCAAGAACAATCACGCGCACGTAGCAGACTGCGTCACCTTCGCACCTTCCATTGATCAGATTGGCCAATGGATTCTGTGTGATGCGGTGACGAGCGGTGGGCTGCTCATGGCAGCAGCCCCAGAGAACGCTGACGCCTTGCTCGCTGCGCTGCATACGGCAGGCGTCGACGCACGGATGATCGGTGAAGTTGTTACCGATCATCCTGGTCATATCCTTGTGGCGGATGCGACACGCGAATAAATCCACCTAAGGGGTGTCATAAACAGATGTTTCAAGATATAACGCTCGAAGAATTATTCGAGATGCGTAAAGCTGATAAGCTACAAATGATAGATGTACGCTCTCCAAGTGAATGGGCAGAGTTTACGATTCCTGGAAGCATCAATATTCCATTCTTTGATGATGCAGAGCGCGAGGAAATAGGCACACTTTACAAGCAGGTATCGGTTCAGCAAGCTAAGGAACGCGGACTCGAGATTATGTCTGCGAAGCTACCATCATTTGTCAAGCAATTTGCAGAAATACCTGAACGCAAAGTAGTGTTCTGCTGGCGAGGTGGAATGCGCAGTAAAACGACGGCCACAGTGCTTTCCCTGATGGGGATTCACGTATATCGCCTTAGTGGTGGTATACGCACTTATCGACAATGGGTTTTGTCTACTCTTGAACAGTTTCATTTTAAGCCAAAATGTATTGTACTAAGTGGGCATACAGGAACGGGTAAGACGAAGATATTACATGCACTTGCCGAGCAGGGCTACCCCGTTATTGATTTAGAGCAGCTTGCAGGTCATCGTGGCTCCATATTCGGTGGTATTGGCTTAGTATCGAATAATCAGAAGGCTTTTGAATCCCTATTACTCGAAGAACTGCTCAAGTGGAATGATTCGCCTTATGTACTTGTCGAAGCCGAAAGTAAGCGGATTGGTAAAGTTGTGCTTCCTCCATTCCTTGTTGAAGCCAAAGCCAAAGGAACTCAAATTCAAATTGAGCTGCCTATTGCTGTGCGAGTGGAGAACATAATGGAGGACTATCAACCGAATAAGCATGAAGAAGCTTGCTTAGAGGCGTTCCAGTTTATTCAGAAACGAATCCATACACCGATCGCTTTACAAATCGAGCAAGCACTAAGAACGAAGCGATTTGATGAAGCGATTGAGCTGCTACTTCAATATTATTATGATTCACGCTATGAATTTGCTGGACAGCAATATGACACTACTAAAGTAGAATGTCAGGCGAATAATGTCGAAGAGGCTGTTACACAAATCAAATCACATCTACAAGTACTGACCTAATGATATGATCTGTTATTAATAATGCATCATGATAAGATCTCAAATAGATAATGAATGTTGTTCAAGATAGCTTGATCTCTAAGCACCTGGATTGTTTCTGTAGACAATCCGGGTGTTTTTTTTATTTAAAACGAGTGTCAAAACACTTACCTGTTACTTATACTGTATTATCTTCTAGGCGTTCGCCTAGACTGTAGCCTTAAAATGTTTAGTGTGTTATTGCAGCTTAACTAAGATTCTGAGGTATGGGAGGTGTCTGAGAGTGAGTTGGTATGAAATAAGTGCGGTTAGTGCTGCTTTAGCTTTCGTTGTACTTGTGATTTATCTCATCTGGACGCTACAAAGGGCCAAAGCGCTGATGCGTAAGATGGATGCGTCGCTAACACAAATCACGCATACGCTTGATGAAACTGCTAGACTTTCGAGGCAACTCATGCGGGCAATGCGAGGTATGCTCGATGATTTGCATGTAAAATTGCGCCAGATGCAAGGTGTATACGATACGATTGTGGACCTTGGTCAATCTTTAAATGGAATCGCAGCACTTGTACGAAGGTCTAGTGATTTCCTGATGAAGTTTGCTGGTGATAAAGCAGAAGATAAAGCGAGCGCTCAATCCTCTAAGCAGAAGCAGTCGTCAAGCACTCAGTCAGACTCTTCATTCTCAGAATCAAGTACGGTGACAGACTGGCTGCAGGTAGGTCTAGATTGTATGAGGCGAGTACAAGAGTTCTATCGCAAGCAAGGTCGAACTAACGAACATGCTGAACGAAATACGAAGGAGTGATCTGAAATGGAAAAACGTAATGTGAAAACCTTTATGATTGGATCTTTGATTGGTGGAGTTGTGGGAGCTGTCACAGCATTATTATTTGCGCCGAAGTCAGGGAGTGAGCTTAGGTCTGATATTGCAGAAGGTTATCAAGTTGTAAGTGACAAGACACAAGAAATTGCTCGTAACATAGGTACTCAAACAACAGAATTCATTCATAAAGCCAAAGAAGTAGCTAGTCAAGTAGTAGAAGGTGCGCGTTCTTGGCAAACAGAGGATTCCGATGACATAGAAGAGAAGGTAGCTACGATTGCTTCAAGAATTGTAGCTGAAGAAGAAGAGGAACAAGAACTCGTACTTACGTCAAAATAAATGTATAATGAAGATAATCATAGCAGACTGCCGTATGAGATTCATGTGGCAGTCTGGATTTTGTGATACAGGATTACAGGATTTAGTTCGCTTAAGCTTATTTAATTCTGAATATCACGTCAAGATACGCATCCGTCCAATAATAGGGCGATCGAGGCTGTTTCTTCTTGTATTTGTATCTGTATCTGTATTTGATGGGGAGTGTTCTTGGTGAGTAGAGGTTGGAAACAGTTTTTTTTACAGAATGGTATGCTGATGTCTTGGGTTGTTGCATTGGTTGCTATGCTAGGAAGCTTGTATTTTTCCGAAGTAATGCATTATGAACCCTGCAAATTATGCTGGTATCAACGAATATTGATGTACCCGCTTGTGTTACTGTTAACAATTTCAATCATACGTAAAGATAATCATCAATATCATTACATACTGCCATTCTCAATAATTGGATTTGGTGTTTCTAGTTATCATTATTTATTACAGAAGACGGATTTGTTCAAATCTGTAAGTAATGGTTGTGGGCTTGTTCCTTGCGATTCGGACTATATTAATTGGTTAGGATTTATTACGATTCCCTTACTTGCCTGGACAGCCTTCCTCCTAATTACGATCATTCAAATTTTCGTGTGGAGAGCTGCTCGAAAATAAGAATTGGATTGTCATTATAAAGTCATATTTGGTATAATTGGTACGTTTTCACCATATTCTTCATATTCTAACGAGTGTATTAGACCTGATTTCATTGTAAAGGAAGCGTGTATTAGTGCAGCAAGCAATAGCCATTCTTGACTCCGGTGTCGGAGGATTAACTGTTGTAAAAGAAGTCATGCGTCAGCTTCCCCAAGAGAAGATCATCTACTTCGGTGATACCGCACGAGCACCATATGGTCCTAGAAATCCGGAAGAAGTGAAATTGTTTACGACACAAATTGTAGATTATTTACTGAATTTTAATCCCAAAATGATTGTAATTGCTTGTAATACTGCAGCAGCTGTTGCTTTAGAGCATATTCGTCAGCGCGTCTCAATTCCTGTCATCGCTGTTATTACACCAGGTGCCAGAGCTGCAATTAAGACGACAAGAAGCGGTAAGGTAGGCGTTATCGGTACAGAAGGAACCATTCGAAGCGGAGCTTATGATAAAGCGCTCAAAATGATTTCGCCTAATATTGAAATATATTCACATGCCTGCCCAGCTCTAGTACCTATGGTAGAACATGGTGAATTCTCTGGGGATAAGGCCTATCAAACTGTGGAACAATCCTTGAATTGTTTAATGGATTCGCCAATCGATTGTTTAATTCTGGGTTGTACACATTACCCCTTCTTGGTGGATGTTATCGCGGAAGTGATGGGGCCTGATGTAGCGCTCATCTCCTCTGCAGATGAAACCGCACGTGAGATTTCGACAGTGTTATATCATAACAGCTTGCTTGCGTCGACTGATCAAGAACCTATACATCATTTTTTCTGCTCAGGAGAACCAGGTATATTTAAGCAAATCACCGAGTCGTGGCTACAGGATCAAATATACGGTAAACCAGTTGTATGGCAAGTTCCAAGCTTTGTATAAATTCAAAAACTAAAAACCGGATCCTAGGATCCGGTTATTTTGCATATAGTGGTAATGTATAAGAAACAGAAATCGTTTCTACAAGATAAGAAGGTTGAATTCAGTATTACTTAGCAATAAGAACTGGAATCTTTGCATGCTGTACAACGTTATGACTAACGCTTCCTAAGAAAAATTCGCGAATACCGCCAAGTCCTCTGCTACCGATCACGATTAAATCGCAGTTGTTAGAATCTGCAAATTCTAAAACGGATTCAGCAGCTCCACCTTCAAGTAAGCTTACATTGACACGAATTGATAATTCAGCAACAATCTGTTTAGCTTCCTCAATAACTTTCTCCGCTGATTGATAATAATCATCACGAATGTAGATTGGCGTATTGATCATTGCCTCACCAATTACAAAGTTAGGGAATTGTAATACGTGTACAATTTCTAGTGTAGCATTAGGGCTAACTTCCGTTAAAGCAATAGCCTTATCTAAAGCTTGACGAGATGCTTTGGAACCATCGTATGCAACAAGAATTTTCTGGAATAACATCTAGAATCACCTCTTGTGAAAGATTTCTTTATGACTTTATTATACCATGTTAATTTGGATATAGAAAACTTTGAATATTTGATCATGTGAATAATTACTAGCTTGAGAGGGGTTTTGCTATGATACTTCATGATTCAGACAAATATGACTTTCGATATTTACTCTCCCATCAATCCGAGCTAATTACCAAATTCCCTATGTTACAAGTAGAAGAGATTGGACAAAGTGTATTAGGTAGGTCAATTCTAGCTTTGAAAATAGGTGAAGGTGATCGCAAGATCCACGTTAATGCTTCGTTTCATGCAAATGAATGGATTACATCGGCCTTATTAATGAAATTCCTAGAAGACTATCTACATGCTTATGTAGAAGGTGAATGCTTGTATGATTATCACATTCCAACCTTATTCCAAAGGAACACGCTTTGGATCATTCCAATGGTAAATCCAGATGGTGTAGATCTGGTCTTACAAGGAATTGAATCTGTTCAAGACCAAGGTCGAATAGATCAATTGCTGCAGTGGAATGATCATTCGGAAGATTTTAACCAGTGGAAAGCAAATATTCGTGGTGTGGACTTAAATGATCAGTTTCCTGCCTATTGGGAAACAGAATGTGAACGTCGACTAGTTGAGGGTCCATCGAGCAGAGATTTTGGTGGTGAAGCGCCTCTCACTGAGCCTGAAGCACAGGCTTTAGCTGCTTTTACTATAAAGCAGGATTTTGATCTTGTTATGGCACTCCATACACAGGGCGAAGAGATCTATTGGAATTATCGAGACTTGGAGCCCTCTAACGCAGAAGCAATTGCCGAACGTCTCGCGACTGTTAGTGGTTATGAAGCGATCAAGTTAACGGGTAGTGATGCTGGTTATAAGGATTGGTTCATACAAGAGCTGCGGCGGCCTGGCTTTACGATTGAGCTAGGAAATGGTGTAAATCCGTTGCCGATAACTGATTTTTCTGCTATCTATCCTAAAATGGCACGTATACTGCTTGAGGGATTGTCTTTATAAAGAAGTTGACTCCCTGATGAACGCTTTGTAAACCTTCTCATATAGTGTAAGAGCAGGTTTATCAGGGGGAATGAGTATGGCTGGCAAAAGTACGAAGGGTAGTGCCAAGAGCACCAAGAGGAAGAAGGATTTACCTAACGGTCGTATCCAATATGTAATGAGACTTGTGGAGTCCTCTACTTGCGAAGTGTGTAAGACACCGTGTACTAGAGGTTTGAATTATTTAGCGAAAATGAACGAGCCTGGAGCAATTGGTCATGGTGTTCCTTGTATTCTGACACGTAAAGCCATTACCTAGCCATTGCTAAGCAATGAGTAGACAGCGTAGTCAGCGTAGACAGGGGGCGGACATCATACGATGTCTGCCCCCTGTTACTGGATTTACTCATATGGATGGAAAGTTGCTACACTTGCATAGTTATTCATCATCTGATTTTGGATTTTGATTTAATTGGTCAATAGGATAATCTTCAACAGGCATATGAATCCAGCTTTGTAAATATCCCTGATCATATAATGCCTTGACTAGAATAATGATGACAGGCGATAAGATAACGCCCATGAATCCAAATAAGGATAGCGAGATGATCATAGCCGATAACATCGTAAAGGCAGAGACACCTAATGACTCTCCGGTAATTTTAGGTTCAAGAATTTGTCTGACGATAAGAACTAGCGCAAGAATAGCAGTGAGCCATATTGCAAAAACCGTGTCACCAACGATGAAGGAATAGGTGATCCAAGGGATAAAGAACGCTGATACCCCGAGTAGAGGCAATACGTCTACAATACCGCATATGAGAGCAAGGGTAAATGCGTTCTTGACACCTAATATCAACAAGCTAATAAAGACGATCCCAAATGTGAGGGAGACGAGCTTAATCTGTGATTTTATGTATGTTACAATACCTTTAATTACGTTTACTCGAAGAAACTCAAAAGCTTTCTTAAAAGTGGACGGTGTTTTTTCATTTGCTAAGCGTTTCCATGTACTAATTTCTACAGAAAGGAAGAACGCGAGAATAAGTGCCATTCCAAGATTAAACAGTGTGCTCATTAAAGTGCCTGAGATAAAAGTCAATGAAGTCACTAAGCCCTTAAATAAAGCTCCGATTAATGTCATTAATTTAGAAGTAATATTTTGCGTGAATTCTTGAACTTTAGCTAAGATTTCAGGTGAAAGTGCGTCGATTTCGGTTTCAAGAAATAGGATCGCTTGGTTAATGTTATCTTGAAGCGTATCTGTATAATGGGGTAAGTTATCAAGAAATCCTAAAATTTGCTGTGTGAAAATAACCCCAGAAGCAGCGAGTACACCTGCAACAACAAGTATGAATAGTAAGGCTGAGATCGTGGTTGCAATGATTTTCTTGAATCCACGTTTGTTCAGAAACCGGGCAAATGGTTCAATGAGCATGAAAATAATGAATCCCCAAAATATGGGTTTTGCAATCCCGTAAATATAGCTAAAAAGCAGCATGAATAAATATCCAGTAATGAATAATAATGCAATGTCAAAAATAGTTCTGGAGTATTTCTTGTAAAAAGGTAACATGAACGCACCATACCTTCCAAATATAAGATATACTTAATAGTAATGAAAAAGAAGAAAAATGTAAAATTCGATTATGTAGAGGAAGTCGTTAGATCATTCACAGGATGAGCTTGTAGCAATAGAACAGATTCTATTTGATACGAATTTGACTTGTAGATTAGAAGAATTGCACGTTATTCTTATCTTTGGTTGATTTTAGCGGCATCTTTCTTTACAATAAGACATGAAATTCATTTATCAGGAGAGATGTTGAACCATGAAATGCAAAATTTCCCGCAGTGCTGCTAAAATGCTACGTATGGAACTAGATAAAGAAGAAAATAATGGACTCATGGTACGTGTAGCAATTGGACAAAAACATGGTGATCATGCACATTATGCCCTTGGTTTAGATGATCAGACTGAAACAGACTTTGTTGCACAAACCGAGCAAGGAATCGATGTATTACTTGATAAGAATGAGCCTCTATTGGACGGGATTCGAATCGATTACTTCTTTATTCCAGAAGAAGGATTTATGATTACGAACCCAAGTAAAGGTAACCACGGAGATCACTAATGGCTAATGATATCCGAATTTGTGATGAGTGCAAGCATATTAAACTCAAAACCATGTTGCCTAAACTCAAGGAAATGGCACCCGATGCCGAAATAAAAGTCGGATGCAAATCATATTGTGGTCCATGCTCGAGATTCGCCTTTATTTTTATTAATGGACGCTATATTACTGGTAAAACGGAAGATGAAGCAATCCTAAAAGCAAGTAAATATGTAAAATAAACAGTCCTAGCATTAAAGGACTGTTTTTTCTGTGAACATTTATGGATATAAGTCTCTCAATGCTTTGTCTAGATGGGGATAACGAAACTCATATCCGTGATCTAGCAATACTTGAGGGAGTACTCGTTGACCATCAAGTAATAGCGTGGACAATTCACCGAATAATAGTTTAAATACAAACGAGGGAATTGGGAATAGATTTGGCTTATGGAGAACCTCAGCTAATGTTCTGCCAAACTCTGCATTACGGACGGGACTCGGCGCAGTTGCGTTAACCGGTCCTGAGATGTCGCTATTACGTATACAGTAGTCAATCAGACCTACCATATCATCAATATGAATCCAGGACATCCATTGACGTCCTGAGCCAATTTTGCCGCCTACAAACAGCTTATAGGGAAGTGCCATTGTAGGAAATGCTCCTCCATCCAAACCTAGGACAATGCCAACTCGAATCTTGACGATTCTAGTATGTTGAATTGAATCAGCTGCTTGTTCCCACTCCTTAACTACGGAAGATAAGAAATCCCCTACATTTGCAGGTGAATATTCATCGTAAGTATCGGTTTCTGAGATGCCATAAATTGACATACCCGAAGCATTAACAACGACTTCTGGCTTATGTTCAAGACGATCAACGATCGCAGCAATCGCAGATGCACTAGTAAGCCTAGATTGCACTATGCGTTCTTTGGCTTGATCTGACCAGCGCTGGTTGATTGATTCACCTGCTAAGTTAATGATAGCGTGAACGCCTTCCAGTTGAGCTGGGTTATTGCTTAGTGAATCCCAAGTTAGCGTTGTTGTCCCTTCTATAACCTGCCCTGTTGAAGTACGCGAGATAAGCATAACTTCATCGCCCTCTTTTAAATAAAAGGAAGCTAAGTGCTTTCCAATGAAGCCCGTTCCTCCAGTAATAGCAATTTTCATGGATAACCCTCCAAATCGATCGTATACGGAATTATTCATTCAATCGTTGCTTAGGATAATATATAGGTGAATTTTACCATAAACACATGATATAGTAACTCTAGTTAGTTGTTCATCCGGCTCAAGCTGTGGATCTAGTTGTGGAGGAAGGGGAGATTAAGCTTCCGAAAGTTGAAAGATATAGATAAAAGGTGGGTTTTAAATCATGGCTATTTTTCGAGATTTATGGTGGTTTTTCAAAAAGGAAAAGAGAAGTTACATCGTAGGTGTATTCTTTCTCATGCTCGTTTCAGTAGTTAATCTGATCCCTCCATTTATAATTGGAAAAGTTGTGGATCGCATTCAGAATCAAACACTGACAGCTGCTATCTTGATCGAATGGCTGATACTCATTCTAGTCCTTGCTTGCTTAGCATATGGATTTCGTTATGTATGGCGAATATTTATATTCGGTGCTTCTCTAAGGCTAGCTAGGGAGCTTCGTAATGGATTATATCAACATTTCTCAAGAATGTCGCCGCAATTTTTCCATAAAAGAAGAATTGGAGATTTGATGGCACATAGTACCAACGATGTTCAAGCAGTTGAAGCGACTGCAGGAGATGGCGTATTAACGCTAGTAGATTCTCTAACAGCTGGAGCTTTGGTAACGATCACCATGCTGTTCATCAATTGGCAACTGACACTCATTGTGCTGCTTCCAATGCCCTTTATGGCGCTAGCCACACATATCTATGGGAATATGCTGCATAAACGGTTTCATAAAGCACAAGCGGCTTTCTCTGACCTCAATGATAAGGTGCAGGAGAACGTATCTGGTGTACGAGTGATTAAAGCATTCGGTCAAGAAAAAGCTGAAACTCACTCCTTTCGTAATTTATCCTCAGACGTTGTACACAAGAATGTTGCCGTTGCCAAAATTGATGCTTTATTTGACCCGACGATTTCTTTAATCATTGGTGTCTCGTATATATTAGCGATTGGCTTTGGAGCCATGTACGTTGTGCAGGATAATGGATTTACTTTGGGTGATTTAACGACCTTTACGATCTACTTGGGTCATCTCATTTGGCCAATGCTGGCGTTTGGTATGCTCTTCAACATTATGGAACGAGGAAGAGCTTCTTATGATCGTATTAAGCTAATGCTGGGTGTTAAACCCGAAATTACGGAGCGTGAAGGTGCGAGTGATGAGGTTCCTGAAGGAAATGTGACTTATGATATTCGTAGTTTCCTATATCCTGAGCAAGAACAGCCTACACTCCGGAATGTTCAATTTCAGTTAAACCAGGGGCAAACGCTTGGGATTGTAGGTAAAACAGGCAGTGGTAAAACAACGCTGCTACGAATCCTCATGCGTGAGTTTAATATTAGTGAAGGTGATATTCGGATCGGAGACACGTCTATTAATGACGTAACGCTACATGCACTTCGAGGTGCAATCGGCTATGTGCCTCAGGATCATTTTCTATTCTCAGCGACAATTGCGGAGAATATTGCTTTTGGTAAGCCAGATGCTTCGATTGACGAGATTTATGCTGCAGCTAGATCAGCGTGTATTCATGAGGATATTATGCAATTTACCGAAGGCTATGCAACGATCGTTGGTGAACGTGGTGTTACGCTTTCAGGCGGACAGAAGCAGCGGATCTCAATTGCTCGTGCATTACTCATGAATCCACAGATTCTAATGCTTGACGATGCGCTTTCTGCGGTTGATGCCAAAACTGAAGAATCGATCTTATCTGAGTTGCAATCGAATCGACAGAACAAAACAACGTTCATATCTGCACATAGACTCAGTGCAATCGAGCATGCAGATTTAATTCTTGTCATGGAAGATGGAGAAATTGCCGAAAGAGGCACGCATCAGGAGCTTATGCAAGCCGATAGATGGTATGCCGAAATGTATCGTAAGCAGCAGCTAGAGTCAGATGTAGCGGAAGGGGGCAATCAGCATAATGAGTGATAATCAACATACAGAGAAGCTATCGACCAAGCATACAGTTCGTAGACTAGCTGCCTATATGAAGCCACACCGTGTATCGCTAATTGTTGCCTTTATTGTTCTGGCTCTAGGAACAGCATCGAGTGTAGCCGGTCCTAAACTTATTCAGATTTTCATTGATGACCACTTAACACCACGTAATTTTGATTGGCAGGCTATTGGTATGCTTGGTGGTATTTATTTGGTATTACATTTGCTTTCCGTTGTGTTTACTTATTATCAATTAGTAAGCTTTAACAAAATCGCTTATTGGATCATTCAACAGATTCGAGTGGATGTATTTAGCAAAATTCAGCATTTAGGCCTTAAGTTTTTTGATCGCACTCCAGGGGGAAGCTTAGTATCCCGGATTACGAACGATACGGAATCTATTAAAATGCTGTATGTCAGCGTGTTATCTACTTTTGTGCAAGGAATTGTAATGATTGTTGGTATTATTATCGGAATGTTCTTCCTTAATGCCCAATTAGCTGTGTATTGCTTGTTCTTGCTACCCGTAATTATTACTTTGATGCAAGTTTATCGTAAACTCAGCTCCAAGGTGTTTCATATTTCCCGGGAAAAGTTGAGTCAATTGAATGCCAAGCTGAATGAATCGCTGCAAGGGATGAACATTGTTCAAGCAATGCGCCAAGAAAAGCGATTTCGTGAGTCTTTTGATCAGACAACTAAGGAGCACTATAAAGCCAATTTGAGACAAATCAAGCTGAATGGACTACTTGTTAGACCAGCTGTTGATTTTGTTTACTTGATTGCGATCATGGTTGTGCTTGGTTTCTTTGGATTCGAGTCATTAGTTGGCCCAGTTGAAATTGGGGTACTTTATGCGTTTATCAATTATCTGGAACGATTCTTTGAACCTATTAATATGATGATGTTCCGACTGACTGAATTTCAACAAGCAATTGTATCAGCTGAACGAGTATTTGGCTTAATGGATGAGGAGGAGGTTGCCCCAGCTCAGGCGGGTCAAGACAATCCATCTGTAGTCGAAGGGAAAATTGAGTTTCGTGATGTCAGCTTCTCATATGATGGTCAAACAGATGTTTTACGCAATATTTCATTTGTTGCGAGTCCCGGCGAGACAATTGCGCTTGTGGGTCACACAGGTAGTGGCAAGAGCTCGATTATTAACTTGCAAATGCGTTTTTATTCTGTAGAACGTGGCCAAATTCTGATCGACGATGTGCCGTTACAAGCTTATTCTGATTTGGAGCTACGTACTAAGATTGGGCTTGTACTTCAGGATTCATTCTTATTCGCTGGAGATGTAAAGCAGAATATCAGGTTGCATAACGAGGAAATATCGATTGATGAGATCGAACAGGCTGCTGAATTCGTGCAAGCTGATGCTTTTATTCGTAAGCTGCCTCATCAGTATGATGAGCCTGTTGGTGAAAGAGGCTCAACATTCTCAAGCGGTCAACGCCAGCTCTTATCATTCGCGCGTACGATGGCACGTAATCCCAAAATACTCGTGCTTGATGAAGCAACTGCTAGCATCGATACGGAAACAGAAGAAGCGATTCAAGCAGCGCTGGATAAAATGCGTAAAGGTCGTACAACAATTGCAATTGCTCATAGACTATCGACAATTCAAGATGCAGATCAAATTCTTGTGCTTCACAAAGGTGAGATTGTTGAGAGAGGTAATCATCAATCGCTGCTATCCCAGAAGGGGCTCTACTACCGCATGTATTTGCTTCAGCAGGGTTCTGAGAAACAGTTAACGTCACCTTTAACTTATACGTAAGCGTCCAGATGCTGTAAATAAAATCAGCCTATGCTTTATCTTCGAATTAGCTGTTTAATTTCCTTCAGAAATGAACTGCTATAACGAGGGTGAAGATAGGCTTTTTTATAGTTTTCTGGAGGAAAGCGCTCGAATTGTTTCAAGGATTTCAGGATTCTCCAGCGTGGAAATATCTCCGGGATCAAGGTCAAGATAAGCTGCACGAATCGCTCTTCGAACAACTTTGCCATTCCGTGTTTTGGGCAGCTGATCAATAGGATGTATCGATTTGGGACGAAGGCTTTTACCTAGCCGGCTTTCTACAAAGGCTAGCAATTCGTTCATAAGCTCTATAGTAAACTGCTGGGCAGAATATGAGGGGGTGATGACAACAAGACAGACAGCAACTTCACCTTTGATATCGTCAGGTATGCCAATTGTTGCAGCTTCAAGGACAGCCGTATGCTCGACGAGTGCAGATTCCATTTCTGCAGGTCCAAGTCGTTTGCCAGCTATATTCAGCGTGTCATCTGAGCGCCCACGAATGTACCAGAAGCCAGCATCATCTTTCTCTACCCAATCTCCGTGCACCCACACATCTGTGAAACGTGAGAAATACGTTTGCTCGTATCGCTCTGTATCGTTCCAGAAGCCTGCTGCCATACCAACCCACGGTTGTTTAAGCACAAGCTCCCCAATTCCCTTGTCTATCGACTCTCCTGATTTGTTATAAACATCAGCATCCATTCCAGGTAAAGGACTATTAAAGCCAATTGGTGCGATCGGTTTAAGCAGAATATTCGATAATATACCGCCAGAAATTTCGGTTCCACCAGAATAATTAACGATCGGGATGCACTGATTTCCAACCTGCTCATATAACCAGAGCCACGGATCACGATTCCAAGGTTCTCCCGACGAACCAATCACCCGTAGAGTGGATAAACGATGTTTCTTATGCCAATGATCCCCTAGTCTCATAAGTACACGTATAAGCGTAGGGGAAACGCCTAGATGGGTGATGTGATGCTGTTCAACTAGTTTCCATAAACGATCTGGCTGAGGGTAATCAGGTGCTCCATCGTACAACACCATAGTGGCTCCGTTTAACAAAGCGCCGTATAGCATGAAGGGGCCCATCATCCAACCCATATCGGTTAGCCAGCAAAGAGTATCTCCCTGTTTCACATCCATTCCATAACCGGCATCAAAAGCAGCTTTAATCGGAAATCCGCTGTGGGTATGAATGATACCCTTAGGGGTTCCTGTTGTACCTGATGTATATAGCAGCATAAGAGGATCACTGCTTGTCATAGGTTCTGGCTTAAATGAGTTAACAGGTTGATCGTGACGGATGATCGCAGACCAATTCAGATCTCGATGATCATCCCAAGGAATATCGATAGGAAGACGACGAATCACAATAACATGATCGATTGTTGCACATTGCAAGGCTGCTGCATCAGCTTCAGCTTTCATCAGGATCTGTTTTCCTTTGCGGTAATACCCATCTGCTGTAATGAGAAGCTTCGCCCCAGCAGCATTTAGCCGAGTAGCAATTGTGGAGGCTGCGTAGCCGGAGTAGATGGGGATGGCAATCGCTCCTAATCTCGCTATGGCTAGCATGGCTATGATTGTCTCCGGAAGCATGGGTAAATATATTGCGACTCGATCACCCTTCATAAGACCAAGCGCCTGTAAACCATAAGCTGCACGATCTATTTCATCTGCTAATTGCTTGTAGCTGTAGGTCTCTTGCTCAGCAAGCTCATTCTCCCAAATTATAGCCGGCTGCATACTCATTAGTTCATCTTCTAACCAACGATCTATTGCAGCTTGAGTGATATTAAGTTGACCGCCTACGAACCAATTAGGCCATTTCATACCATGTGATACATCGAGAATCTGGTGATAGGGTATCATCCATGGAATATGCATATCCTGAACAGCTTCATCCCATAACCACGCTATATCTGCTATGGACTTAGCATAGAAAGTATCATAATCCTCATAGCCCAATTTAGACATGAATTGATAAAGCCTCATTTGATTCATCTGATCAGCTATAGAAACTGTGCTGCTTATATTCGAATTAGTCATCGTATCGGCCTCATATCCAGCTATACATATAATCAGGTTCTTCTGTATCCGCTATTTGACGGACGACCTTGAGCGGTTTAAAGGTGTCGATCATTACGGCAAGCTCTGCAGTAGCCTTCTGACCGATGCTGGCTTCAATCTTGCCTTTGTGTGGACCGTGTGGAATGCCGGCAGGGTGAAGGGTGATCGAGCCTTCTTCCACACCTTTGCGACTCATGAAATTACCGTCAACATAATAAAGAACCTCGTCACTATCTACATTGCTATGAAAATAAGGTGCTGGAATGGCTTGTGGGTGATAATCAAAAAGCCTTGGTACAAAAGAACAAATAACAAAATTATGGCCTTCAAAAGTTTGATGTGTTGGAGGTGGCATATGAATGCGACCTGTAATAGGTTCAAAATCTGCAATGTTGAAGATCCATGGATATAAGAAGCCATCCCAACCGACAACGTCTAATGGGTGGTGATTCAACACGATGGCATGCATAGATCCACGAGCCTTTGTGCGTACTTCGAACTCCCCTTGCTCCGTATGAGTTACTAATTGCTCAGGCAAGCGGATATCCCGCTCACAGAAAGGGCTGTTCTCGAGCAACTGTCCATGTTCATTGCGATAACGCTTAGGGGTCGTAATCCAGCTATTCGTTTCAATGACGAGCATGCGAGTATCAACTGAATCCTGATCAGGCACAACTCGGTAAATCGTTCCTATTGGAAGGACAATATAATCACCAGTCCGATAGACGAGTGTACCATACATCGTTTCGACTTGACCTGAGCCTTGGTGTACAAAAAGAACCTCATCTCCATCGCTATTCCGATAGTAATAATCCATTGGGGCAGCTACATTAACGACGCCAATTAATAAATCATCATTTCCCAGAAAATACTGACGATTCGAGACAGCATCACCTGTTGCTACATAACGCTTAGTTTTAAAATGCCGATGTCTTAATGCACTAGTCTCTTCGTATACAGGCAGATAGCTGCCAAGTACAGATGAACTTATGACTTCTGTAGGGGGATAATGATGATACAGAATAGACTGGATGCCAGAGAAGCCTTTGGTGCCCATTACCTGTTCACGGTACAGACTATCATCTGGCTTACGAAACGTTGTATGTCTCTTGTGGGGAATCGTCCCCATACGATGATAAAATGGCATATAATCGTTCGCCTCCTATTTAATTGTATTCCGCAAAATACCTAGGCCTGTTATTTCGAGTTCGATAACATCCCCTGATTGAAGCCAGGGCTGAATAGCTGTGCCTAGCTCAAGAATGCAGCCAGTTCCAACTGTTCCAGATCCGATGACATCTCCTGGATACAGGGTGGTGTCAGCAGATGCACGTTTGATCATCTGACCGAAGCTATAGTAGATGTCTTTAAAGTTACCTTGTGATATTAAATTGCCATTTACTTTGGCTGTCATGATTAGGTTGTATCGATCACCTATTCGATAGGGTTCGAGCTCATCCTTCGTAACTAAATAAGGTCCTAACGAAGTGGCAAAGTCCTTTCCTTTGGCTGGTCCGAGTCCAACCTTAACCTCTTGTCGTTGTAGATCACGAGCACTCCAATCGTTCATGATGCAGTAGCCTGCGATATAATCATCAGTCTTGTCCGCAGCAATATTGCGCCCTTGTTTGCCGATGATACAAGCTATTTCTAGCTCATAATCTAATTCGTGGCATAATGAGGGACATTCAATTAATCGATCGGGTCCAATAATAGCTTGATGATTGGAATAATAAAAAACAGGGAACTCATACCACTGATTCACCATCTCGAGTCCTCTTTGCCGTCTACAGGTCAGGGCATGCTGCTCGAATGCATAGAAGTCCCGAAGACTTGAGGGTCTTGGTAAGGGGGCAAGAAGAATCACATCTGCTAATGGATAAGCTTTATATGCTTGGAATAATAGTTCCCACTTATTTGGATCCTTAAGATGGAGCAAATAATGTTCATAATGTCGTGCAATTGGCATGCAATATTCATACTCATTCAGGAAATCAGTCATTAGTGAAGGTAGTTTACCCTCACTAATGGCCTCTAGATCGATAACGATATTCTCAAGAAGGAAACCTATTCTTGTACGTTTATTTAATGCTTCAAAGGTAATTAACTTCATGGATTACCTCTTCATTTCCCCAGGGAATTTTTTGCGTTCAAGTACGAAGGTATCACTTGAGGCACGAGTGAACACAGCGCCTGCCATACGTCCGATTGGCTGTAGCTTCGAAATATCAATTTTGCCATCCTCATATAGGTCATCATCGACATGAATGAGAACAACACGACCAATTACAAGGCTTCCAGAGCCTGGATGTTGTCCGAACTCAAGTATTTGTTCTAATACACATTCGAATTGAATGGCACATTCTTCAACAAGTGGAGGCTTGACGATGCGGGAAGAACGCTTAGTTAGACCGACTGCGTCGAATTCATCTACCTCGGAGCTAAATTCGATCGCGCTGTCATTCATAGGGATAGCAACTCTTTCCCCAACGATGTTGATGACAAATTCGCGTGTTTGCATAATATTGTTAAGCGTATCTTTGATGGCGCCATCTGACCCTCTTCGCATAGGAGAGAAACAGACCATCATCGGATCAGGGCAGATGGCGGTAAAAAAGCTGAAGGGTGCAAGGTTAGCTACTCCCTGATCATCAATAGTAGAGACGAACGCGATTGGCCTAGGTACGATTGATCCAATCATTAATTTATAGGCATCCTGCCATTGTAGCGAGCCTGGTTCAACCTGCATGTAGATCACGTTCCTTTGTGAAATGAATTATATTCTATAAATTTCCTCGTCTGGCTTGTTCTCGTTCAATGGATTCGAATAATGCTTTGAAATTCCCATCCCCGAATCCGACTGCTCCTTTGCGCTGAATAATCTCAAAAAATAAAGTAGGGCGGTCTACTAGTGGTTTGGTGAATATTTGTAGTAAATAACCATCATCATCACGATCGACCAATATTCCAAGCTCACCAATTTTATCAAGCTCCTCGTCAATCACACCGACACGATCTGGTAGCATTTCATAATAGCTATGTGGTGTCGCAAGAAATTCAATGCCATTGTTTTTGAGAGCAATAACAGTAGCAATAATATCGTTCGTGATGAGAGCGATATGTTGAACACCAGGTCCTTTATAATAATCAAGATATTCCTGAATTTGTGATTTACGCTTACCAGTTGCCGGTTCATTAATCGGAAATTTAATTCTGCCACCGTTATGCATGACTTTGGACATGAGTGCAGAGTATTCCGTCGAAATATCTTTATCATCAAAATGAATCATTTGCTTAAAGCCCATTACATTCTCATAATAGGACACCCATTCTTCCATATGCTCAACATTACCTACAACATGATCGATCCCAATAATGCCTGTGTTCTCGAATTTGACTTCAGCAGTAATTGGCTCGAAGCCTGGAGCAAATACACCTGTATACTGGCTACGATCAATTAGTGTGTGAACCGTATCACCGTAGGTACCTATAATTGCCTTTGTCACTGAACCGAACTGATCGGTATACACAGTCGGCTCCATAATTGGAATGGCACCTCGCGAAATACCTTCGTTATAGGTCTTTAAGACATCATCGACACTAAGTGCAATATCCTTAACGCCATCTCCATGTTCTCTGATAAAAGTAGAGGCAGGATGATGATTGAGTAGAGCACCACTAATGATAAATCGTGTTTTATTTTGCTCGAGAACATAAGATACATGATCCTTGACCCCAGTTTCGAGACCACTATAAGCGATAAGCTGGAAACCAAAAGCTCTACAGAAGAAATAAGCGGTTTGCTTTGCATTACCTACATAGAACTCGACGTAATCAACCTCTTTGACGGGGAAAAAATCAACTGTATTCGTATCGTGAGTTACTTGAACCTTCATCGTAACGCCTCCAAAATTCACAAATTTGTAATAATATTAATTATATTCCAATGGTTAATTAATTTACAAATACTTACATTAATGCTCCAAGGCTGTTATGCAATGGTCCTTCAATGTGACAGAGAATTGAGATAAATGTATTTGAAATATATTGAAAATAATTGCAATCGGAGTATAATGGCGTCTATATCTACAAAAGGGTGAATGTTCAAGGTAACATTTACGAGGGGAGGCTATATGCGGTTATTTCGAGTTTTTCGTGATTTTTCTTCTTTTCATCCGATTGTGTATAGCTTAGTAATTGGGGTTGTACTTGCCAGAACAGCTACTTCGATGAGTATGCCATTTCTGGCACTTTATTTAAGCCAAACGACTCAAATGTCAGCCATGGAAATCGGAATTGTCATTGGAGTGGGTTCGTTAGCATCTACATTTGGTGGATTTATTGGAGGGAATTTATCCGATCGCTTTGGACGAAGGGTCATTATGTTCATTGCATTGTTCGCTTGGAGCGGGGTATTTATTCTATTTGCAGTTGTCCATCATCCCTTGTTATTCATGTTGCTTAATATTCTAAATGGCTTATGTCGATCCTTCTTTGAGCCAGTTTCCCAAGCGTTAATGGCAGACGTGACTCCTCCCGAGAAACGTATGAAAATGTTCTCCTTACGCTACTTGGCTGCTAATCTAGGGGTAGCAATTGGTCCACTAATCGGCGCATATTTTGGCTTAAGTGCAGGTGCCAATGCCTTTTTCATCACAGGTATTATTTATTTCATTTATTCGATCAGTTTATATGCTGTACTCCAATATTTTGGAATTAAAAAGATTGAAGGCAAAAAGAATGAGGAAGTCAAGCTTGTTGATGCCTTTCGAATCATTCTTAGGGATAGAGCACTCCGCTTATTTATTGTTGGGGGAATCATCGTAGCGATTGGTTATTCACAAATGATTGTGACGCTTTCACAATATTTACAAGGAAGCTTTCCGGATGGTGTTACCTTATTTGCGATATTAATGAGTGTAAATGCAATTACGGTTATCGCCTTGCAAGTCCCGCTGTCTATTCTGGTTGAACGTAAGTCACCCTTATTTAGTATTCACTTTGGTAATATTCTATTTGCCTTAGGCTTTATCGGATTTGCGATATCAGATAGTTGGTTTGCTTGGATCCTATCGATGGTTATATTCACACTTGGTGAAATCATGAATTACCCTGCTGGCAGTATGTTAATGGATCGACTGGCTCCAGAGCATTTAAGAGGCACGTATTTTGGTGCTCAGTCCTTTAATTCATTGGGACAATTTATTGGACCTACGGTTGGGGGATTGATCCTAACAGCATACAGTGGTTCAGTGTTATTTATTATCATGGCGTGTGTTTCTCTACTTGCAAGCTTCTGGTATAGAGCAGGTGGTAAGGTATTTGATAAACGCGCAGCACAGGCAGGTCGTAAGACACTGACAGAGAGTCAATAACAGATCAATAGAATAACTGATCAATAACTGATCAATAACAGATCAATAACAGATCAATAACAGATCAATATCATAGAAAAGAGATGATTCTGGTGTTACCACCCCTACCTATTTATAACTGTCAGCTTCAGGAGCAGGTTGTGTCGAGAGTCGAAGATGAGGAGCTATGGAAGGAAGCTAAATCAATTCACTTAGTGGATACGCAATCAGGCGGCTCCCCAAGCCTAATGACTACTGTACGGGCATTCTGGACATCAACTGCTTTATTAATCCGATTTGATTGTGAAGATGATCGAATTGTCGCTACGATGACGGAGCATGATGATCCGATCTACAATGAAGATGTTGTGGAAGTGTTTATTAGCGAGACATGTGCCCTAGATACATACAAAGAGTTCGAATTAAGTCCCCTTAATGTTCAATTTGATGCAATTATACATAATGATCTTCATACGCAGAAAACAGTTAATACAAGCTGGAATGCCGAAGGATGGCTAACTAACGTTATGCCTTCGAATGAGGATCGCAAGTACTGGAGTTATTATTGGCAAATCCCATTCAGTAATTTTAGAGGTGGTACTCCTTCTTTGAAGGATGAATGGCTCATTAACTTTTACCGAATTGACAGAGGTGAGCAGGAATCATCCGATCAATACATGGCATGGTCACCAACGGGTGCTTACAACTTTCATATTCCACAGAGGTTTGGACGTATTAGATTTATTGATGGTTTAATCTAACAAAAGATAGGGACTATCCATAAGTCATCGTTCGACTTAAAGGATAGTCCCTGTTTCGTGCAATTTATTCTAAAAATCAGTAGTAAAGTTAGGATTCTGCCAATCACGAGGCGGAAGTGGTCCTAAGAATTGAGCTAGATTACACTCAATACGGCCGTTATAAAGCTTACGATTCTTGTCCGTTTTGCGATCCATGAGCTTCTCAAGCTGCTTTGCCGGGCTGAATACGAATACGCTCCAAGTCGGTAGACCGCGAGCAAGTAAGCCAAGATGGCGTAGCACACGTTCAGCATCGCCTATATCACCAAGTCGTTCGCCGTATGGCGGGTTGGTGATCAGGCAGCCATAGTCGCCGCGGGGGCGAGCCTGAGCTACGGACTCAACGCGGAAGCGGAGCTCCTTCGCAAGTCCTGCCGCTTTAGCGGCGGCAAGGGCAACATCGATCGCATAAGGATCGATGTCGGAGCCGACGATGTCCAGTGGCTGATCGTCTTGAACCAAGTCGTACGCTTCTTCACGCGCTTGCTCCCATAGTGACGTTGGCACCGCGTCCCACTCTTCTGCATCGAAGCTACGACGTAGACCTGGAGCGATGTTCCATGCGATCATCGCTGCTTCAATCGGTATTGTTCCACTACCGCAGAACGGATCGAATAACGGGCGTTCCGCACGCCAGCGCGATAGTAGTACAATAGCTGCTGCCATTGTTTCTTTCATTGGTGCTTCTGTCACGAGCTTGCGATAGCCGCGCTTATGAAGACTAGCTCCAGTAGTATCAAGTGTTAGTGTGGCAATGTCATTCAGAAGTGCCACTTCAATTACATAACGGGCGCCTGTTTCATCGAACCATTCTGTACCGTAGGTACCCTTCATTTTCTCAACAATAGCTTTCTTCACAATCCCTTGACATGCAGGGACAGACGAAAGCTGTGATTTGTGTGATCGACCATTCACGGGGAATTCAGCATCTTCAGGAATCCAGTCTGGCCATGGTAAAGCTTTCGTTCCCTCAAACAGTTCATCGAACGTCGTTGCTTTGAACTGTCCCATTTTGATCAGAATACGATCTGCTGTACGTAGCCATAGATTGGCTCTGCAAATCGCTAATTCATCTCCCATGAATGTAACTCTTCCGTTCTCAACGGTAACCTCGTCATAGCCTAGATCGCGAATTTCTCGTGCGACGATGGCTTCTAGCCCCATAGGTGAAGTAGCAATTAGTTCTATTTGTGTCACGGAGTATATCGTCCTTTCTTGTACATCTCACGCAAAAACCATACAATACATTTATTGAACAATCAAGGAGGATGTCAATTATGCAAGACAATCTTGAACATCAACACCCTACTTTATCTGAAAATTTAACACCAGAGTCTTACTTAGCAGGTTTATATGAACCTGATCGAGATTTACTTAATGTACAAGCCAGTCTTGCTGAACATAATCTTCCCCAAATATCAGTTGATCCAGCGTATGGGAAGCTCTTAACGCTTCTTATCAACATATCAGGAAGTCATACTGCACTCGAAATCGGCGCGTTAGGTGGCTATAGTGGTATATGCTTAGCACGCGGCTTAACAGTAAGTAATTCGAAGTGGGATTCTGTGACGAGTAAGCTCGTTTCACTTGAGATTCGTCAGGATTTTGCTGATTTGGCTGCACGTAATATACATGAAGCAGGTTTTGGTGACATTGTGGAATATCGTGTGGGGCCCGCATTAGATAGCTTAGCTCAATTAGCAAGTGAAGGCCGTACGTTTGATTTCTTTTTTATCGATGCTGACAAAATTAACTATCCAAACTACTTAGAGTGGGCAATAAAACTAGCCAATACTGGTGCGATTATCGTCGGAGATAATCTACTTATGCGCGGTCGTACAATCGATCCTGAGGTGAATAAGAAAGCAGTTGAAGCTATGCGTGACTTTAATCGTCAGTTTGCTTCAGACCCGCGCCTTGAGAGTGCGATGATACCTTCATTTGATGGGTTAGCTATCGCGAGAGTTAAGTGATGCTGCTCTAGAGCGGACTAGTGTAAAATAGGCCCATACAGCATTCAATAATAGCATAACGGTTGTGAAGTAGAATACACCTCTGATTCCACCAAGATAGCCAGATATAATACCGCCAAACACGGGGCCAATCATGTTTCCGAAGGAAAGTGCGCTTGCATTGAACGAATACGAGCGGCTTTCCATACCGTTTGGTGTATATTTACGAATCAAAGAGTTTACAGTTGGCAATAGACCACCTAAGAATATACCGAGGAAGAATCTTGCTGCAAAGAGCTGCCATACATTGTGTACGAGTGCTTGAGGGATGAAGGATAAACCAGCCCCAATTAACGAGAAGAACAAAATCTTCTCTGAGCCAATCCGGTCTGACCATTTCCCAAGAAGCGGAGAGGCAATCATGTTAGAGAAACCGGTGATTGATGAGACAAAGCCTGCAAGAAAGGCTAAATTCTCTGTCCGTCCATTAAGTAGTTCAGCCACGAATAATGGCATGAGTGGTAGCGAGCTTTGCATAGCGAACTGAATTAATAAGGTTACAGCATAAAGTGAAGGTAATTGCTTGATATGCTTTAAGTCCAGCCAAGCTTGTTTAAGTGATACTTTAGGTTTCTTCGCTGCTTCCTTCACGTCAAATTTCTCTTTGACAAATATCCATGATAATGTCGTTCCGATCACAAGTAACGTACCGGTTATGTAAAAAATACTGCGAAATCCAACGGCATCTGCAAGTAGTCCACCGATAAATGGCCCAAGAATGGAGCCTGCAACTGCACCTGACTGCAAAGTTCCAAGGGCGAAGCCCATTTTCTCTCTAGGTGTATTTGTCGACATCAAAGCAACAGCTGCTGGCATGTAGCCGGAAATAACACCGTTTAATAAGCGCAAGCCAAGTAACTGCCAAGCACTCGTGGCAAATCCCATTAAGACCATTACAATAGCCATGCCAAATCCAGAGCGCAGCAGCATCATTTTACGTCCGTAACGGTCAGCTACGCCGCCCCATATGGGTTGAAAGATAAATGCAGTGACAAAATTTCCTGCAAAAATGATTCCTGCCCATGTCGAAACCTGATGTAAATCGGTCATACCTAAATCTTGCTGCAAATATAAAGGTAAGAAGGGGACGATCATCGTCATGCCGCTCATAACCATAAATTGCCCGAACCAGAGTACACCTAGATTGATTTTCCAACGCTCCATAGACGATTCCTCTTTTCCTGCTTCGAAATGAATTAGAATTGAAAAGAATATCCTATCGTGTAAGTCATCCCTTTATTATAACACAAAAAAGTTAATTTACTGCTTACATAAAGTAGGTCTTCACTAAATCAATTGTAATCTAGCGAATGGTTTAATATAATTTACTTAATATAGAAGAAATGAGGTTATGCATTTGGAGCCCAGATCGAATAGACGGCGAAAGCCTCCGAAAGCCAAGAAATCGGGCATCCTGTTTTTTTCTATATCCATTCCGATTGTCCTTGTTCTAGTCGCTCTTTTCGTGTGGAAATGGAATGGAGATATGGGATCGCAGAATGGTGAACAGAACAATCAAGCAAGTGGCGGGATCGTATCAGCTTCCCCCACTCCTAAACCCTCAGGTGAGCCAGTTACGCCTTCACCAAAGCCGAAGTCTACACCAACATCGTCCCCTGTAATTGAGCATCAAGCACAAGACAAGGGAAATGGATCAGTTACAATGACATTTGTTGGTGATGTCATGATGTCCGATAAGGTCGAGGGGATCTTGAAGGAGCAAGGGTATGATTATCCGTATACCCATGTCAAATCGTTTTTTGAGCAGGCGGATTTATCGATTGCGAACTTGGAGACACCTATAACGAAGAATGGCACGAAGCAGATCAAAGAATACTCATACCAATCATCTCCAGAAGCACTACCACCACTTGCTGCCGCAGGTATTGATCTTGTGAATCTTGCTAATAACCATTCCATGGATCGTGGACCTGATGGGCTATTAGACACTCTAAAACACTTAGATGACGCAGCAATAGCTCATGTAGGTGCAGGTAAGAATATCGAAGAGGCTTATCAACCCGTGATTATGGAGAAGAATGGCATGAAGTTAGCTTTTCTTGGTCTTTCACATGTTATTCCTGAAGCAAGCTGGAAGGCTACCAAGAATGGACCTGGACTCACACAAGTGTATAACCCAACTGATGCTGAGAAAGCAATTGCTAATGCAAAGCAGGAAGCAGATGTCGTTATTGTTATTGCGCATTGGGGTATAGAACGTGAGGATATGCGGAGCAAGGAACAGAAAAATCTGGCCATGCGCTTTATCGATGCCGGAGCAGATTTGATCGTTGGCAGTCACCCTCATGTACTTCAGGGCTTCGAGCAATACAAAGGAAAGTGGATTGCTTATTCATTAGGTAATTTTATATTTAGCACAAATGAATATCCGAAGACATTAGAGACGGCTATTCTGCAAGTAACCATGACCAAAGACGGGAATAGCGAGATCAATATTGTACCGGTTCTAACGCAATACGCATTGCCTAAACCGATGATTGGCAATAAGGCGGATGAATTATTAAAACGAATTTCATCCATATCAATCGGCGCGAAAGTAGAACTACTAGGAGATGGAACAGGTAAGGTTACGACTAAATAATCTAATTTATACATCAAGGTGGTAGAGTGAGATGAATAACGATATAAGGAACATATATTGTGTTGGACGTAACTATGCCTTACATGCAGCAGAGCTTGGTAATGTCGTTCCCAAAGAGCCAATGATTTTCATGAAACCAACGCACGCTATTACGTATATGAATGGTGAGGTTGTGACTTTGCCAGGTCAAGTTGGGGAAGTGCATTACGAAGGTGAGCTAGTCATTAGAGTTGGTCAATCTTATACACCAGGAGTACAAGTGGATGAACTGATTGATGGCATCGCACTTGGTGTTGATCTTACACTGCGAGATGTACAGACTGATCTGAAGAAGAAAGGACATCCTTGGACTAAAGCTAAGGGCTTTCTGAACTCTGCTTTGCTTACATCGTTTGTTCCGAATCCTGGGATGAAGGCAATTGAGTCTACGGACTTTACACTTCTTATCAATGATCAGATTGTACAGCGAGGTAATGTGCAGGACATGATATTTAACCTTCAGGTTCTTGTTGATTATATTGCTGCCAAATATGGGCTTGGTGAGGGAGACATTATTTACACAGGTACTCCTGCTGGCGTAGGCGCGATTAATCACGGGGATGCGATCAGCTTGCAATGGGATAATCAAGAAGTAGGCAGATCTATCATTGAGTTGGCGTAATTAATACCAAATACATACGAATCAATTTCATAATACCTTTAGCTGCTTCCTAAACCACTGTACAAGTGGAGGTGGAAGCTTTTTTAAACAACATAAGAGGAGAACCTGAAATTAATGAATGAATGGTTAATTGGATTTATAGGCAGTCTCTTGATTGCAGGTGCGGCATATAGGAAGCGATCGCTAACAATTAGTGGTGCGATTGGGGCAGTGTTGTTAGGTACGATTATGTTTGCAACAGGGTCAATTGCTTGGTATGGCACGCTAATTGCCTTTTTTGTATCTTCAACATTACTGACGAAGGTTAAGCAGCGAAGGAAAGCTGAGGCTGAAAGCGGCTATGCGAAGAGTGGTAACCGAGATATGGGACAGGTTGCAGCTAATGGAGGGATTGCTCTACTTTTATGTGTTCTAAGTGCCATTTGGACAGATCCGTTGTGGTGGATCGCGTTTGTTGGTGTTATGGCTGCCGTAACAGCGGATACTTGGGCGACAGAAATCGGGAGTCTAAGTCGCAGCATGCCACGATCCATTGTCAATGGTCGCAAGGTATCTCCTGGTACATCAGGTGGGGTTACGCTACTTGGACTTGCTGCATCAGCTTCAGGAGGATTATTTATTGGTGCTGTGTCCTGGTTGTTTGTTCAAATGGGGATAAATATGGAGATTGGACTTGTCACGGTATTAATGGTTGGTCTAGTCGGTGGACTAATCGGCTCAATAGCTGATTCATGGATTGGAGCCGTATGGCAAGTCATGTATCGCTGCCGTGTGTGCGCCAAAGAGGTTGAGAAAACAATCCATTGTGATCAACCTGCTATTCAGGTTCGTGGGGTTCAGTGGCTGAATAATGATGCAGTTAATATACTAGCATCTATTCTTGGAGGACTTGCTGCGGTAGGAGTCGGTCTGTTATAACTACCGTGGCGGGTGAAAAACTCATACCGTGATTTGATTGTAGTTCTGCCTTGTTTAACACAGAATATAACTTTAGACTACAAAGGGGATGTCCTCACGTCATATGTATGACGCTTAGGACATCCCCTTTGGTATGTGTAGCTTGTTATTTAGTTAGCTCTTCGATCTGATCCAGAATAGAGGAGAAGACACTCATCGCTTGTTTAATCGGTTCAGGTGTGGACATGTCGACACCCGCGCGTTTAAGAATATTGATGGAATAGTCGCTGCCGCCGCTTTTGAGGAAGCCAAGGTAACGCTCTACTGCAGGCTGGCCTTCATCAAGGATTTGCTTGGCGAAGCTCGTTGCAGCGGAGAATCCAGTTGCATATTTATAGACGTAGAAGGAGTTGTAGAAGTGAGGAATACGTGCCCACTCCATTTCAATATCTTGATCTACAGTCATTTCTTTACCATGATATTGTAAGTTAAGATCATAATAAATTTGGCTGAAATCTTGTGCTGTTAGCGATTCCCCTTGTTCTACTTTATGATGTGTGATCATTTCGAATTCGGCAAACATCGTTTGACGGAAGACCGTTGTACGGAACTGATCTGCATAATAAGTTAACAGATATAGTTTTTCCTTAGGATCAGTTGTTCTCTCAAGCAGATAATCCATAAGCAGTGCTTCATTGAGAGTAGAAGCCACTTCAGCTAGGAAAATCGTGTATTGAGCATCCCTATAAGGGTTGTTCTCATCTGACAAGTAGGAATGGATAGCATGACCCATTTCATGTGCAAGCGTGAACATGGAATTCAAATTATCCTTGTGATTAAGCAGTACGTATGGATGTGTACCATATGCTCCCCAGCTGTAAGCGCCGCTGCGTTTATTTTGATTCTCATAGATGTCAATCCAACCTTTAGAATAGCCATCTTCAAGAATTCTGAGATAGTTATCACCAAGTGGCTTAAGACTATCCTTAACCATTACTTTTGCCTGATCGTATGTAATATCCATGTCGAATTGTTCTACCAAAGGTGTAAACAAATCGTACATATGCAATTCATCTACTTTAAGCAGTTTCTTACGCAAGTTCATATACTTATGTAGGAGCGGTAGTGATTCATGGATGGTATCCACTAAATTCGTATACACTTCTTTATTGATATTGTCTCCATAAAGAGACATTTCGAGAACTGATGGGTATTTACGAGCTTTGGAGTAGAATTGATTTTTGGTTATGTTAGCACTTAGTGTTGCAGCAAGCGTGTTTTTCTGTTTGGCATAGGTTGCATACATCGCTTTGAACGCTTCTCTACGAACTTCTGGATTGCGGCTCTCAAGAAATTGAATATAAGAACCGTGCGTCATTTCTACTTCTTCACCTTTGTCATTCTTAACTTTAGGGAACTTCATGTCAGCATTGTTAATCATCGCAAAAATAGTATCAGGGGCACTTGTTACATTACCAGCCATTGCGAGTAAGGATTCTTCTGATTTTGTTAAGACATGTGGTTTTTGACGAATCATATCCTCTAAGGTTTTGCGATACAAGAGTAAGCTTGGTTCATTAACTAATGTTTGGAGCTGTTCATCTGATAAAGCTAAAATTTCTGGCGAAATGAAAGATAGGCTCTCATTTACTTCTACACTTAATTTGCGAGCCTTTTCAGATAATGCTTGATAGGTAGGGTCTGCCATGTCTTCATGATGCTTCATATTGGCATAAACATATAATCTTTCGGTATGCAAAGAAATCTCATCTTCTAGTTCAAAACATTTCTTAATTGCATCTGCATTACTCAATTTACCTTGAAATGCGCTGATTTTTGCAAGATTTTCTTTTACCTCTTTGTTCTCTTTGTCCCAAGCTGCTTGATTCTCAAGCAGGTCCGTCAGCTTCCAACGGTTTTCGACTGGAACGTCTTTACGTGAAGGAATTTGTGTCATGGGAGCCCTCCTATGAATCGAATTTAAATGATTTTGAGCTTGCGATTGAAGGGGCATCGCGGTCTGAGCAATTATGCTCATAAGCAATGCCGATACTAGTAATCGCATGTAGATCACACTCCTAGGTTCTTACAATTCTCACCTAGTATGACCGACTCTTTCCTTCATTATAACGAAGTCAGAAATGTATAGCTAGCGGAGTGCTTGGCTACCTTTCAACTTGCCGATGCAAAGTTAAAGAAGCTAAAGAGGATAAGACCAAAGGATACAATAATGAGGACAAGTGAAAATATTGCTAATGGACGTTTGAACTTAACTGGTAAAGAATCTTTCTTAAGAATGATGATGAGTGCAAGTACGAATGAAATGATAATAAACGTAAGCACTGAATCAGCAATTGGCATATGTACAATCAGCTCCCTTGGGGTTTAGCCTTTGGTGCGTTAATTCTACCTAATACTAGCACAGCTAATATTATAATCGCCATTACTGAATATTTGAGAACGGGATTGTTTTCAAAAAATTTATGAATAAATGGTTCATCCATGATCATTTTTGAAGCTGTAAAAGCAAGAACTGCTGAACCAGCATAGATAATGACTGGATAACGATCAATCAGTTTAATGAAGAGGGTACTTCCCCATACCACGATTGGTACTGTAATTAACAATCCGATAATGACAAGTCCAATATGACTTTCAGCGGCACCTGCAACAGCAATTACATTATCAAAACCCATTGCGGCATCTGCCACAATAATAGTACCAACTGCTGCTCCGACTGTATTCTTAGCTGCAATGTCATGTTCTTTCTTATCTACAAGTAATTTGTACGCAATCCATATGAGCATTAAACCACCTAGTAGTAACAGTCCAGGTATCTTCAATAAGAAAGTAACGGCGACTGTGGCCACAATCCGAATACCAATCGCACCTACTGTCCCCCACAAAACAACCTTCTTCTGTAATTCCTTCGGTACGTTTCTTGCTGCAAGTCCAATGACAATTGCATTGTCCCCAGCTAGGACAAGATCAATCATAATAATTGATAATAATGCGGTAAAAAATTCTGCTGAAAACCATTCCATACTGTTGTCCACTCCCTTTTTTTTGATATTAGTCTTGCTTACAATCGGTTCAAATATTACCCGAAACTGTGTCGGGGAATTCTTTCCATTCAGGCTCTGACAAGGTTTTTGTAAGTTTTTGTGTACACAAAAAGACCTTTGCCTGAATAGAATATCGAGGCAAAGGTCTTGCTAACAACGTAAATGTTGCCGATGAAGCCGGAGTGCATGCACTCGTATTGACGACTTTATCGTATTAAGCTACTCCCCTTTGGAGAACCATATGTTGAATCTTTAATCAGAATTATATATTCAGGATACAACCTATGTCAAGATTATACTTGTTCAAATGAACTAATAATTTGAAGACGTTCTTCTTCGGTACCCTCAAAATTCTCACTGCTAAATCGTTCATTTGCCCATTGCATTAATCCAGGACGGCTCAGAAAAGTATGTGTATCTTCACCCCATTGGTCCGAAATAACTCTAGCGATATATCTCGTTCCATTGACTTCAACTGTTAGCATATTCCAATTATCTTGTTTGTAGATGACATGTTTTTTAATCATTGCTGATGACTCCGTTTCATTCACATTTTGGATCATCATATCGCACTAGCCTTATGTTTGCAAGAAATACAAATCGTGATGAGCAGAATAAAATGAAAATTTCAGCCTACTCTCTGATCATTGTATAGCATAATTGCGATGATATAATTAGGTTATTCCAATCTTTACGGGAGGTAGTTCATTTGAAAGGGAAAGTGAAATGGTTTAATGCAGAAAAGGGCTATGGGTTCATTCAGGTAGAAGGTGGCGAAGATGTGTTTGTTCACTATTCTGCGATTCAAACAGAAGGTTTCAAAACCTTAGACGAAGGTCAGGAAGTTGAGTTTGAAATTATACAAGGTAACCGTGGACCTCAAGCAGCCAATGTTATTCGGATATAGGATAAAAGTAAACGAGCCGCGCTTAGCGGCTCGTCTTGTTTATTCGATGATTTCTAGGATCTCGTCAATGTCTTTACGAGGTAGTTTATTAGGGTGGTCAGCTGTCGGGTGTCCTAAAGCAATGACCATGTTGATTTGACATTCTTCTGGTATATGTAGATATTCACGGATCTGATTTTGCGCGAGAAGGACAGGACCTGTCATGGGACAAGTAGCTAAGCCTTTTGCATGTGCAGCGAGCATCAGGTTCTGCGCAGCAAGGCATGAACTTTTGATTCCTTCTTCTTCCCAAACAGCTTGTTCGACTAAGTTGATTGGATCGAATATTTTTTCGCGAAACTTGGAATTATATGGAGTCGCTAGGCAAATAATGAGCGCGGGAGCTTTTGCAAATGCAGTTGCATAAGGACCAAACGATTTATTTAACAGCTTTGCTTCTCTTACTAAACCTTTATTCTCGGCTTCAGCCGCCTTAGCGTTTAACTGATCCCATGTTAATTGTTCAATATGCTTGATTTTATCACTGTTAATTACAGCGATAAACTTCCATGTCTGTGAATTGGTATCACTAGGGGCGTATCTGGCACAATCAATTATCTCTTGAATATCCGCTACGGATACTTTTTCGTCAGTGAATTTGCGGATAGAGCGTCTACCTAGGATAATTTCTTTAAACTTAGCATAGTCCATTAATAAGTACCTACTTTCCGTATAATCGATGTATTAATTATATGACACTTCCTAGTTTCTGCAAAGATTACAATAACTCTCACCTTATCCAGTTAGATCTTAACATGCATACTGGAAAACCATGCGACGAACATTTATAATGGCTATTAGATTCACCCAGCTAATAAATTTTGAGTTAATTATTCAAGGTGTAATTTGATTAACAGCATGGAGGTTGTCTGTTGAACTATAATATAACTTCAAGAGCTCGGATACCAACAGGTCCAATATCGCTCATGCATCGTGTGTATCGTTACGTTCTCCCAGAAGTTAAGGAACAATTGCAAGGCTGGCTTACAGTTAGTCAACGCATTCCTGATCCAGAACTTCGCAAGCAAGCAATTGACAGTATAACCCATAAAGAGTTCCACTGTCAGGGAGGTGCCATTTATGCATCTGCGAATCTTTCGATGCGTAAGCATCTGATACCGTTAATTGTTGCTTTCCAGACGATTAGTGATTATTTGGACAATCTATGTGATAGAAGTACATCACTTGATCCAAAAGATTTCCGGTTGTTGCATCAATCTATGCTCGATGCAATTGATCCAAATGCAACTCTTAGCAATTACTATGCACTGCGTAATGAACAAGATGATGGTGGATATTTGCATGAGTTGGTTATGATGTGTCAAAATTGTATTCGTTTCTTACCTTCTTACAAACTAACCGAGCAATCCATTCGAAAGTTTGTCTCTCTTTACATCGATTTACAAGTCTATAAACATATTAACATTGAACTTAGAGAAAAGGCATTAATAAATTGGTGGAATGAATATCAAACCAGTTTTCCGGAGCTGTCTTGGAATGAATTTGCATCAGCGACTGGCTCGACATTAGGAGTCTTTATGATGTTTCTCGCTTCAGCTGATCCTAATCTGTCAGAGCAAGAGGTTGAACGGATTCATGATGCGTATTTCCCATACGTTGGCGGGTTACATATTTTACTCGATTACCTGATTGATCAAGAGGAAGATAAGCTTGGTGGCGATTTGAATTTCTGTACATATTTCAGTAGTATGAATGAAACAACAGAACGAATTGCTTTCATGGTTGAAAATGCACGTTCCAAAATTTTAAGTTTGGAACATCCGAATTTTCATCGTATGATTATTGAAGGTTTACTTGCGTTATACTTATCTGATCCCAAAGTGAAAAGTCAACCAGAGGTCAAACGGATTTCTCGTATCTTAATGCGCAAAAGTCCAATGACCCGTTTGTTCTTTTTCTTGAATTCTTTGTGGATACGTTCTAAAGTCGATCAAGTATCAACTCAAGGCTAGAGACACATTTATATAGAGCGCGAATTTTATTTTTTCGCATATTAGGAGGATAAGGATATGTCAGCAGTGAAGTCTATTGCAGTATTAACGAGTGGTGGAGACTCTCAAGGAATGAATGCAGCAGTACGAGCCGTGGTTCGAAGTGGTTTGTATCATGGACTTAAGGTCTACGGAATTCAGCGCGGTTACCAAGGGTTGCTGAACGATGATATTCGTGAAATGGATCTTAGAAGTGTTGGCGACATCATTCAACGTGGTGGAACAATTCTGCAGTCAGCAAGATGTAAAGAGTTCCTTACAGAAGAAGGTCAGAAGCTAGGCGCTGAGAACTTGAAGAAGCGTGGGATCGATGGTCTAATCGTAATTGGTGGTGACGGATCGTACCAAGGTGCGAACAAGTTATCCAAGCTAGGAATCAAAACAATGGGTATTCCTGGAACGATCGATAACGATATCGCATATACTGATTTTACAATTGGATTCGATACAGCAGTAAGCATTGTAGTTGATGCGATTAATAAGCTTCGCGATACAATGTCATCACATGAACGTTCATCTGTTGTAGAAGTAATGGGGCGTCATTGCGGAGATATTGCATTATATGCGGGACTCGCAAGTGGAGCTGAAACGATTCTTGTTCCAGAAGTACCTTTTAAGCTTGAGCAGGTAGCTGAGCGGATGAAAGAAAACTTTGCTCACGGTAAACGTCATAGTATCGTTATTGTTGCTGAGGGTTACGGTAAAGCGGATGATATTGCAGCGAGCCTCACGGAACAGGGTGATATCGATGCGCGTGTTACAGTACTAGGGCACATTCAACGTGGTGGAACCCCTACTCATAATGACCGTGTTCTAGGCTCTAGATTAGGTGACTTTGCCGTACGCAAGTTAATTGAGGGCGATTCAGGCAAAGGCTGTGGCGTCATTAATGGTGAACTTGTAACGACAGATATAGAGAAAGTTATCAATACCAAAAAACCATTTAATATGGAACTGTATGAGTTGGCAGTACGCTTGTCACAATAATAAATTACAGAACAAAGCTCTCTTCCGATTATCCGGGAGAGAGCTTTGTTTTTGAATATGAAGATATAAGTTCCAACCATGTATTAGAAATTAGCATCTTGCGTGTAATTATTACCTGCATTCCATAATAAATATTCTTCAACACCATTATCTTTTAAAGCACGAATTTGTTCATCAATTTCATGCTTGCCATATTTGATATGACCTTTAATCCAACTGGCTGTAAAATCTTGAATCCAAGGTCTTATAATCGGCTTTAATTTCATTGTATTTAGTTTTTCTAGCTTTTTATTCGTGTCAATTGAAGCTCCGTTAATTGTTTTATATGGGGCAGCATCAGGAACCTTTGCTCCAAACCAACCCTCGGAATAATGACTAGGATAGATCATCGGAGAAATAACATCCACATTAGCTGATATTGTCTCAAAATCCTGACCAATTCCTTCTGCCGCAGGTACAGATGCCGCATACCCAAAAATATCTACCGATACGCGAATACCAAGTGGTTCTAGTTGTTCTTTGGCATATTTAACAAACTCTGAAATAACTTGGATTCTCGAACGATCGTCTTTGGTATATTTCAGGCTATCTGCTTTCTTCTCGAATCCTTCTGGAAACCGGACATAATCGAATTGAATTTCCTTAAATCCAGCTTTGACAGCTTCTTTCGCTACGTCAATATTGTAATCCCAAATCTCTTTGATATATGGATTAACGAAGCTTTCCTTGCGATTATTCTTCCAAACGGTTCCATCCGGGCTAACATAGGAATGCTCTGGTTTCGAATTGGCATAGATAGAATCTTTGAATACAACAATTCGACCAATTGGATAAATTTGATGCTCTGTTAAAGTAGCTGTTAGTTTATGAATGTCAGGGATGTTCTTTTTGGTTGTTCCAAGTGCTTGAATGACGGGATTTCCAGTATCAAATGTAATATTGCCGTAATCATCTTTAATATCAATAACCATTGCATTCAATTCCGTTTGGTCAAGTAAATTGACTAAGCTATCAAACCTTTTGGTGCCTGCAACATTCGATGTTACATAAATTCCTTTTACTTTAGGCGCATCAGATTGGGGATCATTCTTGCTTTCAGGCAACAGATAATCGAGTGGACCTGATTGTTTATTGGGAGCTACAGTTTCAACTGTTTTAACAATAGCATTCTTTGAATCTAGTGATGCTTGAACTAGTTGTTCGAATGAAACATCAGGATTAGCTGCTGATATATTTCCCCAAACCATTAACAAGGATGCTAATAACATTTCCATGCCGAATTCCTCTCCCATCATTCATCTAATTCTTATTATAAAGCATGATGTTTATTGAAAGAAGAGGGCTTTTGACTCTAATTAAGAAAAAGCCTGTTAGTTCATTATGAACCAACAGGCTTAGGCTGATATGTAGCTTATTTACTAGTATTATTCTGTACTTGTACCTCTTCAATACGAGGAGCTTCTTTGGAAATGTTTGTGTCTTGTTTGTCATCTGACATTATTCCAGTTGTAGCATTCTTGAATTCCCTGAACATTCTGCCGAAACTGCGTCCAAGTTCAGGTAATTTGTTTGGTCCAAATAGTAATAAAGCGACAAGCACAACGATTAAAATATGCCATGGAGAAAAACCACCCATTATAATCACCTCTTTTTGTATCATAACATGAATGATGAAAAACTACACAATTTAATTATTACAAAACTCAAAACAATTTGTATATAATCCCAAAGGGGTGATTTCATCGGTTTCTTTATCCTTACAGGTTAACAGAAAAAAACGCCGACTAATGTAGCCAGGCGTCTTTACGGTGTTCAAATATGCTATGCTGAATAATTTCTAGAACATCCTCCGCTTGCAACTGCTCAAATCCATACCTTAGAATGATGTCGGATTCAAGCTCGAAATTCGTAAGTGAGGAATATAGCTCCGGTGTCAATCTCATTACAATCCTGGATAACTTAACGGTTTCCATTTCCATCACCCTTCCAATCTCAAGATTAGAAAAAGCTAAAGAAAAAATAATAAGGCAAGCCAGAACTATATGAAATTCGTATTCATTATAACATATTTTACTGTAGTTAACAGGGATGTTTGATTCACCTTTTTGCGGTTAACAATGATTATATGATCCTGGTTGCTTAATTATTCAAGACGATTGAATTTCCCCCAAATACCAACTGTTTCCACGATATTAACAAATGCACTTGAATCTACACCGGTAACAAGTCGTTTGAGCTCACCCAATTCGTACTTTGTTGTGACTGTCATAAGCACATCATGAGGGACTTGAGAATAAGCGCCCTCAGCTTTCATAACTGTGACACCGCGCGGTAAACGAAGTAGTGTATCTAACATTTCTTCCTTTTTGGCAGTGACAATAAATGCGGTGACTTTGATATTGCGAATATGAACGGTGTCAATAACCATACTAGCTAAATAGATCGCGAGCATAGAATTCAACGCTAGATCCCAATTGTCATTTGCATAACCAAGAATAAAAATAACAACTGCATTAAGTCCAATTAATACCATTCCAAGCGGAAAATCATACCGCCTTGTCAGAATCAGCCCGATAATATCAAAGCCTCCGCTAGATCCGCCAATACGAAGCAGTATGCCAGCTCCAAAGCCAACAAGCACACCACCTGAAACTGCTGCAAGGATGGAGTTATGTACGACTTCATCTGTGGGGAGAATGCCCAAAAACCAGGTTGTTAGAATAACTGAAATGACACTGATTATGATGAACCTGCGTCCAATGACAACAAGTCCCCATATGATGATAGGTAAATTACATAGAAAATATAACAACGGTATGTTCCAATCTGTAAAATAACCTATGAGCATCGCTACGCCTGAGACACCGCCACTGAGCAATTTGTGTGGAATTAGAAACCAGTTAAATCCAATGGTGATTACCAAATTTCCAAATAAAATAGCTAGGATGTCTAATGATTTTTTCAATATAATTCACCTCATAAAAATTACGGTGCTTATTTATAAGGCATCCGTTTACAAAATATCGAAACAATAATCAAGTATAATTCATATCAGGATAGAAATCGAGTGGAAACATTTAATGCCCTTTTATTGACATCACTGGTATTGTACTAAGTCCATGTGCTATAATGTATCGGTATATTCTTAAGAACGGACTTTCCCATGTGTGAATAATGATCGTGGATGCATCATTTGCATTTTTTAGACAAGAAGAAAAGCTTGATCTATCTTCTGGGTAAGAGTAGTTTCGGAAGGAAACTGCGAGTGATGTGCGTTTCTATAGGTCATAGAGATTGTTACAAATGACACTTATAATTTCTTTATGACTTTAAACTAGATAAACGGATAGATATCGTCCTTAAGGGTAATATTGACAAAGAGGCTTAGCACAGAACATTACACAACGATGCTTCGGCCTGCTTAAATTAAAGGAGAATGAATATATTGAAGACGTTCCAAGAGTTTGATTTATCACCTAAAGTACTACGTGCAGTAACCGAGATGGGTTTTGAGGAAGCTACACCGATCCAAGAAAAAACAATCCCTCTTGCAATGGAAGGTCGCGATTTAATTGGCCAAGCACAGACAGGTACTGGGAAAACAGCAGCATTTGGTCTTCCATTAGTAAATAAAATTGATGTAACTGAAAACAGGATTGTTGCACTTATTATGTGCCCGACGCGTGAATTAGCAATCCAGGTTGCAGAAGAAATTGGTAAACTTGGTCGTTTTAAAGGGATTAGATCATTACCAATTTATGGTGGACAGGATATTGTTAAACAAATTCGTTCATTAAAAAAGAAACCTCAAATTATTATCGGTACTCCAGGTCGTTTATTAGACCATATTAATCGTAAAACAATTAAACTTGATGATGTACAGACAGTTGTACTTGATGAAGCGGATGAAATGCTTGACATGGGCTTCATGGATGATATCCAATCGATCTTGAGCCTAGTTCCACCAGAGCGTCACACTATGCTTTTCTCTGCTACAATGCCTGCAAACATTCAGAAGCTTGCGCAACAATTCTTGCGTAACCCAGAGCATGTATCAGTAATTCCTAAACAAGTAAGTGCTCCAACAATTGATCAATCCTACATTGAAGTTCATGAAAGACAAAAGTTTGAAGCTCTTAGCAGATTGATTGATATGGAATCACCTGATCTTGCTATCATCTTTGGTCGTACGAAGCGCCGTGTTGATGAATTAGCAGAAGCATTACAAAAACGTGGATATGCAGCTGAAGGTTTACATGGTGACTTGTCACAGAATCAACGTGATAACGTTATGCGTAAGTTCCGTGATGGCAGCATTGATGTACTAGTAGCAACTGATGTTGCTGCACGTGGTCTCGATGTATCAGGTGTAACGCATGTTATTAACTTTGACCTTCCTCAAGATCCTGAAAGCTATGTACACCGTATTGGTCGTACTGGGCGTGCAGGTAAAGAAGGAACAGCTTGGACATTCGTAACTCCTCGTGAAATTGATCATCTTCATTTCATTGAGAAGGTAACACGTCACCGTATTGTGAAGAAACAATTACCTAGTATTGCTGAGGCAATGGAAGGTAAACAAAAAATTACGGCACAGCGTTTGCTAGAAGCAATGCAAGATGAAGGCCACAGCCAATATAAAGGTGTTGCTATTCAATTGCTAGAGCAATACGATTCGGTAAACCTACTTGCCGCTGCTTTACAATTGTTAACTGGCGATAAGAAAGATATCAACATCGAGCTTACACCTGAGGATCCACTTCGCGCTAAGAAGCGTCGTCCTGATATTCGTTCTTCTGGACGTCGTATGGGTGGTTCATATGGTTCTAATGCTTCAGGCGGTAGCGCAGGTACAGAGCGTCGTTTTGAGCGTTACAGCAGCAATGGTGGCGGCGGTTCCCGTGGTCCTCGTAAAGATGGTGGATCAGGTAGCCGTGATGGTCGTACTGGTGGATACCGTGGTAACAGCAGTAATCGTGATTTCGAAGGCCGCAGCAGTAATAACAGCAGCAGCAACAGAGATCGTGGAGATTACTCATCACGTGAACGTACTCGTACTTCACAGCCAAAGCGTAGTCCTGAAGGCACGCAAGAGTAAAATTAATGTAACTGGTTTTAATAATAGAGCGAAGCATATGTTGATTATGCTTCGCTCTTCTTTTGTAAATGGGAAAAAAGCTACAAAATCCGATTTTTTCCAACAAGTTATATGCTATCTATCTGAATAAAAATACGATATACTAGATATTAACTAGGTAAATTGTCTTGCTGTAAAGTTATGAGGAGGCCGTGAATTTGGAACTAAGAGGATTTATGGGTGGGCTTTATCGTTTAACAGAATGGATAATGAGATTTGCTTTTATTAATGTTTTATGGCTTGTATGTTCACTGTTCACACCGTTATTTGTGTTAATTACGCTGTATGCGGTTGATCCGACTACTACTGATGGAAGCTTTTATTTCACTACATTTATGCTTGTGGGAATCGTAGCACCATTTACTTTGTTTCCTGCAACATCAGCAATGTTTTCCATTGTTCGGAAGTTTATTCAAGGTATAGACGATGCTCCAATGTTTCGTACCTACTTCAAAGGCTTTAAAGAAAATTACCTCAAAAGTATGGTAGCAGGTTTAATATTTGTCATCACCTATTTTATGATTTATTTCAACTATAATTTTTATTTAAAACAAGATAGTGGCTTCCAAATTTTATCCATCATGTTTCTCGTTCTTACAGTTATTTTAACCATAACGATATTCTACTTTTTCTGTTTCATTGTACACATTGAAGCCAAGTTTACTCGATTAATTAAGAATTCACTTCTTATGGCTATTGGTAATCCAGTTGGATCACTTGTAATCTTAGCCGGTAATCTTGCTATTCTCTATATTTCTTATTTCAGCAAATTTACTTTTCTTGTCTTGTTCTTCACAGGTAGCTTAATGGCGTTCTTAACTTATTTTATGTTCCAGCGGGGCTTTGATAAGATGACTGCTAAGATCGAAGCTATGCAGAATAAGGAAGATGAATCAGGTGAAGTGGAATTAGAAGTCAAAGAAAAGCAAAATGAAGGCTCTACTGATGGTATTCGCGGGTAGATGTTGAAAACAAAGCGTTACTGATTTATAATGTGAATACTACATCCTGCGATGTTCGTCTCGGTTTTATGTTGTTTTAAACCAATGACTGTTTCACGGGAGACCTAATATCGTAGCATTGCTGACCTGCCCTCGAAAAGGGACTTCAAAACTGTTACTGCGGTCACCCACCTGCGAGAGCGGGTTTGAAGCACTTAAATCGGACGGCATCTGCGGGTTTTTGTTTGTTAAGTTCACCTTAAGAAACGTAATTGTCCTGATTAATAAGGGCATCCAAGCCGTTTCTTCTTGTTTTATCAAAGGAGGAAATCGATTGTTAAAACGCACTTTAGTCGGTTTATTTCGTAGCCATGATACAACTGGGGAGAAAGCCAAAGACCCAGCACTAAAAACTAGAAATTACAAAATGTCCCGTGATCAAGTATGGGATGAAGTTACCACTGTTCTTCGCAATTCAGGCTATAAGGTACTGCATGAAGTGAAATCTGTAGGCGAAATCGTTTGTGAGAAAAGAACGATATCTGGAAGAAGATTGGATATTACATTGACATTATTCGCTGTAAACCCGGTGACCACAGCGGTTGATATATATTCAGCATCACGGGGATCACTTGGAGATTTAGGTGCTAATTATAGAGTCATAATACAAATCTATAGTTTGCTTGATAGAAAATTAGCTGCATATAAAATATGATGATACATAATGTAAAAACAGCAGATATATCCGGAGGAATTTTCCGCCAGGTATATCTGCTGTTTCTGGGTTCAGATGAAATTACTTCTTACAAGATTATACTAGAGCTTTAACTGCTGCTATTGCTGCTTCATAATTCGGATGTTCTGACATTTCACTAACATACTCGACATATTGAACAACATCATTAGCATCAACAACAAAGATTGCACGCATATCAAGTTGCAATTCTTTGATTAATACGCCATAAGCTTGACCAAATGATTTTGTTTTGTAGTCGGAAAGTGCAACCACTTTATCTACACCAGCTGCTCCACACCAGCGTGCTTGCGCGAAGGGAAGATCGACGGAGATCGTAAGAATGACTACATTCTCTCCTAGGCTAGCAGCTTCGTCATTAAAGCGATGTGTTTGTGCATCACAAACACCAGTATCAAGTGAAGGAACAACGGAAATTAATTTAACTTTGCCTGTATAATCAGCAAGAGTTGCATCTGTAACAAGATTCTTACTAACAGTAAAATCAGGAGCTTTGTCTCCTACCTTAATTTCAGGACCTATTAAAGTAATTGGTGAACCTTTAAATGTTGCAATTCCAGTACGTTCGTTTGACATGATTATGTTCCTCCTCTTTTTATCTATAAAGTTTGTCACAGTTTTAATTATAAACAACATGGAAGGGGCTTGTCCAATCGTGGAGCTAAGACAACTTCAGTATTTTGTGAAAGTTGCGAGAAAACAACACGTTACACAAGCTGCTGAAGAACTGCACGTGGTTCAATCCGCAGTAAGCAGGCAAATTCATTTGCTTGAGGAAGAGCTTGGTGTTTCCTTGTTTGTACAAAAGGGTAGAAATGTACAACTGACTTCTGTAGGTAGGTTATTTTTGAACCGAGTGGAAGGTATTCTAGCAGATTTAGATAAAGCAGTTGATGAAATTCATGAATTCCTTGATCCGGATGCAGGAGAAATTCGAATTGGTTTCCCACATAGTATAGTATTAACATTATTGCCTTCTGTGATAGCTGCTTTTCGAAAAGATTATCCGTTTGCTAAATTTATTTTGAGACAAGGTACTTATAATAGTTTAATTCGTGATGTAGCAAAGGGGGAGATTGATTTAGCGTTTGTTTCACCATTTCCAGAGACACACGAACATGTTACTGGAGAGTTTCTCATGACAGATGAGCTTTACGCGATCCTTCCTCCAGGGCATAGACTCGCCGATGCGAAGGAAATACGACTAGGTCAGTTGAAAAATGAGCCATTCGTTATGTTCTCTGAAACTTACTCCCTACGTACGATTATTATGGATGCTTGTCTAAGGGCTGGATTTACCCCTCAAATCGAATTCGAAGCGGAGGAAACCGATGCCATTCGTGGATTAGTAGCAGCGGGTATGGGGGTCAGCTTGTTGCCAGAGCTAGCCTTAATTGAATCGACTACACTTCAACCAATCAAAATGAAAATTATAGAGCCTAAAATAACAAGAAGCATTGGTTTGATCCGTAGAAGAGGCGAGAAACTTCCTTTAATTGCTGAAGTCTTTATTCGCTTCCTGATGACATATTTTAAGCAAAGTAAAATAAATACATAAACGAATCAATTTCATAATACCTCAATATAACCAGTTAGATCAGTTATGAAATTGATTCAAACATTTAACAAATAAGGAAACGGCTGTCCCACATTGTAGATTATGCTACATGTGGAACAGCCGTTTATTTTCTTCTTGCTATGTGTTGCTTAGTCTCTAGAACGATAAATCAAAATAAGTCTAAGTAGCTCGAGTACGGAGATTAATGCTGCAGCTACGTAAGTTAGTGCTGCTGCATTCAATACTTTGCCAACTCCGCGTTCTTCATCGTTCGTAATAAAGCCACTGGATACCATGATTGTTCGTGCTCTTGAGCTTGCATTAAATTCGACTGGTAGTGTAACAAGCTGGAACAGAACTGCTGCCGAGAAGAAAATAATACCGATCAATAACAGATAGCTAAATGATGAGAATATAATCCCTGCAATAATGAGTATTGGTGCAATCCCTGAAGTAAAGTTGACCAGTGGGAACATACGATGTCTTGCAACAAGCATTGGATAGTGCTCTTGATGTTGAATAGCATGTCCTACTTCGTGACAAGCAACAGAAACTGCTGAAATGGATCTTTCGTAATACACAGGCTCAGATAAACGCACGACACGTGCCATAGGATCATAATGATCGGTTAATGAGCCACGAACAGGTTCTACAGGTACATCGTGTAACCCGTTCTCATCGAGCATTCTGCGCGCTGCTTCATAGCCAGTAAGGCCAGTATGAGTAGGTACTTTAGACCATTCGGTGAAGGTGCTTTTGACACGAAATTGTGCCCAAATGGATAATCCAAAAGCAAGGATGATTAGGATATAGATCGGTGATAAGAACATAGCATTTAACCTCCGTCAATAAGTATATCCATTTAATACGTTGTAAACTTAATTATGGTTTCAACCGATTTTACCTTCAGGCTTAATTAAGAAAAATACAAAGCCTAAAGTTACAAAAGCAAGGCTTGATACGGTTATAAAAAGAATAGAGTGGGATTTATCCATAAGCCAGCCAAACAATGGAGGACCAAAGGCAACACCAATAAATCGAAGAGAATTATAGATGGATGTTATCATCCCGCGTTCTTCTCGTTTAACTGAACCGCTAATCATGGTGTTCAGGCAAGGTAGCAATAAACCGGTACCTACTGCACTGAGAGTCAGGAAGCCAATAAGCACATATATATTTTTGTAAAAGAAAACAGTCAAGAGGAGTGAAATCGCCATCGTTGCTACTCCAATATTGATCAGGATGCGCATAAGAGTACCATTCTTCTTGATTACTGCTCCTGTAATATAGGTGGTCACGACTAGACCTAGAAGCGGAATAGCGATTACGAAGCCTTTTATTACGCCATCAATATTGTATGGTGGTTTTTCAAGAATATTGGACAGATAGAACAAGACACCAAATAAAATAAATAAGGCTATTGAACCCGCAAAAAAAGCTGTGATGAGCCAGCGTCCTTTTTGTTTTAAGATGTCGCCGATCTTATGCAGATACTCGCCTAACTTAGGTGGGGCTTGCTTCTTCTTGGGTTCTTTAATCATGAAAATAACTGCTAACAGAGATAAGGCGCAGAACACAGGAAAAGCAAAGAAGGAGGCATACCACACAATTAATGCTAACAGGGAACCAATGATTGGCGAGAGAACCTTGCCCGCGCCGTTAGATGCTTCAATTAACCCGAGTGCTTTACTTTCAGTCCCTTGATCATACATGTCACCGACAAGTGCCATAGCAATTGGTGCTGTACCCGCTGCGCCCATCCCTTGTATGATTCGAGCAATAATAATCGTCGTATAAGAACCCCATACAGCTCCGAAGCCAGCAAGCACGCCGGCAGCCCCGTAGACAATTAATGAAGGGATGATAACGGCTTTGCGAGAGAACCTGTCTGATAAATAGCCAAGAACAGGTATAACAATACCAGCAGTTATGGAAAATAAGGAGATTATAAGGGAGCTTTGAAACTGTGATACCCCGAGTTCCTTTTGAAGTTCAGGTAATATGGGAACGAGCATGGAATTACCGAGTACAAGCACAAGAGGAATTGTTGCTAAGGCAATAAATTCCCAAGTGCGATTCTTACTGCTGTTAGCAGACGATTGTGACTTAGACTTTTGCATTGGCTTTGAATTTTTGGCTGATTGCATTTTCAGAATTCCTCTTTTCATTTATGGACAGTAAATCCATTTCTTCTGAGGCAATATTACCGTTATGTTTCCCTGAAGTTTACTTGCCATACCTTGTTGATTTAACATAAAATTTAGAATTAATTTGGAGTTTGGACTTGAAACGAATTATAATAAAGGAAGAATAGCGTTACATAGAGATGAGGGAGTCATGATTGAAGAATAGAAAAAGAAATAATTTCGTGGTTTTGTTGGTTGTTGTCTTATTGACAGGTATTGCGATATTTCAAAATATACAAAGCAAAGATCAAATGGCAAGCGTACCATCAAAAGAAGCAGCTAAGCTGGATTATCTTGCTCCATCCTTCACATTGCAGTCTTTGGATGGGAATCAAACTTATGTAGTCGGCGGTAAGAGAGATAAACCGCTCATGATCAATTTCTGGGCGTCATGGTGTGGACCTTGTAATCAAGAGGCACCGGATTTAGCTAAGCTATATGAGAAATATGGCACGCAATTTGATTTATACGGGGTAAATATAACGCCAGGCGATAATATGAAGAATATCAAGGGATTTGTTGAACGACATAAGTTGCCTTTCCCAATTCTACTTGATATGAAGGGCGATGTGGCAGAGCAATATGGCATTAAGCCAATTCCAACGAGCTTCTTAATTGATACGAATGGTGTCATTCAGGACATATTCTATATGGAGTCTTATGCTTCGCTTGAGCGTAAAATTAAGAAGATGATTGCTTTAGCTGAACAAAGCTAGATAAATAAGCCTCCTTAGACGATAGAAACTATCGAATAAGGAGGCTTTGTATTATCCATATTAATGCGACATTAATGGTTTACTAATCCTAATCGTTCAGACTCAGCTAAGATAGAATCAATGCGCTGCTTACCAATGAGTGCATATCGAATCGAATCAATCAATGCCAGCCAGCTTGCTTCAATCACATTGCTTGAGACCCCAACTGTATTCCATGAATTGTTAAAGTCGGTCGATTCAACTAGCACTCGAACCTTTGCTGCTGTAGCTCCTTGTTCATCTAATACTCTGACTTTATAATCAGTCAAGTGAATGTTCTCAATATCCGGATAATGAGGAATAAGTGCTTTGCGAAGCGCATTATCAAGTGCGTTTATCGGTCCGTTACCTTCACCTGCAGTCAAGATCATCTGATCCTGAACTTTGATTCTTACAATGGCTTCAGTCATGTTACCGCGATCAGTAGCTTTCTCAACCATGATCTTAAACGATTCAACAGTAAAGGTTTCTTCAATTGTCCCCATCGCTTCACGAAGGAGTAATTCAAGTGAAGCATCTGCACCTTCAAACTGGAAGCCTTCATGCTCAAGCTCTTTAATTTTTTGAATAACCTCACGTGCTTTGTCAGATTGATTAAAATCGATACCGAGCTCTTGAGCTTTAGACATCAGATTGCTTTGACCAGCAAGTTCGGATACGAGAACACGTTGTTTATTACCTACTGTTTCTGGAACGATATGTTCATATGTTGAAGCGTCTTTCAAGATTGCAGAAACATGGATTCCACCTTTGTGAGCGAACGCGGCAGCTCCCACATAAGGCTGGCTAACAGACATTGACATATTCGCGATTTCACTAATATATCTTGCTGATTGTGTGAGCATTGCAAGCTGTGTATCTAAGATACAGGAATACCCAAGCTTTATTTGTAAATTTGGAATAATGGAGCACAAATTGGCATTACCGCAGCGTTCTCCATAACCGTTAATTGTCCCTTGTACATGGGTTGCCCCTGCCTTAACAGCTGCAAGTGTATTCGCTACGCCAAGCTCGCAATCATTATGTGCATGGATACCAAGTGGTGTTAGAATGCGTTCCTTAACAATACTTACTATTGAAAATATTTCATCGGGCATGGAGCCGCCATTTGTATCGCAAAGTACAATTACATCTGCACCAGCTGCCTCAGCTTGTACGATTGTTTGGAGAGCATATTCAGGATTGTTCTTATACCCATCAAAAAAATGTTCACCTAAGTAAATAACTTCAAGTCTATTACGCTTCAGATAAGAAATAGAATCATAGATCATTGCATTATTCTCTTCTAAAGTTGTTTGGATTGCAGTATGAACATGAAAATCCCATGACTTACCGAAAATTGAAGCGACTGTCGCTCCAGACTCAACAATTCTGATTAGATTCAAATCTTCGTCTGCCTGTGAATCTTTGCGTCTGGTTGAACCAAAAGCAGTAATTTTGGCGTGAGATAAATGAAGGTCTTTCAAACGATTAAAAAATTCGATATCTTTGGAATTACTACCTGGCCAACCGCCTTCTATATAATGAACACCAAGTTCATCTAATTTATATGCGATTTTGAGCTTATCTTCAACGGATAAAGAGACGCCTTCGCCTTGCGTACCATCTCTTAATGTGGTGTCGAACACCTGGATCTTTGCCCTCATGATTTATCCCCCTTACCATTGTATCCATTCGAATGTATAATTTACGATTATAGCATAAATCATAGGCTATTGCTTAATATTTTCTGACAATATGATGTTGAAATCATTGTATGATAGAGGGTTTGCAGTTTATAGTAAACAGATTGGAGGATGTGAGAGATGAGTTCGAATGATTATTATCCTAAACAAGGACGTGTCATTCTGCATATCGATATGAATGCATTCTATTGTTCTGTACACGAGGCTGTGGAACCAGAACTGTATAGAGGCAAAGCCATTGCAGTCTCTGGTTCTGTGGAACAACGCAAAGGTATTATCGTCACTTCCTCCTATGTTGCAAGAGCGCGCGGGGTACGAACAGGAATGCATGTTAGACAAGCCTTAAAGCTATGTCCTGAGCTTATCTTGCTGAGGCCAAACTTTGACTTGTATAGGCAATTCTCACGTGCATTTATGAAAATTACTTATTCGTATTCCCCGCTGGTTGAAGCGGTATCGATTGATGAGTGCTATGTGGACATAACGGGGTCCAAACAATTTGGAACTCCATTAGAAATAGCTGCTGAGATTCAGCAACGGATAAAACAAGAACTAGATTTAGCTTGTTCTGTTGGGATTGCACCTAATAAGCTGCTTGCCAAGATGGCCTCGGATCTGAAGAAGCCTAATGGTTTGTTTGTACTCAGAAGAAGAGATGTCCCAAATGTATTATGGCATAAACCATGTCATGAGTTATTCGGTATTGGACAGAAGACGGGAGAGAAGCTGAAACGGCTAGGAATTAGTACAATTGGTCAATTGGCTAAAGCAGATGAATCTTTAATGACACGACAATTTGGTGTTAATGGGCCTCATTTGATAGCTGCTGCTAACGGGATTGACCATTCGCTAGTTAATCCTGAACAAGAGCAGAGCAAGTCCATTGGACATACGACAACACTCCCACATAATGTGACAGAACGTGCTGAGGTGGCTCGCGTCATGCTGAATCTATCGGATAGTGTAGCGCGAAGGCTACGTAAACAGAAGCTTGTTGCAGCGACGGTACAGATTACGATCCGAGATCCTGATATGAAAACCATTACAAGAGCGATAACGTTACCTGAACTAACAGATCTAACAGATGACATTCATCGTGCTTCATGTTTATTATTCGATAAACATTGGAAGCAAGGTGAACCGATCCGTTTACTTGGCGTTGCAGTTAATAATTTGCAGCTTAAGAAAGAGATGCCTATACAGCTAGATTTATTTAATTATGAGATTCAACCAAAGAAGGAAAAGCTAACAGCAGTGATGGACGCACTTCGAGATAAATTTGGAGAAGGGGCTGTCGTTACACTTGGCATGTTAGGAGATGATCCATCTACTTTATTGCGGAATACCAAGGTACGAGGTACTTCCTTGCAAATGGACCATCTGAAGAATAATCCTATAGATGAAGAATAGAACGAAAAGGTGAATTTTTCCGAATTTGGGGTTGTGACTTGTGTGTGTATGATGCTTATATTATAGTTAAAAAAGACAACTAGTAGCGTATACTTCAAATGAATTATATTTTTGTTTATATAACGCTCTTGTTCACCATAACTTGAACTTGTAGGAGGAATCCGTAACATGGCTAAATATACATGGGTAGAGAAAGATACTTGTATTGCATGCGGGGCTTGCGGTGCGACTGCGCCTGATATTTATGATTATGATGATGATGGAATTGCGGTCGTTATCTATGGAGATGACAATAACTGTGGTGTGACTGAAATACCAGAGGATCTGTATGATGATCTTCAAGATGCACAGGACGGTTGTCCAACTGATTCAATTAAAGTGCAAGATAAACCTTTTAATAAGGAAGGTTAATATAAGATGAATCTCGCTTTCTCAGTTCATGAGGAGGCGTTTTTTATTACATATTTTTGGTTGAAACTCATATTGCAGCGGTCATAAATCGATATGCATGAGTTGTTCAGATCTTTAAAGAAGACGCTTATCTGCCGATGTTAGTTAGGAGAGCATCGTAGAAAGTGGTGAATTCAATTGGAGTGGAAAGACGATCCGGAATTTTTCAAAGAATATCTCAAGCAGCATCCAAATGATAAATTTGCATGGTATTTACTAGGTAAGGAATATTTATCTAAAGGCGAGGATGGGAAGGCAGCTTATTGCTTTACCCAAGCTGGAGAAATTTATAAAGCATTCGAGAATGATGAGCATCCATATGAACAAAGAATCAAACAAGCGCTTGAGAATAATAAGAATTCAATTCAAGCAATGAAGGAGAGGCATAAGTACGTGAGACGGATCAGTCTTGCAGCCCTTATTCTATTATTACTTCTATTACCATCTTGGGGACGATTCATGGATCATGCAGAGCCATCACCAGCAGATAGTGATACTCAAGAGGTGACCTCAATTGGGGAAGATACTGGGAAGCTTGAAGATTTCTCAGGAATTGGCTTCACTTATGTGAATCAAGCAGAGTCACCTATCGATAATGGACAAGCACTCCATAAGATGATGGGCTCAAGGCAGAGTAGATTAGAGAATAATCTTCTACTCGCTGGTCATAAAAGCATTGATGGCAAATGGAATGTTTGGCCCAGTATTCCTAAGCTATTGCTATCGGTTCAAACAAGTCCTAAGGGCGGGAGTTCGACCATCAGTTATTATGATGCTAAGAGTTGTCAATGTGAACCTGAGAGCGGTAAACAATATGAGTCGAATATTAGTAAGTGGAAACAGGAGCAAGAAGAAGAAGCTGTATTGCGATCAGCAATGCTAGCCTACGAAGTACGTAATGGAGTTAAGCCGAGTAAAGCTGAACAATTAATTCAGCCGTATCCTAATAATATACTTAGTGGTCTCACGCCACATATGCTAGAGGTGTTCGCGAATAAGGGACAGGCTGCAGGAGCAGCTAAACCGGCAAACGGTGGGAATACGAATGAATCTTCCTCACAGCCTTCATCAAATAAAAGTGGACTGAATACCAATGATATAGGTGCTTCAGATCAACCACTTACAGAGCCACTTGCAATCATTGTCGATCGTCAAAATTATCATTTGGCTGTCGTATCGGAACAAATGATCGTACGTAGTTTTCCTGTTGGACTTGGTGGTGATAAAACGCCAGAAGGTAATTTTGTTATCAGTGAAAAGGTACGGAATCCAAATGGTAAGTCAAATGGAGATTTTGGTTCTAGAGGAATGACACTCTCTGATACGTTGTACGCTATTCATGGTACGAACGAACCGGATAGCATCCATAAAGATGAATCACTTGGTTGTATTCGAATGAGAAAAGAAGATGTAGAAGAATTGTTCGCAATGATTCCCTTGGAAACCAAAGTAACAATAGGCACAAACCTCCTTCCACCTCTACCTCCAAGTAATAATGAAGGCAAAGGTGAAGGGGATTCAGGAGCGCAGCCAGGATCTAAGCCTGAACCATTTCAATTACCTAGTCAAACGGAAGAACGTAATCCAAATAAAATTTATAAGTGGTTATAGAATTGCAAATTATCGTACATTATTGTGTCAATACGATGAGAAGAACGACTATTACTAAGAAGGCTCCAGTGATGGAGCTTGTCCAAATGATAGCTTTCTTATTTACCTCGTTCTGTTTTTTGTGAGTCATATGCGTTTTTTTAACTTTGCCCATAGAAATCATCCTTTCTATTTCCAGCTTGTAGATTATTATAACAAAATCATAGTGCGATTTCAGAAAATATTTTGCAATCAACATAAGAAACAGATAAACTGTCTTTTAGAGTCTAGCGAATTGGAGTGGGGACAACATGAGTGCATTCTACAGAAATTTCATTAAAAAAGTGTTGTTCCAATTAGATCCGGAAACAGCACATAATTTAACAATTGGTGGCGTCAACATTGCAAGCAAGATCCCAGGGATGGCAAGCGTATTGGGAGCTACATGGGGTGTTGCTGAACAAAAAGAATTAGCATCAGATCACTGGGGCTTACATTTCTCTAATCCAATCGGTTTAGCTGCTGGTTTGGATAAGAATGCACATGCCGTAACAGGATTTTCAAGAATGGGTTTCGGATTTATGGAAGTGGGGACTGTAACGCCCAAAGCACAGCCGGGTAATGAAACTCCGCGTTCCTTCAGATTACCAGAAGATAAAGCACTCATTAATCGAATGGGCTTTAACAATGGTGGTGTTGGAGAAATGGCAGATAATTTACGCAATGCGAAGCCTTATAGCATTCCGGTGATTGTTAATATTGGTAAGAACAAGGTAACTCCGAATGAAGAAGCTATCGATGACTATCGATCCTGTATTCGTGAATTGTATGAAGTAGCTGATTTATTTGAAGTGAATATTTCTTCACCTAATACACCTGGCTTACGTAAATTACAGCATGGGGATGAATTGACGAAGCTGCTACAGGCTGTTGTCGATGAGAGAAACATTCAGCAAGCGAGATTTGGTGGTAAAGAGAAAGCCGTTCTCGTGAAAATTGCACCTGATTTAACAATGGATGAGGTGGAATCAACTGTTCGGAGTATCATGGAATCGGGGATCTCGGGTATTGTGGTATCGAATACGACAATCACACGTGAGGGTCTTAAGCATCCAAATCGGGTAGAGACAGGCGGATTAAGTGGTAAACCACTTAAAAAGATGTCAACTGATCTTATTCGTCGTGTTTATCAGATTACTGAAGGAAAGCTACCGATTATTGGGAGCGGGGGCGTCTTTACTGCGGAAGATGCTTATGAGAAAATTCTAGCAGGTGCGAGTCTGGTTGAAATATATACCTCACTCATTTATGAAGGTCCAGCTGTGTGTAAAACGATTAATAAAGGCTTACGTACCCTTCTCAAAAGGGATGGTTATACGCATATTTCTCAAGCAGTTGGTGCAGGTACCAAATAGATTTGCCCAAATCGGGGGTAATACGATGGATGGACGCGACTGGAAAAAGTTTCTTTTTCCTTATGAACAGGCCGTTGAAGAATTAAAAATTAAATTCAAAACACTACGTGATGAGCTGCGTAGTCGAGAAGAGTATTCATCGATTGAGTTTGTCACAGGCCGTATTAAGAAGGTGTCCAGTATTCTGGGCAAAGCGAAGCGACTCGATGTTCCGATGGATCAGCTCGACACAGGAATTGAGGATATCGCTGGTATTCGAATTATGTGCCAGTTCGTAGAGGATATCCAAAGAATAGCCGAGATCATTCAAGCAAGACATGATATGAAGGTTATTTATGCAAAGGATTACATTACGAACAAAAAAGAAAGTGGCTATCGATCTTATCATGTGATTGTGGAGTACCCAGTGCAAACGCTGCTTGGTATGAAGCCAGTACTAGCCGAAATCCAAATTCGCACGCTAGCCATGAATTTCTGGGCGACCATTGAACATTCACTTAACTACAAGTATAAAGGAGCTGTCCTTCCCGAGGAAGTTCGCTTGCGACTTAGTCGAGCAGCAGAGGCGGCACATATTCTTGACCAAGAAATGTCCAAAATTCGTTCAGATATTGTAGCGGCTCAGAAATCTTTCGAGGATGATTCGAATCTCGTACGTAAGGTATTAAATGATATCCAGGAACTTTACTATTTTAATCATGTACGAGAAGCAGTTCAGTATCAGATCCGGTTTAATGAATTGTGGGAAAAGGATGATATGTCAGAGCTTCGCTTGCTTTCAGATGCAATTGTAACTACGATTGAGCAAGTACAAAAAAGGGAGCGTACTTAACAGATGAACCGTGAATACGATCCTTTATTTATTCAATTCCTATACGATTTCAATCATACAAGGGACTATTTTGAATGTCATGAATCACTCGAGGAGCTATGGCTTGAAGAGGCAAAGGATCCTCTATATCAGGGCTTGCTTCAAGTGGCAGTTGCTTTGTATCATCACCGTAATGAGAATTTTAGCGGTGCTACCAAGTTGATGCGTTCAGCATTAGAGAAGCTAAAGCGCTACCCAGACGAGATTCTTGGTATTAACTTAGAGAAGGTTCGTTCAGATAGTCTTGTTTATTTAACGAAACTAGAAGGTAATGATGCAGAACCATTCACTCATGAACCGTTTGATATTGAGATTACAGACACTGTTCTTCAATTAAAAATAGTTGAACTACTATAAATAAATAAAACGGATGCTTGGCCAAAAGCCTTGCATCCGTTTTGTATAGATATTGCACATGAGTCTTACTTATATTTGTTGAAAAGAGTCTTATACATGTCCACAGGGTTGCCTGCTTTTTCTTCTGCTGATTGCATACCACCAACGATACGGTCTGCTTCTACTTCTACGCCATTCTTGAAGTAAACAAGAGTCGGAGTGGAATGAATATTGTATGTTGCAAAGTCTTCTTCGTATTCTCGTAAATTGTACTTCAGTACTTGTACGCCTAATTCTTTCTCTAGCTCAACTAGCTTAGGAGTCGTCGCCATGCAGTGTACGCAATCAGATGCATAGAAGTACATGAAGAAGCTTTCTTTGTCAGCAATCTTATTTTTCAGATTAGCTTGAGCGATTGTTTCCTCATAGTTAGGATTATCTAGTAGTTTGACTGTTGCAGGTTTAAGCTGAGATACGGACTTGCCATATACATTATCTTTAAATTGCTTATCTTTAGCTTGATTGGATAAAGTATTGACGGTAATGAGTGCACCGAACAGGAGGATGATAACTCCTGCGAATATTAACATTTTTTTCATCTAAACGCCCCTCTGTTTAATAAAATGTTAGTTACTTTAAAAATTATATCTATGAATCTAATTCAATTATAATCCTATCACTTCCTGCATTGCAATCATGTTAATAATGGCTTTTTAGTGAAAATGACATTTGCATGTACTATAATAGGATATCCAGGAACCAAGTGCAATGCTTGGCGGAACCGGTGTATTAGTTGTGAATGATATACATAACGATTGTGTTAAAGTATTAAGGCTGATGCCTTGTTGCATTGATGGTTATCCGGTAGGTTGGGGATAATGGCTTGATGGGATGTTAAAAAATGAATATCCACAAGGGTGGAGGTGAACCTAAACGATGAGTTCAAAACAACGATTAGATAAAATTCTTGCGCATTTGGGGTATGGCACGCGTTCCGAACTCAAGAAACTCGTCAAAAGCAAAGTTGTACATGTAAATGGAACTCTAGTGAAAGACAGTGGCATGCAGGTTGACCCTGAGAACGACCAAATTGATGTACATGGTGAACGAATACAATTTCGTGAATTTATCTACCTAATGATGAATAAGCCGCCAGGGGTTATTTCAGCGACTGAAGATACACGCGATCGTACAGTTATCGATTTGTTAGATGATGAGTTTCAGCCATTTCATGTATTTCCCGTCGGACGACTTGATAAAGATACGGAAGGATTGCTTCTACTTACTAATGATGGTAAGCTGTCACATAATCTTTTGTCTCCTCGAAAGCATGTACCGAAGATGTATTATGCGAAGGTGGAAGGTGCAGTTGTAGAATCAGATCGGATTGCTTTTGCTGAAGGAGTGACACTTGACGATGGTTATCTAACCAAGCCTGCTGAGCTGCATATCCTTCAGGTGGACAACCTGGAGAGTGGAGCTTTATCTGAAATTGAATTAACAATTACAGAGGGCAAGTTTCATCAGGTAAAGCGAATGTTTGAGGCTGTTGGTAAGAAGGTTATTTATCTGAAACGTTTATCGATGGGACCTTTGCTGCTTGATCCAGAGCTTGAGCTTGGAGAAACTAGGGAACTAACAGCTGATGAGCTAGATTCATTACAAAAACATGGAATTTCAACATAGATTTATGACTCTAAATCAAAATCAGTGCTTAAAGACGAACCAAATGTAGAATGTAGCGAAGGGGACGGAATTGTCTTGGAGAAGCGAAGCGTTCGCCTTTGCCACCGGATTTCTACCGCTATAAGCGGTATAGGATCAAGAAATCTGGGGGCAACAGCGATCGTAAGGACAATCCGTCCACACAGCGGTCATCAATCGACACGATTCAATTTGTTCAATCACTGATTTTGGTGTTGAGCCAGATTTATTCAGCTACTTAAGATTGGAGAGAGATGAAGATGAAATATAAGCTTATTGCAATTGATATAGATGGCACGCTGCTAAATGATGAGCATCAGCTATCAGAGGTAACTATACAAACGGTCCGTCGTGTTCATGATGAAGGAGCAACAATCGTTCTTTGTTCAGGGAGAGCACCGCAATCCGTGTTTCCTATTCTAGATCTGCTAGGTCTTGAAGGAACCATTATTGCGCATAACGGGGCTTCTACGGTTCTTTCAGAAGGGCATGAGGTCGTTCATGATTATTCATTTGAGACCAAAGAATATACGGCTCTGTTTAACTTCTTGCGTGATAAAAAGGTGCACTTTGATGTATGTACGCCATTTGATTTATTTGTAGAATCTGCTACCCAAGAGGAAATGGATATTTATGCTCAATTTTTTGTACAGCCAATTCTTATACCAGATGTGATGGAAATCCCAAGGATTGTAAAGATGACACTTGCGGCTGAACAAGATCTTATCGATGAAGCAGAGAAAGTATTACGTGATCGTGGCATGATAATTGGATTAAATATGTTTCGTAGCGGTCTCAACTTTGTTGATCTTGTCCATGAGAAAGCAACCAAAGGTAATGCTTTGAAGGAATTTGCAGACTCAATAGGTGTTAAGTACGATCAAATTATGGCTATCGGAAATTACTACAATGATGTTGAAATGATCAAGCTAGCTGGCCTTGGTATTGCAATGGGAAATTCACCAGATGATCTGAAGCAACTTGCTCAAGATGTTACGGTTACGAATAACGAAGATGGTGTGGCAAAGGCATTAATTAAATATTGCTTAAGCTAAAGCTCATCACGAGTTATATTCTTTTTCATAATTGGGAAATGTATTGATGAAATGGAGTTTCTTCCAATACAAATTTCTTGCTTATGATAAGGAGCGTGATGGAGATGGCAACAGTTATGATTAGACCTGACCTGAGAACGGCAGGTGGAGAAACAAATGATATTATGCTTGATGACCAATTTGTTGGCACTTTGACGCTCGTCTATCGAGAATCAGACCGTATTTCCGGATCCATCCAATTGGAAGAAGAGTCACTTAATGATGTGGATAAGGTGCATGTGCTAAAGTTTGTTCAACGCTATATCCAAGGACTCATTGATGCGACTCAAGCGGAAGAGTGTTATGTTGTCGTGACTCACAGTGTATACGAAGATATTATTTCCACTTCAACATGGGAAGATCAAAATGTTTTTGAAGATGTTACCGACAACATAATTGAACTTGAGAGTTCGGATTACGATGATTTAGAAACTACTGGAGCAGAAATCGAGCGTCCTTGTTCTTTTTTTGAACTGGTAATGGTTGGGGAGTCACAGTATGCGGCTGAATACCACATACACGATGAAGATGGTTACTTTATTGCAGAAGCATACTGTGAAATTCAAGATAATGATGTAATCGGAAGTGTAGATTGGATGTTTCATCCACTTGATGATGAGATGGAAGGCGTCGCTAATTTGCTTGTCGCAAATTTTGAGGATGATGAAATCGACTCTTACATTATTGATATGCTGTTCGAAGGTGAAATTGTGGATATAATTGAACTGACGAATGAAGCCTTATTTGATGACTTGGATGAAAATGCTGCGCTAGATAACGAATTGGATGATCTGGATGATGACTATATAATCGAAATGGTTCGCGATGATGGTGATGCATTAACCTATGAGATTTATCAAAGATCTTATGGTGTTCTGCCGATTGGAACCGCAACAGTTGATCTTACAAATCAACTAATAACGGGATTTATTGATTTGCGTAAATCAGGTGGTACGGATGATCGATTACATATCGCGAAGCGACTAATGGATGAAATCGACAAGGAAAAAGATTGTGATCACCTTGGTGTTACGATGATGTGTGGCAATGAGTTCATTGAAGAACTTATTATTGATTCGGAATAGCTCTGTGATAAGCTTACTCTAATCCGATAAATTTGAATAAAATGTATTGCAAGCGCATGCCTAAAAAAAGGTTGTGCGCTTTTTTCTGACACCTTTTTACAATTCCACCCTTCACACAACTGCCAGAATGATGGATAATAGGTGGATAAAGGATGTGATGAACGGATGAAATTAAATCAATTAGAAATTAATCATCTTGTTTTTTTGGCTGAAGTTGTACAGAACGGTCACAAAAAAACACTGATGGATGGGACTTATCAATGCTTGCTATATATTGTAAAGAGCTTGGAAGAAGCGGAGCTTCCTGATGCAGTAGGGGAGCACATCCAATCACTTGTACAGAAGATTGAGGAAGAGCTTCGTAATGAGAATATTCGAATACTTGAAATCCGTGGAGCTTTATCTAATCGCAGTCATTCTTAACATTTGACATCCTATTTTGGCTATTATAGATTAAAGTGTAAACTAGCAAATATGATAGACTGGAGAACATCATGACAATTAAAATCATTACGGACGGTAGTTCAGATTTGCCAGAAGGATTGGCAGAGCAATTAGATATCACAGTAATTCCCCTTTCCGTAGACTTAGGTACGGATAATTATAAATCTGATTTAGATCGAAATTACTTTTATACGCGAATGAGACAGGAAGAGGAGTTGCCAAAGACATCCAGTCCTTCTCCAATGGATTTTCTGATTAAGTTCAAAGAAGCCTTAGCTGAGAAGAAGGATGTTCTTGTTCTTGCATGCACCTCCAAAATAAGCAGTACTTATAATCATGCTGTTATGGCTAAAAATATGCTTGAAGAAGAAGGTTACGAAAGTCAGAAGGTTGAAATCCTAGATTCTAAAACTGCTTCGATTGGTCTTGGACTATTAGTTGTGAATGCCGTGAATTGGTCCAAAAAGGGTCTTCATTTTAATGAATTGCTATCTACGATGATGCATCAAATTCAAGAAACTCGGACTTATTTTACGCTTGAAACATTGGAGAATGTCATTAAAGGCGGTAGGCTCGATAAGTTTAAAGGAAAAGTAGCTTCCGTATTAAATATTAAACTCGTAATGCGAGCAAATGAAGATGGCGAGATTGAAGTCGTGGACAAAATACGGGGTACGCAAAAAGCGCTCAAGTATTTGATCAATAAGATTGGTGAAACTTGGAATCAATCGAATAATAAAGTGCTTGCAGTAGCACATTCCAATTGTGAAGATCGCGCCAAAGAGTTTATTAAAGAAGTGCTTGCTAAATATCCGTTTGAACAAGTCATTGTAACGAACATAGGACCAGTAATTGGAACATACGCTGGTGAAGGCGGTATAGTTGTAGCTTACTAATTATATTTCTAATCATAAATCATCCAGAGATAAGTCTGCTTTGTATAGGCAGGCTTATTGTTGTTTAACTGTTAGCACGTTAGAATAGAGTAGAGCACTTCTGAATTAAGGTGTTCTTGAACCGGATTTTGAAATGGAAAGGTGTTTATATTCCTATGCGTATTTTACAAGCGTTGTTTTTTCCTCCAGAACAACCAGGTGGCGTTTCATCCATGATTCCATACCTTCTAGAGAAGTTTAATAAACGCGGTTATGAGATGGAGTTATTTTCACTACCTAAGCGCCTAAGAGGAAAAGGTCACGAGGAAGTTAAGTTCACGACCTTCGATCCCTCGAAATACGCTGGTAATGCGATTGTTGATAAATATATCCAGACACTAAAGGATTATATTTGGTGGAGTCGAATGAGACTCACTAAACCGTATGATCTAATTCATGCACATCATCCGATTGCTGCTTTAGCACTAAGAGAAATATATCCTCATACACCGATCTTGATGACTATTCACTCTGCTTTTGAGAAAGAACTGCTGTTGAATGGAAGAATTGAGCAGGATGGACCTGAGCATTTGTTTTTGACATCCCTTTATGGGGAATTAGAGGCCAAAGCAAATCAGTTATTGACAGTTTCCAATGCGTTCAAAGGCTATTTAGCTGATCATGTGCAGGACTCCGAAAGAATTGGTATCATGCCAAACGGGTTTGATGAGAAGCGGTTTCGTCCTATCAAACACGAGAATGCAGTTCCGCAGCTCATTACGATGTGTCGCCTTGTCCCAGCCAAAGGCTTAGATACGTTGCTTCTCGCATGTGCAGAGCTCAAAAAACGTGGGCTCAACTTTGTTTTACATATTATTGGTGATGGACCAAGTCGTACGGATCTTGAGAAATTAACGCAGGAATTAGACATCTATGATGACACTGTTTTCTATGGTTACATGCTGCACCCTGAAGAGTTCATGCCATTTTTTGATATATTTGTCTTACCTTCGAGAGCAGAGTCATTCGGTTCTGTATATGCAGAAGCGGCGTTATGCTTACTTGCAATTGTAGGCACGAACGTTGGTGGTATACCTGAACAGATTGAGAACGGTCGTAATGGCTTACTTGTTCCGCCGGATAATCATGTAGCTCTCAGTATTGCACTCGAGAAGCTGATCTCAGATCCTGTATATCGTGAGGAAATGGCTAGGGCAGCTTGGGATAAGGCACGTAAAACTTACGCTCTTAGCCGTGTTACGAGACAGTTACAATCTATTTATGAAACATATCGTCCCAAAGAAGCTGGCGATAGCACTGGAGTACACAATTAATAAAGGAAGTGATGCGAATGCAGCCTTTTCGATTTTTGCATAGTGCAGACCTTCATTTAGACTCGCCCTTTAAGGGAATGAGTCATTTGCCAGATTCAATTAGAGATCGAGTTCGAGAGTCTACGTTCGCTGCATTACAAGAACTCGTTACGCTAGCAGTTCAAGAACAGGTTGATTTGGTACTGATAAGTGGGGATGTATATGATCTTGCAGACCGTTCCTTACGAGCTCAAATTCGATTCCAAAAGGCGATGCAGGAGCTGTCCATACACCATATTCCTGTGTTTATTATTCACGGAAACCATGACCCACTAGACGGTCGAGCTGCTAAGCTAAGCTGGCCAGAGGGCTGCTATATATTCGGTACAGAGCAAGTCGAGTCTGTCCTAGTTGAGCGAGAGGGACGTGGGGCAATTGCTCGTGTACACGGGATTTCTTATCGAACCTCTGCCGTTGTTGATAATCTAGCATTGAAATTTCAACAGACAGATAGTCATATTAAACAACCAGTCTTTGAAATTGGCATGTTACATACGAATGTTGAAGGTGAAGCAGATCACGATAATTATGCACCTTGCACCAAACAAGACTTGCTGCAGAGCGGTATGAACTATTGGGCGCTTGGACATGTACATACACGTAAGGTCATTAATGGAGGCACAAACAGCGGAGATACTTGTATTGTGTATCCCGGCAATACACAAGGACGCAGTGTAAGAGAGTGTGGTCCACGTGGTTGCTATATAGTGGATGTTACCGCTGAGGGTTATACGAAGCTTACTTTTCATCCTTTGGACCAAATACGCTGGTTTGTAGAGACTATCCAAATCGTAGGGATGGAGAATGAGCAGGAGATTAAGGATGCTCTAGAATTAAAGATGCAGGAGGTACTTAAGCTAGCAGACGGACGATCCTGCATGATTCGTTTGGTACTTGAGGGAAGAGGACCGGTTCATGATTTACTGCGCAAGGGATCTGCACTTCAGGACTTATTAGACGAATTACGAGATCAAGAAATGATTAGAGTAGAACAGGGTGCAGTATTTATTTGGCCTGAATCCATTGATGATCGAACAGGACGTGTGATTGATCAGGAGCAATTGCTTGAGCAGCGGAGCTTTGTAGGTGATATGCTGCGAATGTCGCGGGAATTGCAGCAAAGTGATGATGCACTCGGTCAGTTTCGCGATGAGGCATTAAGTTCATTATTGTTACAGTCTAAGGTTGCTAAGGTATTAGGTGCAGACACTGCTAATGAGGATGAACTGCGTGAGATGTTGCGAGCAGCAGAGAACCTGCTGATCGATACATTAGCCGATGGGGGGTGGAATGGATGAGGATCGTAGCTATTCATGTGGAAGGCTATGGGACCTTAGGTGACCGCTCACTTCATCTGGATCGACCGTTTGTCCTTGTTTATGGTCCGAATGAAGCTGGTAAGAGTACACTGACAAGTTTTATACGTACAGTTCTATTTGGATTTATGACTAGAGGGCAAGCAGAGCATCGCATAGCAGAACGATATGAACCGCTTGGAGGCGGTACTTATGGTGGTTCATTAATCCTAATCGACGAGAAGGATCAGCGAATATTAGTGGAACGTTTTGACCGAACGCTTAACAGTAAAGGGCGTTCATCTACGGGTACGGTTAAAGTGACGTTTCCTGACGGATCTGTCGGTGGTGAGGAAGAATTAAGTTTAATCCTTGGAGGGATTTCTAGTGAGTTGTTTCGTGTTCTATTTGCTTTTGGGTTAACTGAACTGCAAGAGCTGCGAACACTCCAGAAGGACGAGATCGGTAGCTATTTATATAGTGCAGGACTAGGGATATCACCTTCTGTGATGATAGATGGAGAGCGTAAGCTTACAGCGCGTATTGAGCGGCTGTATAAGCCGCGTGGTAAGAATCAAGAGATTAACATGAAGCTGAAATCGCTCGATGATGTAGATATAGCCATTCGTCGTAGTAAGGATTTCATAACTCAGTACGATGCGATGAAGAACGAGGAACGGGCTGCTGATATACACATACAGGAGCTGGAACAACTACGCACAGGGCTAAACAAGCAAAGTGTATGGCTAGAAACCTGTTTGAAAGCTCGTGATTCTTGGTTCAGGCTGCAGAGCGTTCAGGCAGAGTTAGCTGAATTGCCAGATTTGCCAGCTTTTCCAGAGCAGGTCGTAAGTCGTTACGAAAGCTTACTAGAAGAGCAAGAGCGACTTATAATAGATTCTCAGGAATGCAAGTTGAAATTGGAGCAATTAGATCATTTCCTAGATCAATTAATGTTGAATGACCAAATGCTTCTACACAAAACGGAAATTGAAAGCTTACTTGAAGGTGTATCGATTTATCAAGCTGACCTTCGAACGCTCGATGAACTGAAAGTTGAGTATGCGCAAACAAATAAGGAATTACAACGTACTTTGCGACTGGTCGATGCGAAGTGGGATGAACATCATCTAGAGTCTTTTCCTGTATCGGCAGCAAATCGTGAAGAGGTGAGCCGATTCAAGCAGCAAATGGACGACCTATTGAGGGAACGGAATCTCCTTGATACAGAAGAACATACTTTGATAAATCAGCGGGACCGACTTAACGAAGAGCATAAGATGCTTGCTGAACGCAAGTCAGAGGAAGCGAGTGTAGGAGCCGGAATGCAGCTTACTGCCCTTGTAGATAAGATAGGGGACAAGATAGGTGAGCCTACTAGCTATATAAGGACGTTAGCTAATCAATATGCGAGCTATAAGTTACTGGACCAAGAATGTGAGCATTTAAGACAGCGTGTGGAAGATCACCATTTACAACAGGCACTTACAGACCAGCTAGCTCATAAGAAGGACAGTAATAGTTCGTTAACAATTCCGATTTCCGTAGGCCTTATCGGAGCTATTGGAGCTGCTTTATTGTTCACACAAGGTAATGCTACGTATGGTGCAATCCTTCTAGGAGCGGGTGTTATCTTAGCGCTAGGAATAGCGGTGGTCATGCGTAAGTCTACCGCGGGATCACATCAAGCCAAAGGACGAAGAGGCCGCGAATACAGGGGTTCGCAAGAAGAGCATACACCTATGGGTCAATCCTCTGTTCTTACGGATAAACTTACGAGGGTCGAACGAGAACGTGACGAATTACGTGATCGCCTTCAGGATCAAGTGTACTTATTCTGGCAGTTAAGAAGTGCAGATTCAGGTAAGGTAGAGTATGCTTGGGTATATGCGAAGCGCTGGCTTGATGAACAGTTAGAACCTTGGCAAACAGCGATAGAAGAGCGGAGCAAGCAACAGGATAAATGGGCGCTCCTTGGAGAGAAAACGGCAGACTTACAACAACAATTATTTGCTGTAGATAAGCAGCTGGAGAAGTTAGAAGCCCGCATTCAGACTAATACATATGCATCCGCTGATGTAGGTACACGGTGGTCAGAATGGTTAACCCGGCATGCCTTCAGTGAACCGCTCTCTCCTTATGCGGTAGAGGCTAGTTTGCCTCTTGTGGAGCAAGGTCATAGTTTGCTGCATCAGCAGCGGCGACTTGAGGGGCGGCTAGCTGCTGCTGAGATTACAACAGCTAGCTTTGAAGCAGCGGCTGCTGGTCTGCTTGGCAGCTCGGCAGCCGCCGAACCCATCCTTGGCGTGAAACGCCAAGGGGAGGCGCTTGCACAAGAGCTGCGCAAGCGGGAAGAAGCAGCGCGCGCTATGGAAGAGCGCGCTGCGGTAGAGCTTACGGCGCTGTCGCTAAGCCAGCGCCTAGATTCTCTACAGCTCCGCATGGCAGAGCTGCTCGAACAAGCACACGCGGAGTCGGAGACAAGCCTCCGCGTGAACGCCCGCCTTGCAGCGCGGCGGGCAGAGCTTGACGGGGAGCGTAGGCACTTGCTCCCCGCACTTACGGCGCTTGTCCATGGACAGCGCCTGCAAGAGCTTGACGCCATGCTGACTGAGCATGGCGAATCAGAGCTCGCCTTGCAGGCGGACGAGCTGACACAGCGGCTCGCGCAAGTCACGCGCGAGGTGAATGAGCTGCGCGAGCGCCGCGGACTGCTCGCTGGAGAAGCAGCTAAGCTCGAGCTTGGCACCTCTCACAGCGACAAGCTTCAGCAGCGCGAAGAACAGCTCGCGAGCTTGCAGCAAGCTGGTCGCGATTACGCGGTTCACGCTTTTGCTCTACACCTACTGCGCAAGGCGCGAGAGGTGTATGAGCAAGAGCGTCAACCCGGAGTACTGAAGCGTGCTTCCGATTATTTTGCAAGGATGACACAATATAAGTTCACAGGGATTCGTGCTCCCTTTGCTTCTGAACAGAAGCTTGAAGCTGTTCGCCCAGATGGTCGCGGAGTAGATACCGCTTACCTGAGCCGGGGTACAGCTGAACAATTATACCTTGCAATGCGATTTGCGCTTGCAGAAGAATATGCAACTCGCGTGAATTTACCACTCATTATGGATGACATATTAGTCAATTTTGACGATGCTCGTATGGAGACCTGTCTTGAAGTACTTAACGAATTAAGTACTAGACATCAGATCATTCTGTTTACTTGTCATAAGCATGTGCGTGAAGCGACGCTGCGCAAACTGCCAAATCTACAATTGGTTGAATTGTAAGCTGGTTGAAATGTAAGAGGAATGGGGGGCAAGATGATGGATAATCGCCACGATCAGCCGAATAAACCACGCGAGATTATTTATCAAGTGGGCAGAAAAAAAGGAAAGATTGTACTTGGGGAGAAGAATGAATCCGAATGTGTCCAGGCGGATACAAAGTTAGTTGACCTTCTCCAGCATAGTATAGTGTCTAGAACATTATTTCATCATCTTAAATCACCTAATGACAAAGCGGTAGTAGTCTTATATATGCTACTACCGGTTGTGATTTTTCTATTGACGATTATGCTGGTGATTCTATTAGTTCGGATTTAGATTATTTGAAATTGATTCAATAAAGGAGGGAAACTCATGCATAATCTAAATCTATTTCTTGCTATCCTAGGAGCTATTCTTGGATTAGTTGCAACTGGAGGTATCATTTATGCAGTTTGGTTAATGGCACAGCATCGTGATGTGGCATCTAATGAACATACAATTAATGAACGTACAATTAACGAACGTACAATGCCGTTTCCTGCTACGCTATTAAAGTGGACTGTACTAGATTATATCGTCATGATTTTATTTATATTTGGATTATTGTTGTTATTTGTTGATTTGCTAGCCGTTCTGCGAGATCGTGCTAGTTTTCAGGAATGGCATCTTATTTATCTGGCAGCAGGTGTTATCTTTTCATTCATGGGGATGATTATGATGTTTCTGCGTCTATTCATGTTTCATAATGCTGTTCGTTCACTAAGCAGGCTTGCGCCAGATCATCAGAACGAGCCAAACGATGGAGATAAGTCCGAATAATGGATAGAGGGTAGTTAGCAATACCTTGAATCCGATCAAAGAAACAAAATAACATAATGTCAAAATAATGATGAGAATCAATTGTTTATTCAATTTGGTTCTTTGTTCAATTTGTAAAGTAAGTCCATAAACATCAGCAATGAAGGTAGTGAAAATTTCACCAAAAATAACAAGTAAATAGAGGACATGAAACCCATAGCCTAAGGAAGTAATAAGTCCAGCCATTGGTATTTCATATTGCGTGATGCCAGGCATCTGAGAGGATAATGCAAAATGAGCTCCAAGCAGCAATAAACCGATTAATCCTCCACCGATGCCCGCTCCCCAATAGATAACGAATTTACTGGATGCAGCTGCACCTACAGGTACGAGAACAGCTTGTGAGGTTGCTAGATTGAATGCGGTATATATGAATGGTGCCATCCATATTGTCAAATGGGAATAGTCTGTAGTTATTCTTAGCCAACTATCCGCACTAGGAGATTGCCAAGAATTCCAGACAACTAGGCAGGAGAAAATCAGCATGATTGGAACTACAATCGTATTAACGGTCATAATCGTATGAATACCTCGAGAAATAATCCAGAAGGAACCAATTAGTGTAAGCAGCAGACCTGTCTGATACGATAAATGCAATTGTTCTGAGAATACAGTTCCACCCCCGGCGAGCATCACTGTAGAAATACCAAATAGAACGACTAACATGAACAGCGAAACAATGGAACCTAACTTCTGGCCAAATAGCATCCGATTTAAATCTTCATAGGATTTGGCTTTCATCGTATAGGCGATGGTCATCATTTTGATGCCAAGCCAAATAAATAGAATAGACGATAGAGCGATTGTAAGTGTAGCCATCCAGCCGTATCTAGTAAAAAACTGCAAAATTTCTTGACCTGTAGCAAATCCAGCGCCAACAATCGTTCCAACGTATGTGAATGCAATACGTATGATTTCTCCCCATGTTCGAACCATAATAAACCGCCCCCTTGTTACACAAAAGCGTGTTCCTAGAGAAGAACACGCTTTTGAAGAAACGCATCTGTCTGTGCTCGACATAGATGTGTTTCTCTACTTGTCACCGTAGGTAGATTCTTCAGCTGACACTATGGTCAAGCAGTTACCTATTGGTACAAGTTATGAACTTAGTGGCAGTTAAATGACTCATTTATCAGGAAATAGTTTAATAGATAAAATCTGATCTTTGTCGATATCGACATCTAGCTTAAGTATGGCTCCTGATGATTCGTATGTAATGACATAAGAGCTATTAGAGGTTGGTTTACCAAGTGCAGTAAAGACATCACTTGTTTTACTACCGACCTTGATTCCTCCTAGACCTGGGTCAATCTGATTGGATTGAATCTCCACAAACTCGATTTTAGCCTCTGAATTAAACCCAACTGAGAAATCATCATATTCCATGACATTAATTACGCCACCGTCATCTTCTAACTTATGCTCAGATGTAGGATCTCCGAATTTAGTTAATACCGTTGATTTATTAGCTTCTAATTTCAGCCCCATTAACGTTGGTTTAGTTAGATTGTAGGTGTCTTTAGATGCGACCTCTGGTTTAATAGTAGGCGTAGGTTGCGCTGATTGCTTGATAATCTCTATGACCGGCGTATCTGGTTTAACTGAATTAGTCGTAACGTCACCTGGAATTTCTTTGGCTGGTGGTTCAGTTTCACTCGCGTTTACAGTAGGTTGTATCGTTTCTTCTGGAACTAGCGTCGGTGCTTCAGAGGTTGTAAGTTGTTTCTTATCGCAGCTAATTAGCGTTATCATTAATAGAACTGTTACTGCACAAACAGTAAATAATTTCCTTTGTTTATCCATCCCCGTTAACCCTCTCTCTATGTATGCCATATGTTGTGCTTCTATTTTAACACTCTCCATATATATAGACACCTATTAAAGCTAAATAGTTTCGTTAAATTTGTGTTAAAATTAAAAAATTGGTGCTTGATACCTACAAGTTTAGTATGTTAACTTTACTCATAATGCTTAAGATGCTAGTTTACCTTATTGACACAAAATTTATATGGCTCAAGCTCATCAAATTCGGAGTAATGAGAAGTAAAAGCTTATAGGAGGAACCCAAATGGATATATTGAAAGAACGGATTAAAGAAGTAGGCATTGTTGTTTCTGATGGTGTGCTTAAGCTTGATGCAATACTGAATCATCAAGTTGATCCAGCGCTAATTATGGCTATGGGCAAGCAGTTTGCAGCACGATATAAATCAGATAAACCAACAAAAGTACTAACTGTTGAATCATCAGGAATTACAATTGCTTTTGCAACTGCTTATGAATTAGGGGTTCCACTTGTGTTTGCAAGACGTAAAAAAACACTGACTATGGATGTTAACGTTTATGAAGAGAGAGTTCCATCCTTCACAAAAGGAATCGTAACGGATATCGTTGTGTCAGCTAATTATTTGAATAAAGATGACCGAGTGGTGTTGATTGATGATTTTATTGCTAATGGTGATGCTGCGCGTGGAATTATTCGAATCATAGATAAAGCGGGAGCGAAGCTTCTTGGTGTTGGAATTGCAGTTGAGAAAGCGTTCCAGCCAGGGGGCGACTCCATTCGTGAGATGGGTTATGAGGTTTATTCATTAGCGAGAATTCTGTCGCTAAATAATGGGCAAATCGAAATGGAATGATGACCTTTCGTCTTTTTGATTTTTACATTATAATGATTTTAATGGCTAATGAGAGGAGGCACCCGAATATCATGAATGAAACAATTTCGGAGAGCTATTTTATAACTAAGCTATCTGAAGCTAAGACACATTTTGAACGTGCGCTCGATTGTAAGCATACAGAGTTCGATGACTTATATCCTTATATGATTGAACATCCCCAATTTTTCTGGTACAAACGATATGTTGCTTGGTCAGAGCTGCTCACAATTGTTAAAGTTTGTTCGGAGCTTTTGGTAGATTGGGAAGATCAATTCTCGAGTCAGCAAGTCGATTATGTCAAACAAAGAGTAATGTCTTCCAAGGTACTCGATTATTGGTTTGAATCGAAGGAATATGTATCTTGATATTATACCCAGTTGACCTGTGCGCCCACGTAGGGTTACAGGTCTTTTTGTATATTCATGTAGGTTATGTAGTATATGTTGATTATGTAAGTTATGTAGTATGTGTTGATTATTGTTGATGGAGGTTTGGAGGATTATATGATTAGTGAAGAACAATTAGATTTATATAGACAGGAAGGGACCTTGCTTAGAGTAATTCGTGATATGGACCCTGGTAATGATGTCAAAGGAATTGTAGTTGCATGGGATGATTCTCAAGTGATGATTCGTAAGGCGAATCGTAAGATGCTAAAGCTTGATCGAAATTATGTATTTCAACCATTTACGGCAGAGCGCCCCAAAGAATGGACACTTCCTGAATAATACGTTGCAAAGATAGAGAGTAGGGGATTGTAAGAGTGAGTATGAATGCTATTGATATTCAAGGAATTTCAATGCAACAAGTCGATATCTCAGGCTCAAATGGATCTTATTTACTGTTATCAAGTGAAACGCCACTTCGGACACTAAATACGACACTATGGGGCGGAGGCTTTGGCTACCATAACTACATCATGAATCGTCATGTTGATAAGAATTATGATTGTGCAGATCCCATTGAAGAAATGGATCACTTTCTACAAACTGAGCAATACGATTCAGACAAAGTTGCCGGGATGTTAACTGCAGCATATGTACATGATTATGGTTATAAAGCATTGACCTACCCCCCAAGATCTAATGGAAAGCCCGATAGTGTTCATGAAGATGATGATGTACGTGTCTGCTCATGGGTTACGATGGGACTTGGTAACACAGCAAGGGCTGGTATGGAACGTAAACCAGAGGAGCTCTTTCCAGGCACAATTAATATGATTATCTTAATTGACGCTAACTTGTCCGATAATGCAATGGCAAATTGTATTATAACAGCTACAGAGGCTAAGGCAGCGGCATTACAGGATCTAGGAGTTCGTGTCAAAGATATGAATCAGGTAGAGCGAATAGCTACTGGAACAACGACTGATGCAATTGTAGTCGCTGCTACAGGTCGTGGGCGATTGAGAGAATATGCAGGTACTGCTACTTGGATAGGTCACCTTATCGCGCGCACTGTCTATGAAGCTGCAATAGAATCTGGACACAACTATAACAAGGCTGTATTACGCAGGTAATATAGCCTTGTTAAACTTGTGTGGCTTTAGCACTCTGCAACAACTCGATCAATTCCCCTACTGTCATTTCATCCATCGTATTAGGTGCACCCTTCTTAAATGATCCAACCAGTAGTACTTCAATATGTTGATCTCTGGCAATTAGGACAGAATCAACAGTTAGTGCCTTGGTAATTAACGCTGCTATGACAGCTAATGATTGAGGAGAAAGTGCGGTTGAAGCTGCTTTGTTCTGTTTGCCGTTTTTTCCATTCTTACCGTTATTATTACCTCCCGCCATTTCCCCTCACCCTCATTTTAGAATACCACTAGTTGATTCTGCCACGGGGATTGGAGGTTGCTCTTCAGTACCTATATTGAGTATGAACGCTGCAACAATAATTCCAGTGACGACAAGCAGTATTTGCCCCTTCGTTTCCATCGACGGATCTCCTCCATCTCCATCATCATCTCATCTTACATTATTATAAGTTGATTAAGTTCGATACGTGCTTAAGAATAAGCCCTTTTCGGTTATAATGAAGATTTTAATAGCATTTTTAGATAGTCTCCTAGAAAGAAAAGGAAGAGTATCTAGCAAGGCAAGGGAGTTTAGAACGAAAAAGGGACGTAGCTATTTACTTCCTTTTTATTGTAAATGACTCAATTTTACCTTATATGTGGTGTGGTGTGGTATGGTATCATTCGTATATGTCGTATAATGTATAAATTTGTCGTATTATTTCAATGGACATTCGAGTAAATCGGTGCTTATAACGATGTGCGGGGAGGCGGATAGGAAATGAAGATAGGTAAAATAAGGTATATTATTAGTTCTATAATATTATTTTTATTAATTATATCCATTTCGGTATTGTTTATATTACCAAACAGAGATAAAGCAAGCGAAAACACCACAACTACCATAAAGGATACAGTAACGAATGTAAGTAAGGTTGATAAGAATGCTTTTTATGTTTTAGAAAATGGTCAGTGGAATAAAATTTTTGTGAAGGGTGTAAATTTGGGTGCCGGAAAACCAGGAGCTTTCCCAGGAGAAGTTGCTATTACATATGATGAATATTATAGATGGTTTGGTTATATCTCCGAAATGAATGCAAACACAATCAGAGTTTACACGATACAACGTCCTCAATTTTATAATGCTCTATATGACTTCAATCGAAGTGCTGAAGAAAATGGTAAGAAGCCTATCTATATTTTCAGTGGGGTTTGGATTAATGAAACCGATATAGCAACGATCGATGATTCTTTTGGTAATGATGACAAAATATTAAATGATATGATTGCAACCGCTAAGGATACGATTGATATTTTACATGGAAATAGCTATTTACCCGTTAATAAAGGACATGCAGACGGTAATTATACATCGGATGTTTCGAAGTATGTCATCGGATGGATTCTAGGCATAGAATGGGAGCCGTCTTTTGTAGTAAGTACGAATGAAAATAACCCTCAACGCAACAATTATAATGGCAAATATCTTTATACGGTAGATGCATCACCTTTTGAGGTATTTCTTTCTGAAGTGGGAGACAAGCTTATCGATTACGAAACGACAACATACAAAATGCAAAGTCCGGTAGCATTTTCGAATTGGGTAACAACGGATCCACTGAAGCATCCGAACGAACCCTATAAAAACGAGGATCTTGTTGAAGTGAACGTAGAGCATATTAAATGGCATGATAGCTATAAACCCGGTATGTTTGCATCTTATCATGTTTATCCTTATTACCCCGATACCTTCAGCTATCAGACTGATTATATTAACTACAAAGATATGAATGGTAAAATAAATCCCTATCTAGCTTATTTAGAGGAGATTAATAAATTCCATTCGATGCCTGTTTTGATATCGGAGTTCGGTATTCCAGCTTCACGTGGTAAGGCGCATGAAAACAGAATAACAGGCTTCAATCAGGGGTTCATAGATGAGAGTACACAAGGTGACATGCTGCTGAGCATGATGAATGATATTCACTCTGCTAATCTAGCAGGCGGGTTAGTCTTTTCGTGGCAGGATGAATGGTTTAAGAGAACGTGGAACAACAATGATCTTGATATGCCTGATTCACGTCCATACTGGCTTAATGCACAGACAAATGAGCAGCATTTTGGCCTGTTGGCGCTTGACCCCGGGAGCGAGAAAAGTGTCAGTTATATTGATGGTGTGTTTGATGAGTGGAAAGACGATACACTACTGTATTCAGACGATAATACTAAACTATACGTTAAAAGTGATGAAGGTTATGTTTATCTGATGATAGATGCTAAGAATTACGACTTTGACAAGGATACGTTATTAATACCAATCGATACTATAGATGATCAGGGAAATACGGGTTTTCCGCAATATGACACAACGTTTGGCAAGGATGCAGACTTTGTCGTTAAAATCCATGGACCCAATGACTCCCACGTTCTAGTCGATGCCTATTACGATAATTATTATTTTAGATATGCGGTTCAAACAAATCTCATTGAGACAGTGCCGTCATTTCACAACAAGAACACAGGGTTTTTTAACCCTATTAGGCTTAGTTTAAATAAACAATTAGTTGTTCCTGTGCAAAATACGGAAATTCCTTTTACCGGATATGAAACAGGACTTCTCAAATATGGGATAACAAATCCGGACAGCCCTGATTTTAATTCCTTAAGTGATTTCTATCATATTAATGGAAAAGTAGAAATTAGAATTCCATGGCAGCTGCTCAACGTGATGGATCCCTCCAAGAAATATGTCATTGATGATATGTATGCTCGTGGAAAAATAACTGGATTAAAGGTAAAAGGCTTGAGCTTTGGAGTAGAAAATATAAAACAAGGCATTACAAAGGGTGCTCAAAATCTCACCATGACGGAATATGATTGGAAGGAATGGGAACAGCCCACATTCCATGAAAGACTAAAGCCATCTTATTTCATACTACAACAAGGGTTTTTGGGTTTCGATTGACCCAATGAATAACTGGAACAACGAGGAGTAAAGAATGAAGAAAAGACCGATTAAAATTCGATATATCATTTTTATAGCATTATTAATCGGGGGAATCGCACCTTTTATCATATGGTTCGTTTCCCCCAAAACAAACCTTGATATGATTGTTATAAATAAAACCTTCCCGGTTGGTTCGACTGCAAACGGTGAAATAACAGAATTAGATTACAGCAAGCAGCGTGGATTATTTTGGCTTACAAGCTATCTGCGTATCAATAATCCTGCCACAGATAAAGCGTATGATGGTAAAAAAGATTACTATGGAAACTTCCTCTCTAATGGGAAACTAGTGGGAAGATCTTTAGAGAAAACAACACATGTACCTGATCTAATCTATATATCGGATGCCTACGGAACAGGTAATTCAAAAGTGAATGGCGTTGAACCAAAGGGGATTTCAGGTTTGACAGTAGATGAGGTTAGCTTCATTACAACTAGTTATGCCAAGGGTACGACCGTCATTGGTGAATACAATATTGCGGGAGATCCTACGAAGTTAAACGTATCGAGGGAGTTAGAAGGCATATTTGGAGTTCATTTTACAGGATGGGCAGGCAAGTTTTTCTCCGACTTATCCTCTATAGAGGATGTTCCGAATTGGATCAGAATGATCTATGAACAACAATACGGTAAGAAGTGGAGTTTATCGGGTGGGGGAATCGTGATAGCAGGCAATGATCGAATCATAATCCTTGAGCGCGGCAAGGATTTTACAGGACAATCTATCCAGCTATCTATGTCTGAGGATTATGCTAAGGTATACAATACGGGAACGATTGATTACTATAACTGGTTTGAAATTGTTGAGCCAGCCAATGATGAATCGGTCATCGCATCCTACGATTTGAATGTGACAGAAGCAGGCAAGGATCAGTTGAAGCGTCTAGGGCTGAATAGTAAATTCCCTGCAATCATTGCGAATACATCGGTCAATAAAAAGTCCTATTACTTTGCAGGTGATTTCAGTGACTACAGAGAGCATGAGAAGATAAAATATTTTCAGGGTGCCGCTGCGTTATATAGAATTTTCAGTGTAAATAGCGAGGGGGACAATACCTATTTTTATTGGAATTTTTATGTGCCGTTGATGTCAAAGATTTTAAAAGATGTGGAGCCCTTAGATGAAAGTGTGACATTTAAAGCTGAAACAGAGATCACTCAAGATGGTACGCAGCTTGTGTCCAAGATTGCGAATAATAAGTTCGCTGTTTATCAAGATGGTGTTTGGAATGATATGTATATTAAGGGTGTTAATATAGGCACCGCATTACCAGGTGTTGCCCAAGGAAGCTTTCCGGATGAGCCTACCATATATATGCAATGGCTTGAGGAAATCGGGGCGATGAATGCTAATAGCATTCGCTTATATACCTTGATGCCTGCCGGGTTTTACCGCGCGCTGGATATTTATAATTCAAATTATCCGGATAAGAAGCTTTACTTTTTTCAGAACATATCGCCAAACAGTGAGCCGCCATCTGGAAATTTCCTTGATAAAGGATACAACGAAGCTTACGACAAGGCAACTGAAGATACCATTAACGCCATTCATGGGAATGCTAGACTGAACATCAATGATGGACAAGACTCTGATTTATACATGAATGATGTTTCCGGCTATTTATTAGGGTACTTTGCTGACCCTGGCTTGAGCCCAAGTCATGTGACGGCAACGGATGCTGCTAATGACGCATTCAAGTATAAAGGAGAGTATGTTTCATCTGGCCCCAACGCAACGCCGACCGAGTCATGGCTAGCATCGGTAAGCGATGAAATCTATCAGTATGAGCAACAAAATTACAATATGCAGCACCCTGTAGCAGTAGTCAGCATCCCGGAGCTGGACACTCTACACCATGTTAATTCAAACCCCGATAGGTTGGATGATGTGGTTTCGGTTGACATTAATAATATTGATATTTCAAGTAAGGTTATAAGCGGTTTTTTTGGTGCTTACAATATCTTTCCTGATCATCCTGGGTTTATGACGGGTGAGACCGATCTTGCAAAGCCTTCATATGCAGGCTACAAACAATACTTGAATGATTTTATGAAGACTCAAAAGAAATATCCGGTATTAATTAGCGAATTCGGGCTTTCTACAAGCATGGGATCGTCGCAGATAGCCGCTGTTGACTATAAGGACGGTCAGAATAGTGAATCACAACAAGGGGAGGGCATTGTTGCGATGATGAACATAATCCAAGACAGCGGCAGCATGGGCGGTCTAATTTATGAATGGGCTGACGGATGGGGAAAGAGCAGCAGGTTCACATCATCATTGATGATCCCTTATAACCAAGGAAGTGAGTGGCATAATAGGGTTGATCCTGCTCAAAATTATGGCATCTTAGCGTTGGAATCTCCAACACCCAAAAAGTATGCGATGTCCTTACGAGCTTCTGATCCATTACAAACCATAGCGTATACAGCTAACGAATCCTATTTCTATATAACAGCCACTTTTAGTAAGCTGCCAGACTTTAATCAGAAAAACATCATGATATATCTGGACACTGTGGATAGAAAAAATGGTGAATATATGTTAGCCCCTGATGTCAATGAGAACTGGTCCGGTGCAGAGTTTAACATCAACATACGCAATCAGCAGGAAGCTGAATTACTGGTCGTACCCAATTATAATGTAAGCAAAGGATCATACTTTACTTCGGTGTCTACTTCTGGCATTTTCGAAAGAATGCTTCGGAAGCTCTCGATCGAGTATAAAACCCTTGCAGGTGAAACGATTTCGGCGAAATATGAGGATGGCTCCACCTTGGTTCCAGGAAGCTTTGAAGAGAGTAGTAACCATTTCTATTTTGAAGGCAATACGTTATATATAAGAATTCCTTGGGCAAGATTGAATTTCACAGATCCGTCAAGCTTGCTGGTCTTAAATGATGATAAGAACAAAGGTGTAATCGAGGACACTAAAGATACGCTTACCGTAAGGATGACGGACGGTATAGTAGTCTCATTGATCATTATGGATAGAGCAACCTTAAATGTTGATTACCACTTTCCTGAAAGCATAACTTCATCAGGCTACAAAACGTTTACGTGGAACACCTGGAAAGTACCCAGTTACGTTTCACGTCATAAGAAGAGTTATGAGAAGATCAAAACATTCTTTGGTGGAGGGGAAATATGACAAGAGAAGCAATGCTGTTATTACAAATATCAGCGGGATTATTCTCATTCTTCTTAATAGCTGTTATTTGTAGTTGGTTTTACAGCTACTTCCGTGAATTAAACACAAAGAAAGTAAGAAGGCAGTTAGAAGAAATGGTTTATTCCTACTTCAATACAGACAACGACATAAAACAAAAAGTTGTTGAAAAGATAAATGCTTATGTTAGAAGAAGTGCTGGAAAAAAAGATGTTTTGATTAATATCATTATTAATTATGGTCATGATTTTATTGAAGACAATCAGGAACGGTTAATGGAATTTTACGAAGGTACAGGAATTAAAGCATTCCTAGTAAAAAGACTTTATGCAAAGAGTGATAATATAAAGTCTTTAGCCTGTCGGCACTTAGGAGAATTAATAGTTAAAGATACGGAACCCTATATTCTTAAACTTATTTCTTCAAAAAATAACGATGTGATTTATAATGTATTGCTTGCCCTATCAAAGCTTGGTGATACGAATGGATTAGTACAAATATTCACGAATGATTCCAAGAATATTTACATTTCCTCCAGAGCAATTATTGAGATTATTTCAGTGTTCAATGGTTCGATCGAAGATTTATTCAAAAGAACATTTAATTTGAGTGATGATTATATTAAAGGGATTTTAATAAAGGCCACGGCTAATTATAGAATTGAAGGTTTGAGACCGTACTATATTGATCATGTGAAGAGTGATGATAAGAACCTCCGGATAGCCTCTATACGAGCGTTATGTGAACTTAAAGATCAGGCTGATGAACAATATATTATTCCTTTGCTAGAGGATAAAGATTGGGAGGTCAGAGCTGCCGCGGCCAAAAGTCTAGAGAAGATTGGGACGAGCAATAGCTTCACAGCTCTAGGGAAAAGCACCGGGGATAGTGTTTGGTGGGTAAGACATAATGCCGCAAATACTCTTATTCTCATTCCGGGAGGGAAGGAATACGCTTTTGAAATTATTAACGGTGATGATCAGTATGCACGGGAAGCACTTGTCAGTGTGATTGAATTAATGTGATCAAAATACGGTAAGATAAAGGATGGTTTTCATATAAATGTATCTACTTCGAATGCTCATCATTTATTTTAGTGAATTTTGCATGCTGTATACAATTGGAATATATACGTTTTACAATGGCCAGATGCTCATCGCTTTTTTTGACATATTTAGTTATTTCAAGAAGATGAAAGTATCAGATTACAAAAGGTATGTTGAATCAAAAAATATGATTCCGATCTCTATTGTTGTACCTGCTTATAATGAAGAGAAGACCATTGTGGACAATATTAAATCGCTGCTTGCCTTAAATTATTATGAATACGAAATTATCATTGTGAATGATGGTTCGAATGATTCTACAAAAGAGAAAATAATAAAAGAGTTTAACTTAAAAAAAGTAATTCAACCTGTCATGCAAAGCTTAGCTACGAAGGAAGTGCTCGGAATTTACCGTAACAATGAATATGAGCGATTAATATTCGTAGATAAATTAAACGGCGGTAAAGCGGATGCACTTAATGCTGGAATTAATGTTTCTATATATCCTATCTTTGCATGTATAGATGCGGATTCTATACTAGAAAATGATGCACTTATCAAGCTTACCATGTTATTTGTTGAAAAACCGGAAACGGTAGCTGTGGGCGGAATTGTTAGGATTGCCAATGGATCCATAATCAAAGATGGTAAACTTATGGAGATGAACCTTCCTAAAAGCAAAATCGCTACCTTTCAGATCGTTGAATATATCCGTGCCTTTCTTACGGGTCGCACCAGCCTCAGTAGGCTGAATTCTATTTTGATTATTTCCGGCGCATTTGGAGCATTTAATAAGAAGGCTGTTATTGACTGCGGTGGATATAAGGTGAATACAATTGGCGAAGATATGGATATCATCGTAAGACTGCATAAATTCATGAAAGACCAGAAGAAAAAATACAGAATACAGTTTCTGGCGGACCCGATCTGTTGGACCCAAGCTCCTGAGTCCCTAAAGGATCTAAGGGCTCAGCGCAGAAGATGGCAAATTGGCTTATTCGATACGTTACTTAACTATAGAACGATGTTGTTTAACCCAAAATACGGCACGATTGGTATGTTAACACTTCCTTATTATTGGATATTCGAATTAGTCGGCCCAATTGTCGAATCTCTTGGTTACATCATCATACCGTTAGCATACCTGTTTGGTTTATTGCAGTTTGATAGTTTTATGATATTTATTGCTATTGCATTCTTATTAGGGACTACGTTATCCTTGGGCAGTATATTATTGGAGCAGACCACATTTCGTAAATATTCATCCTTTAAGGAAACGATGCTATTGGTATTGTTCGCTTTAATCGAGAATTTGGGTTACCGGCAGCTTACCATACTTTATCGCGTTGAAGGCATCTTTAAATTTAGAAAGGGACGCTATTCCTGGGGTACAATGAATAGAAAGCATTTCGGATCGAAAAAAAAGGAAAAAAGTGTGAATATGTAGGAAATGATGAGGCTAAGCATTATACATTGTAATGGTTTAATTATGGATTAGAAGGGATTTATTAAGCTATGCAGAAATTAGTAATTAGGCGGTGATTTATTTAATGGATACTCTTCTTTCAATAATTATATTTGTGTTGCCTGGGATCATGATGTACTTTTGGGTTCAACTTATGGGAGTTACATCTGTACGAAGATACTCTGTGCTTGAATTTGGAGTGTTATCATTAATTGCTTGGTTCCCTGTAACTGCACTTACTTTATGGATTATTTCAACCTTTCGCCCTGTAACTTGGACATTAAATAGTTTGAGTGGTTATGCAAATGATCCCATTCATCTGGTTCAATTTATAATGATTAGCTGTGGTGTTAGCTTCTTGTTGAGTGCTATATATGCGATTGTTTTGCACAGATTATTAATGGTAGTAGTGAATTTAGTGAGACAGCTTGCTGGAAGGGCACCGCTATTACAATCAACTGCTGTTTGGGATGAAATTTTTGGTACAAATAAAGTCCACGTTGTAAATATAGCTAAACTTGATAAACAGTCCGATTGTATAATTGGTGAAATTGAAAAAGTGTCTAAACCTTTTGAAGTGGAGAAATCATTGTCTTTACGGTATATTGATTTATATACAAGGTTAGTACAAGAGTATGATGTTCCCATTATCCATGTACTTATCGATGCCAAAGCAGGTACTTGTATAAAAATATATTGTAATGAGGCCTTAAAAGAAGCGTTAGATAGAGATAGAGTTTCTAGCAATTTAGGACCAAGAAATACTAGACTATCAAACAAGTAGTAAGAAGTACAATAAATAGCCGATGGCAATTTACTAATGATTCTCGTATATTATTAGTTGTAACTCATAGTCATACTAATTGAAGGACCCAATAAGGAGGGAATACCTTGCTACCAAACAAACTACCAAGAGAACATAAGCTTGAAATTGTATCTAGCATCCAGGATTATTTTCAAACTGAACGTTTTGAAGTAATAGGAGATTTAGCTGCTGAAAACCTGTTAGACTTTATGTTAAAAGAGCTGTCTCCCTATGTTTATAATCAAGCAATATCAGATGTTCGCACAATGATAGAGCAAAAGATGGGCTCACTGGATGATGAAATGTACGCATTAGAAAAGCCAATCCGTTCAAGGACGACGGATAATCGGTAGAAAACAATCATGAAATAAACAAGCTTGTATAAAACGAGCTGTATAAAATTGGTTGTATAAGAAGTGTTGCATAAAGTATATCTATTTGTTATGATACTCCTTGTCGCTTCGGAAGACGCGCTAATGTATGAATGAAACAATCGGTTAAACGAATGATTCGCAAAAAAAAGAATTTAAAAAAGTTCTTGACATTAAGCCTTCTGAAATGGTATGATATAAAAGTTGTCTCGTAGGTAATAAGAGACACACAAACAACAAATTGTCCTTTGAAAACTGAACAACGAGTGAAGAAAAAGTGATTTTTGCCCGCGAAGGCAAAATATCATACAAGAGGTTATTAACCTCAAAACGTTGAGAAAACGAGCGCTTCGGCGTAAGTGATCAAGACAAGCTAGCAAGAAATTTTGAGCAATCAGCTCTAATTATAGCAAGTCAACTTCGGTTGATGAGCACTTTAATGGAGAGTTTGATCCTGGCTCAGGACGAACGCTGGCGGCGTGCCTAATA
>NZ_JBFULK010000018.1:0-79693 GCF_056400365.1 Paenibacillus sp. P5_B5
TGAGATTCATCAAGCGGTAGAAGATTATATTTATTATTACAATTACCAGCGGTTCCAATCTAAACTGAAACAGCGCGCGCCGATCGAATACCGGTGCGCGCTGGCAGCATAGCTTTTTTCATCTGTCTACTTGACAGGGGTATGACCACAGGTGCCAGCTTTTATTTGCATTCCTAGGTCTTTTGTAATTTCACGACTCATCATGCACAGCTAAAAGTTTCTCAAAACAATGAAAGCCGCTAGTATGAATACCTTGATGAACATAACCTAACTGACTATACAAATGGTATAGCTTCTCATTTCCTACAATACAATCGAGTCGAATACGACTTTTGCCAGGGAACGAAATATTGTTCTCAACCCAGCGCATGACTTTACTGCCAAGTCCTGATCCCGCTTCACTCCGATTTAATGCAAGGCGATGGAGGTAAATCGCATCCTCTACAACTGTAGCATCATCCCACAGCTCGCGATCCCATGCACTTGGCTGCTGTAGAAGCATGACGACCGCCGCGAGTGTATCACTATCCTTTTGTTTAAAAAGAAATACATCTCCATTCTGAATGGAATCTGCCATACCATGCACATCATGACCCTCAAGAAGCTGGCTCCATTGCGTAGAGCCTTTACTTTGTAACCAGATAGCTGTATCGCGTAACAACGACATGACGGCACTCGTATCGGCTGTTACTGCTTGTTCCGCATGTATGTGCTCATTTACCCAAGAATTTATGATTTTATATGGTTTCATCTGATATGTCCCTTTCTATCCTACGATGTAACTAATCGTATTACTAATCATGTTCCTATTTACAAAGAAACGATCGATTAATTTAAATTTTGAAGAAACAAAGTACCATTCAGAAACCGCTTTGCTAAGGATTGGAAATAGGAGGTTTGAACAGCCAGCATACAGATAACGATCGTATTGCTTACAGCTTGCTTTTGCTCATCATTAAGTCCGTTCAAGCTTTCTAATTGACTTACGTAACGGTCTGCTTTTTGTTTAATCATAGCTTCCATCAGATGATCATGCTTCTGTTCTTGCCGCACTAGACTGTCGTGGCCAATATCCATCACTTGATCATTATTACGGTCTAGCTCCTCAAAGATAGATGAATATCCCGCATACAATTCAATCGGAGAAATGATGTCTTCATTCGTATTATCCGAATCATGAAACAGAATTAATAACAATTTACGGATTGACTCAAAATCAAGTGATGATTTTAAATCTTCGATGATGAACAGCGTTGCTGCTTGTTCAAGTGAGTATTTCTTGCCGATTTTGGGACAACCGATCAGGTCTTTAAAATCTCTCTTGACCCAGTTCTGGACAGATGTAATAGCAAACTGTGTGTATTCGATTTGGCTACCTAAGGCAACAATATCATTAAGCGAGAAACCCGCGTCTTTTTTGTTCATTTTGATCATTTTTTCAAATATGGGTGGAAGAGAGGTGGATATAAAGGCAACAAGCGATTTTCCATACTGTATTTCTTCTTTATGTGTTTTAATCCAAACTTCCTGTAGATTGGCGAGTGGGGTCTTGCACGATGTACCTTGCAATGATTTCAATAAGTGGGACATTTCTTTTCTTGTGAGATAAAAAGTTTGCATCATACCACCTCCACAATTAAGGTTCTTATGAACTTATAATAAGAGCATATCGTCAGAATGTCAAAACAGTCTTTGTACATACAAATCGATTGAGGGGATTGATTACATGCTTGTTCTTAACCTGGCAATAGTCGCATTCTTAATAGCTGCAACTGCTTTTTTTGTTACAACAGAATTTGCGATGGTGAAACTGCGTCCAAGTCGTGTTAATCAGCTCGTATTAGAAGGAAAGAAGAATGCTCTTGCGGTTCAGAGGGTCTCAAGCAATCTCGATGGTTATCTATCGGCTTGTCAGTTAGGTATCACAATAACAGCCTTAGGTTTAGGAACTTTGGGGGAATCAACCGTACACGCAATTTTTACACCGATTTTTGTCTACATGAATTTGTCACCTGAAATAACGAAGGGATTAGCACTTGTACTCTCTTTGTCCATTATGACTTTCTTGCATGTTGTAATTGGGGAACTGGCTCCCAAAACAATTGCTATTCAAAAAGCCGAGCAAATCAGCTTATTATTTGCACCTGCACTGATTATGTTCTATAAAGTTATGTACCCTTTTATTTGGGTTCTGAACAGTTCAGCGAACTTTCTCATTGGCCTGTTTGGGCTTAAACCTGCTAAGGAGTATGATGAAGCTCATTCCGAGGAAGAATTGAGAATTATTTTAAATGAAAGCTATGAGAGTGGCAAAATTAATCAAAGTGAGCTAGGTTATGTAAATCGCATTTTTGAATTTGATGATTTATTGGCACGTGAAATTAAGGTTCCGCGGACAGATATGGTTTGCTTATATATCAATGATACGCTTCAAGAAAACCTAAGAGTGATCAAAGAGGAGCAATATACTCGGTTTCCAGTCATTGCAGAAGATAAGGATCATATTGTAGGAATGATTAATACCAAGCAATTCTTCCTGCGTCATGATGATAACCCTAAGCTAAACATTGAGGATCTTATTCATCCTGTTCTGACTGCCTCTGAATCCATTCCAATTAAAATTCTCCTTAAGCAGATGCAGAAGCAGCAATCTCATTTAGCACTACTGATCGATGAATATGGGGGCACTTCAGGAATGGTGACCATTGAGGATATCCTTGAGGAGATTGTTGGTGAAATACGTGATGAATTCGATACGGAGGAAAAGCGAGAGATTGAGCAGCTTTCAGATAACCATTTTGTTGTAGACGGCAAGGTTTCATTAACGATCATTAGTGATTTATTAAATACAGAGTTAGAACATGAGAATATCGATACGGTGGGTGGTTGGTTATATAGTCAGAATAACGTTCTGAAGAAAGGAGACAAGTTAGAATATAAGGGTATTGAATTTACGGTGCTTGATAAAGCGAAGCATCGGATACGCAAAGTGGAGATCAAGAAAATGAACATGGAACATTAGAGAATGATGAGTAAATACATAGAGTAGGATGAGTGAACTATTAAACTTATATCATTCATGTGACTTCTAAATAAGAAGGAATAGCAGTGAAGACTTTGTCTTTACTGCTTTTTTTGTTTTCTGTGAGCTTCTCATAATGCATCAATTACCAATTCTTGTGTGTTTAATAGGGGGGGGTTGTATGCTAAATTCTATTCACAAGCCGAAACTTCACTAGGGTACATAGACATAGAAGTGCGGGGGATGAATTATTACGATCATGAATGTTGAATATGTGAGATTCACAAACATCGATCGTTTGGGGTGAAGCATGGATCGCAAGTTAAACTAGCACAAGGTGATAGAGCTTGCAGATCAAGGCCGGGCACAACTCTTCTTTAGCCCGAACCCGACAACTAACCTCGTAGGCATATAGAAAGGAAGAGATATATGAAAAAGGTTATGAAAAATAAACTAGCAGCTATGGTACTTGGAACTTCATTGTTAGCAATGACAGGAACAGCAGTAGCTGCACCAGAGAACGGAAATTTAGTAAGTAATGCAAAACCAGTGAGTACACAGAGTGATATTATTGCAGAGAAAGTAACTGCTAATCCTGAAATGCATTGTATGGAGCTTTTCTTCTCCATGTATTTAGAGGACCTTGAGGTTCTTCGAGTAGAAGCTACTCAAAAACAACCGGAACCAGTAGTAGTGAAAGAAGTAAGTACGCAGGTGGCCACTAGTGTAGCAAAAACTCCAGTAGTAGCTAAGAAAGCTACTATGAAAGCAGCAAGCAAGCCAGTTCAAGCAGCAGCATCTTCTTCTAGTAACACGATTAAGACAGCATCCGGATCAAATGTTTCATACAGTAAAATGCTTTCCATGAGAGCTACTGCTTATTCCTCAGATTCAGCGGAGAATGGCGGCTGGGGCGCAGTAGATTATTTCGGTAATCCACTTAAGCTTGGTACTATAGCAGTTGACCCAAATGTAATTCCACTTAATTCTAAGCTTTATATTGTAGGTTATAATTCAAGCGGTTTACCTGTTGATGGAATGATGGCTACAGCAAGTGATGTAGGTGGAGCTATTAAGGGAAATAAGATTGATATTTTCATTCCAGGTTCTCAGCAGCTTGTAGATCAATTTGGTATTCAACAGGTTAAGGTCTATGTTCTGAAGTAGAACAAATCCGATAAATGATAACTATATATCCGTAAGCCGTCTATCCCAAACTTGGGTAGGCGGCTTATATTTTGTCAGCGATCATCCATACTAACCGTATGAGCTGTGGGAGTAGATCTATAAGTAGAAGCTACACTTAACGAGTTAGGAGTGGAATGAATGTGTATCGATTGCTGAGATTAGTGTGTTCTGTGGTAATGGTGATGATAATTGGCTGTCAATGGGGGAGTGCTCATGCTGTGACTGTAAGCGGGATCGATGCTGCAGTCAGGCATACACCTGATCAGAAATATGGGATTCCCATTCAGATGCAGATGGCTGATGTTACAGGGGATGGTAAGCAAGATCGAATTGTTCTGTATGGAACAAAACAAATTCAAAGTAGTCCATACTTTGATCATTTAAGTATTGTGATTCACAGTGAGTCTTCTGAGCTTGCAACGGTTATCCCCATTCAAGGAGGTGGCTATAATCCTTACATGAAGTTATGTGATCTGAATGGAGATGGAGTAGCCGATATGCTGATTGGCGCAGAGACAGGAGGGAGTGCGGGTACATCAGACTATTATTTATTCACAGATAAGAATAATGATCCAGCAGCACTTCCTCTACCACAGGCCCTCAGTGGCAGTGGAACTTATATGGATAACTATATTGTTACTATAACAATTAAGGAAACGGGGAAGGTTTATAAGCTTGATTTAAGTGATCGCAAAGCGCTATATGAGCAAGAAGGGATTTATAAGAATGGTAAGCTGGTTAAGAAGACAGATGTGATCATTAATGGGTTTAGTAAGCTGGAACCCATACATGCAGTCACGGAGACACAGTGCTCACTTGTTGGGTTACAGCGGATCAGTGGAATCTACAATGCAGATACAATAGGTTATTTGGTTTCACTATGGAAGTGGAATCACCATATCAATAAATGGAGTTTGTTATTCTCTACAATTGAAGAAAGTAAATAAAGAAGCCAGGGTGAACGTGTGGATCTATACGTTCACCTGGCTTCTTAAATTATAAGTCACTATGCTATTTAATTTGACGACCTTGTATGAATACTTGTTCAAGCTCCAGATCACGTGACACAATGAGTAGGTCTGCATGTTTACCTTCAGCAATTGAACCGATTGTATCGCTAAGGCCAAGCAGCTTAGCTGGGTTACCTGAGGCTAATTCGCTTACCTGCTCAACGCTGAAGCCAACTTCCTCTACAAGGTAACGGAACCCGCGGATCATTGTCAGCGTGCTACCTGCTAGTGAGTCTCCTTCTTTCAGGCGAGCGACGCTATCCCTAACCACCACGTCCTGACCGCCGAGCTGGTAGAGACCATCCTGAAGGCCTGCGGCTGACATAGCGTCAGTGATCAGAAGCAGATTCTGCTTCTGCTTCATACCCGCTAATAGCTTGATACAGGCTGGGTGTACGTGCACGCCGTCGGCGATAATTTCCGCGGATACTTCATCCGTGGTCAGAATAGCGCCGACAGTACCAGGTTCACGATGATGAATGGGTCTCATCGCATTAAACATATGAACGGAGTGGCTTAGTCCGTTCTTAACTGCAGCATTGATTTCGTCGTATGTTGCATCGGTATGTGCTGCAGCGGTTACAATGCCATGCTCATGGCACCAAGCGATCATCTCAAGCGCACCATCGCGCTCAGGTGCAAGTGATAGAGTTTTAATAAGTCCTGGATACTTGTCGTTCCATACTTGCATCCATTCGACCTGCGGTAGGACAACGTAGTCAGGATTTTGTGCACCGATTTTAGTTGGGTTAAGGAATGGACCTTCGAGATGAACACCAACCACTTGTGCATAAGGCATATCTTTCTTGCGATAAGCATCAACAGATTCAAGCACGTCATCTAATGCATGTCTTGGTGCAGTCATAGATGTCGCTACAATAGATGTTGTACCCGTTGAGCTATGGAACTTAGTAATCGTATCTAGGGAGCTTTCCTTGGCGTCCATGAAGTCAGCGCCATAGCCTCCATGTACGTGTACATCAATAAATCCAGGCAATAGCCATCCACCATTAGCATCTACGATCTGAGCGTTTGCCGGTGCAGTTGATCCTTGCTTTTGTATAGAGGCGATGGTTGCCCCAACTACATGGATAGAACCATTCTGAACAATACCTTGCTCAGTTACGATGTTTGCGTTAATAATCCAAAAATCCTGTGCTGAACTCATTTTAAATTCCTCCCAGCTTCTTGGTCTAGAAGAACGATTAGATGCGGATGTGTTTGAAGTAAACTAGCAGGACAATCAGTAGTAATTGGACCTGTAAGTGCTCTTTCAACAATTTCGGCTTTATCAGCACCGCGTACAACAAGCATGATGGATTTAGCTTTTAGAATTGAGCCTACTCCCATTGTTAATGCATGTGTAGGAACTTGATCTATGGAGTCAAAGAAGCGAGCATTCGCTTCACGTGTTTCTTGTTTAAGTTCAACTAAATGTGTGCCACATTGTAGCTCGGTTCCTGGTTCATTGAAGCCAATATGACCATTGTGACCAATCCCAAGTATTTGCATGTCCACTTGACCCATTTGTTCAAGAAGTTGATCATAACGAGCGGATTCAGCTATAGGATCAGGGGCGTTACCGTTTGGAATATTGGTATTGCTCATTTGAATATCAATATGATCGAACAAGTGATGTTTCATATAAGCGTGATAGCTTTCAGGATGATCCTCGCGAAGATTGACGTATTCATCCAAGTTGAATGTTATCACATCACGAAATGATACACGTCCTTTGCGATGGCTCTTGACAATCTCTTCATAAATACCGACTGGAGTACCACCTGTTGCCAGACCGATAATAGCATTTGGTTTCATTTGGGCAATGGCTGTAATCATACCAGCCCCGACTTCGTTAAGTACTTGTTGACTTTCAAACTTATGAATAATCACTTTATTCTCCCCTTAGCTGCGATATTTTTTAACCATTTGGTAGGTTTGCTCAAGTCGTGGTACGAGTTCATCAAAATGCTGACTAACTAAGCATGTGAATAGTACATCAATTACATGTAATTGAGCGATTCTAGACGCCATGTCCCCACGTCTCATACCTTCTTCAAGCGTAGAGCAGAACAACTTGATGTCAGATAGGTTAGATAGTGTATTCGCGCCATATTTGGTGAGCGATATTGTCGTAGCACCATGTTCTTTGGCACAAGTTAAAGCTGCAATTGTCTCGGATGTTTCACCTGAATAAGAGATTGCCAAAGCTACATCACCTGAGATCATAGTTGAAGCAGTTGTAATTTGCATGTGTGGATCAGGAAAGGCTGATGCTCGCTTACCGATTCGAATGAGCTTCTGATAAAAATCCTGTGCCACAACACCAGATGTAGCTACACCATACAAATCAATTTGTCTGGCGCCAGCTAAAGCATCGACAGCAAGCTTCAATTGTTTCAGATCAATTAATCGCGTCGTATCTGAAATCGAACGAAGGTGGTTTGACTCCATTGCTGCAACAATACCTTTAAATGAATTACCCGCTACAATGTCTTGATATTGATTGGGATGCTGAGTTTGTGCAAGATCAGCAGATAGCTTCATTTTAAAATCCGTATATCCTTCAAAATGAAGCGATTTACAAAACCGAGATATCGTAGCGGCACTTGTTTGTGACTCTCGAGCGAGCTCAGTAATTCCCATGGAAACTACAGCATGTGAGTGCTCCATAATATAAGCAGCAAGCCTGTGTTCTTGAGGTTTATAATCATTCTGCTTTTCATGGATAGCAATCAAAATAGAAGACATATACATCACTTCTTCTGAAAAAGTTTTTTATGATATCATATTAATTGAAGGAAAATATTTTCATAATAATCATACCTTAATCTACTCTGAACTTCAATGGATAAAATCTATTTATTTGACAAAAAAATGCGATTACCGCATGATTTAGATGTACATATATCGATTATTAATTTTAAATTAATCAAAGAATAGGGGTTTACTATGACTAGCCAATTCAACCAGCCGCAAGCCATGATCTTTGATATGGACGGAACTTTATTTCAAACCGAGAGTATACTGATTAATGCTTATGACAAAATGTTCGATAGACTGCGCGAAGAAAAACTATTCGTAGGAGAGACGCCGCCTGTAGATATTATTCTTAGTTCTCTCGGTATGCTTCTTGCAGCAATTTGGGAGCGGGTTATGCCTGAATCTTCTAAAGAGACGCACAGACGAGCGGATGATCTGCTCTTGCATTTTGAGACTGAAGAGCTTATTCATGGTAATCCTCATCTATATGAAGGGGTAGCAGAGACACTTCGCGAACTGAAAAATCGTGGAATTAGACTTTTTGTTGCTTCCAATGGATTGGAGCAGTATGTAAAGGATGTTGCTCACTATACAGGGATTGAACCGCTGTTCGAAGGCCTTTATAGTGCCGGTAAATATGAGACGAAATCCAAAGTTGACCTGGTTCGAATCCTTTTGGATAAACATAACATTCAGTCTGCTTGGATGGTTGGTGACCGCTCGTCCGATATTGAGGCAGGACATGGAAATAACCTCATAACCATAGGTTGTGACTACGCTACCTTCCGCTCAGAAGGTGAACTAGATGATGCTCATATTCGAGTGACCAATTTCGCAGATATTCTTCATCATTTATCTTAACTATTAGCATCGGTAATCCCGTAAGTGGGAATTACAGATGCTTTTTCTTTGCTGCTTGATCAATTTCTTATCCATTTAGATCAGTTATGAAATTGATTCCCTTATGTATTGAATACGCATAACTTCATGCAGTATGGTGAAAATGAAATAAATACGCAGTGTGTAGTATGGACATGCCATAACTACTGCGTATTTATGTTGAAATCTTATGTGATTAATTATCACTTATCTCCTTATCTTTCCCTATCAACCAACTAGCATACTCAAGTGGACGGGTAATTGCTTTGTGATAAGTTTCTATATCGCCAATACGTCGAAATACTTCACGGCTCGGCTTAGGATTCACTTCGATCAGCCATACATCCCCATGTGGATCAATGGCAAGATCAATCCCTAGTTCACATAATGAACCATATTGCGACTCTAAAGCACTTGTTATTCGTGTACTAAGCTCGAACATGGATTTCTTGATCGCGGATAACTGATCTTTGGAATTAAACCGTCTGCGAAGTAGGCTGCTCATCGAAACTGCACTACCTCCGCCATGCAGGTTAGAGGTAATACTTCGCTTAGGTCCTATTCTCCCAGCGCAGCCTGTCACTTCCCATTCACCTTTTCCGTTTTTTTGGATAAGTAGTCGAAAATCACATACTCTGCCATCGATCAGAATAGGTGTAATACCCTGTTGTACAATATATTGCTCATTAACATAGTAATCTTTAAGCCGAGAGGGAAGATCTTTAAGTGTGATTTGCTCCGTTGGGAAAATTTTACGATTCTTATATCGTCCTTGAATTTGATAGGTATCGTTATCTATACGGTCAACTCTTATAATGCCCCTTCCTCCAGTTCCATTCTTAGGTTTGAGATAGAGGGAACGGTGTTTCTTTAACATTTTTTCAAGAAAGGAAGGGGTATAAGGATAGGTTTCAGGCAAATATTTAGCGATTCGGGATTGCTTTGATAGCACTTTATGAAGGGACCATTTGTTAGCTAATGGTTTCGCTAAGTAGCGGAAATTCGAATTTGTATGTCTAAATTTCTGAAGCATTTGGAAAGTTGCTTTACCATGATAACGACAGCGATCATAGATGAGAGGTGGAATAGGCGACCATTTACGCTTCCATTTCTTTGTTGTCTCATCATAGAACAGCGCCCTTATGGCTGACTTGCGATTATCTACATCATTTGGAGTGAATAAGGCGATTTGCAAGCCTTCTTTACCGCTATAACAACTTAGTTTACGAAAGAAATCAAGCTCTTCAAGTTTATGATCTTGGATATAAACGGCAATGACACCTAACGTTTGCAAAGTCATCTACTGCTCACCTTCTTATGTGTCTTCGATAGGTATAAGCAATAACGTATAATTCGTTCCAAAGATTTATTGCGAATATGAGGCTCGTCGAATTTCATTGGCTTGGAATTGGCTTCAAAGAACCATGCCTGACCTGATGTATCGATACCGAGGTCCATTGACATTTCCCCAAGGCGATAACCTGCCTTTTTCTCTATATATTTGGCAAGAAACAGGGAGGCTTGCTTGGTTTGCTTTAGAATTAGTTTGCCGCGTTTATCCCCGAAAGAATGGGTAAGCAGCATCGTAGGGTCCTCGATCGTCCCCCCTCTAGGCACATGAGTAGTAATGCTTGAATCACCTGCTAATCTTGCACCAACACCGGTAACATTCCATTCCCCTCTGCTTGTTTTCTGAATGAGAACGCGGAGATCATAGGGTCTATCCTTGTATTTAACGAGATCAATTCCTTGCTGCATAATGTAATCTTGTGCCTTACGATACTCTTGGATTTTGTTCCATAGAGGTACTAAAGAGGTATGCATTGTCTTCTGTGTTTGTTTGTGGTTCTGGAAATTGAGTCTATTGACTGGATTGCTAATGGTGCCGAACCTGCGATCGATTCGCATAATTCCTTGTCCTGCCTTACCACTTATAGGTTTGAGGAAGACAGTCGAATAGCGACGTATCATCATTTCAAGCTCGGCTGCATTAGTTAACTGATGGGTAGCGGGTATATATTTTTGCGTTTCAGGCGAACTGCTGAGCCATTCAAACAAAGTCCATTTATTAAAAAAAGAAGGGTTAAACAGCTGAACTCGTTTATTGCGCATACAAGCTTTAATTTTGAGCTGCACCTGTGGGAGCATTTCATAGCTTCTATTGGGAACCCGATTGTAGATTACATCAGGAGTGGAAAATATTTCTCGCATCCATGTTTTTTTTTCAAAATCATAGCCGAATCCAGATGTCGTTTCACCAGATAAATTAAGATCATCTGTGGTTACTACGAATACTATGGCACCTAAGGTCTGACCGATTTGTATTAAATCAATAAAGTTTAGAAGGTTCCCGCGAAAAAAATGATTATTATCACTTACTGTCAGAATGCCAATCGTTGGTTGTGTTAATGGAACAGATTTAGCCTGGAGAGCTTTCGACATTTAGTCCTCCCTCCTCGACCTAAACCTGCTTAGAAATAAACAGTGCTCATAAATATTATCAAGCGATACCTTTTCTTCTACTTTAAGGGATGGATGTTTGAAAATAGTACGGCCTGGTTTAGAATTGGCTTCGAACATCCAAATTTTATCATCTTGGTCAATTCCTATATCAAATCCTAGCTCACCAAGCCTGTGAGGGTAATTTCGCTCGATTGCGTCAGCGAGCTTAATAGCTGCTTCTTTCGCGGCGCTGAGCATCACATCCGTACGTGATCCATACACTTCTCTTAATATTTGTTCATGTGAATAGAGAGATCCACCTGTTCGAATATGAGTGGTCACACTGCCGCGTCCTGCTTTCTTAGCGCCTATTGCTGCTACTTCCCATTTGTTATTGCTATTTTTGGTCATATGGAACCGGAAATCGATTGGACAGTTATCGATTTCAATTAATCGAATACCTTGCTGAGCAACATATCGATTCATAGATCCATGATTCATCCGAAGCATTTTGAGAATGCCTTCGAATGTGTTATACCGATGCAGAATGTTCTTGCCATTGCTCCTATAGCGAATAAAATATCCTCGATGAGGATGATAAGTGATACGATAAATGCCAAATCCGAGCGAACCCGCGGTTGGTTTAAGATAGACGAATCGATGAATTTTGAGCATTTCTTTGAGTTTAGGTGCAGTAGGATTCGTGATGGATTCGGGAACATGGTCAAATGCTTCTTCTCGTTCTAATAAATTGTACACATCCGATTTGTCAAAAAAGCTCCAATTAAAGAAAGGGATATTGCGTCTAACGAACCTTTCTTTGAAATCTTCTGTATAGGCTTGATTCTCAACCTTACGAGATGCAATACGATTATATATGACATCTGGAATGGGCATTGTTTTACGAACAAATCTACCGCTTGGAGTCAACATATAACCGTATACAGTTTCCTCCTGCCAATCAACATCATGTGGACTAAAGGCGATGAAAAATGATTTATTTGCCCCCGTGCGCATAATTTGTTTCATAAATGAGGTTCGAGCCCCGAAAGGTGATAATGAATTCGACGAGATCGTCGTTAATATCCCAATAACAGGTCCAAGCCGAATTTCTTTGCCATTAGTAGCATTAATTAAGCAAGCTCCAGTACGCGGGATTTTCAATCCACTTATAATAGAAGCGGGAAGGGATAAATGCTGCCCAGCTCTTTTGGTGAATTTGAAAGGGACTGACATCGATTTAGAGCCTACTCGAATCAGAATGGTCTTGGATTGTGTTAATTGCAGAGCCCGAGCAAGTTCATTCGAGAAATAGACAATTTTATCGTAATCTTGCGTTTGATGTATCGTACAAGTTGTCAAACTCATTGTTGGTTACCCTCCTGAATGATTTGCGAAGGCTGATTTATATATCTGTGAATCATAAACTTGGCGTAGCGAATTGGATTGTCGATAGATAATTGGCGCTTCTTCATGTCCTGCAAATGTGTGAAAATGGAGCGCCCAGGTTTAGAGTTGGCCTCTAGAATCCACAATTTACCCTTATCATCGATACCAAAATCGATTCCGAGCTCTACCAGTCTTCCGTGATATGTTTCAAGAACTGTCGAAATTTGATAAGATACTCTTATAAGCTCAGTCATGAGTTCATCAGCTTTCATCGGGCCATAATGCTTTTGAAAGAAAGACTCTGAATCAACCGCATATCCGCCTCCATGAATATTCGCTGTGACGTATCCTGGTTTACCACATCGAACTCCAAGACCAGTTAATTGCCATAATCCGTTCTCGTTCTTCTGCATTAAGGACCGTACGTCAAATGGAATTTGATCTTTGGTTACGAGTGTAAGGCGTTCTTGTAAGAGATAATGATGATTTGAAGTAAAAGTCTTGATCCAGCTGAGCAACTGACTCATTCCTGTGCACTGATGCGATAGAAGTTGATTATCTCGGTTACGACCTTGAATCTGATATTTAGGCGTTTCTCCTGGCATAGTCATAACGTGTAGAATTCCACAACCTTGACTACCAGCAGCAGGCTTCAGAATCACTTCCTTATGAGATTGTAGCCAGTGCTGTACATGTGACAGTGATTTCATTTGACGGGTAATGGGGAGATATAACTTTAGGTCTTGCTCTCGACTAAGTGTTTTTTGTACTTCCCATTTTCCACTAAGTCCGTTGCCAAGCAAGTAAACACCAGGCATTCGGATAAGCAAAGAACGTAGTTTTCGGTATTGCTCATACGATTTGGAGGAACGACAAAAACATCTATCGTATATGATCTTTGGCAAAGGATAAATGTTAGAAATCCATGTCCGATCTTCCGCTTTGTAGGTGAAGCAAGCGACAGTTCTTTCATTCCAATCGATTGCTTCAAGTGAAAAGATGATCACCTCAAGCTCCGATTTATGGCCTGATAGGCATAACTGTCGATAAAAATCACTATCAGCAAATGGAAATGAACCACTTCCATTTGGTGTAGCCATAACACCTAAGCGTTGTACAGTTGTTTGCTGGTTTAGTGTGAACATCGTAATCACCTCTTCCGGAAAGTGGACATAGTCTAACGTTTTTGATAAGTTATCTTGATGAGATATTTGCCCTAACTACTTCATCATATGAGGACATAAATCCCTTGGTGCTTGGCGCGAATAAGAAAGGATGGCTATATGAATTTGTTTTGGATGGGTGTATTTTATATTGTTACTGCTGGTTTTGTTGGTGGTTTGACGAATCATTTTGCGATCAAAATGCTTTTTTACCCGCGAAAGCCAGTTTATTTGTGGGGAAAGAAGCTTCCTTTTACACCAGGTCTCATTCCCAAGCGAAGAGATGACATTACGAAATCACTGGGTGAAGTTGTAGGGGTTCATTTGGTGACTTCGGAAGGGTTAGCAAGTGCACTTCGTAAGCCTGAGCTAAGAAGCACGATCGAAAATAAATTACAGGCATGGATTAGAGAATTTTGTTCACAGGATAGGACAATAGCAGATCTAATCGAGCAGCATTTATCCCCAGAAGATTGGGCTTCATTCAAAGAAAATCTCACAAAGTGGCTTCAGGAACGATCCTATGATGCATTCGATTGGGTGATGCATTCACAAGAGATTGGCGACAAGCAAATCGGACAGCTATTTCCAGGCTGGGACGCAGATCGTAAAGAACAATTAGCACAAGCGCTGGTAGTATCTTTAGTTGAATCGATCAAAAAAGAACTATCCTCCTTACATGGTGAACGGATGCTTAAACGGATGTCTGGTCAATTCATGGAGCAGTCTGGCGGATTTTTTGGTGCTTTGGCAGGCATGTTTATGGACGAGGATAAAATGGTGGTGAAAATACGCAAAGCCTTGCTTGAACAACTGGATTCAGAAGCTGTTCAGGCTATGATAAGACGTCTTCTAGAGAACAAGATATGTGAGTATGAGCAACTCACTGTAGGTCATGTGCTTGAGTGGATGTCTAAGGATGCAGGTATGGATCGAATGAAAAAACAACTGAATCAAATACCATGGGGACTTTGGATCAGCCGATTGGAGCAGTTGAAAGTAAATCGTGTGCTAGAGCCAAGAATTGAATCCATCACTGCACGGGTTCCAGTTGTAGTTGATTGGAGTCTGAACCAGCTTGAGACTCGCATCGATTCTATTATTCGTTCTATTGACTTACCTAAAATCGTTGAAGAACAAGTTGCTAAGTTTCCAATTGAGCAGCTTGAACAAATTATTCTCAGCTTATCTGGTAAGGAATTTCGAGCTATTACCTGGTTAGGCGTCGTGCTTGGTGGTTTAATTGGATTGATGCAAACGATTATATATGCACTTCAGTAATTATAATTGACTTATTATGGGATTTGTTGTATATTATTGAATAAGTTCATAAACCCATAACATGTAACCGAAAGGGCATTAGTTATGAAGATTCGTCTTCTTAACTTTGCCCTTTTTTTGTTGTTTCAACGATGAACTACGAATGGTGGCATGTGGGCATGAAATTAAATCTGAATAATTAGATAAAAGGGAGATGAGCACGTAATGAACAAGAGAAATACGAGCGTGGCCTTATTAGCTACAGCATCGATGCTGGCAATGATTACAGGTTGTGGAGACAAATCTGCAACAGCAACCAGTACTCCAAGTGCAACAACTGCAGCAACAAAAGCGCCAGTAGCATCTGCTACACCTGCACCTGCGACTCCAGCTGCTCCAGCAGGACTTAAAGGCGAATTAGAGATCCAATACTTTGTTGGTGGCTATGGGGACAAATGGTGGAAGGCAATCATTAGTGAGTTTGAGGCAGCAAACCCTGGGCTCAAGGTTAAACAAACAGCAGGCTCACAAATCAATGATCAAATGAAACCCCGCTGGATCAAGGGTGATCCACCTGATGTTGTCTACATTGACGGTGCAGGATCTAACGAAGCACAAATGGTTGCAGATGATCAATTGCTTGAAATATCGGATTGGATTAAAGAAGCGAAGAACGTTGACGGCGACAAGATTGTCGACAATCTTTTTGCTAAACCGAAAGACTATAGTGGCAAGAATTACACAATTCCACTCGTATACGGTTCATGGGGCACATTCTATGATATTAAGTTTTTCGAAGATAACGGATGGAAAGCACCAACGAACTTCGAAGAGTTCATGGCTGTATCTAAGCAAATCAAAGATTCCGGTAAAGGTGTATTCCCTTACATTCATACTGGTAAATACCCGTATTACATAAGCGGTGGTTTCATGGATTCCGCAATTATCGCTGCTAATGGTGGAGATCCTTCTATCCTGCTCAAAATGGAAGCAAACGAAGAAGGCATTTACAAATCAGAGCCTGTTAAGAAAGCGCTAGATAAGCTAATGAAGATCGTGAATGCTGACTTTATTGACCCAGCTTCCAAAGCGATCAATCATACGGATTCACAAATGATGTTCCTACAGCACAAAGATGCCTTTATTCCGAACGGATTATGGGTAGAGAATGAAATGGCAGGAAACGTTCCTGACGGATTCAAGTTTGGCTTCATCGCTTCACTTGGTATTGACGCAGGTCAAAAATCAGTTGTTGTTCCATACACAAGTACAATGGCAATTGCGAAGAAAGCTAAGAACGTAGATGCTGCTAAAGCATTCGTTCAATTCATCTATACGAAGCAATCTGCTGTTAAATGGGCTGAATTATCTGGTGTTCCAATGAACTATAAGGCTGATCTTGAAAGCTCCAAAGCAGGATCAATGTCCAAAGCAGCAATGAAATTCTTCTTAGACCCAGGAACAGTTACAGCTCCAACGGTTGTTCTTGAAAAAGATGTTGAGGAAGCTCGTAACAATGCACTTATCGCTCTTACTACCAAAGAAATTACTCCTGAAAAATGGATTGAGCGTATGGAAGCTGCTGCGAAAAAAGCCCGTGAGAAGAAAAAATAGGTTAGTGTTAGGCTAAATGAGAATGAGGGATTCCTCCCTTATTCTCATTTTCCAATATTTCATTAGGCCGGAGGTTGATTTATGACGAATTCGAATGTTGATTCTTCCTTGCAGAGTAGTACAGCACTCAAGCCTTCAGTGAAAAAGACGATGAATGAGGATAAGAGAAAGAGAAATCTATTTCTGCTTGTCTTTCTGCTACCAACGTTTATTTTTTATTGTGTTTTCACCATCTATCCTTTGCTAAGAGGCTTATATGTTAGTTTCTTTGACTGGTCTGGCAGTGCTGAAACAATGGACTTTATTGGTCTTGATAACTATAAAGAATTGATTCAAGATCCTATTATTGGAACCGCTTTATTAAATGATTATTTTCTCGTGATTGGTAAAGTACTCGGTATTTTAACGCTTGCAACCTTGTTTGCGGTAGCTATTACAAGGTTGAAGGTTAAGGGATCAAGCTTCTTTCGATTCGCTTTTTTTATTCCAAATATTATTTCGGTTGCTGTAATTGCCGTATTATGGAGAGCTATTTATCATCCAGAGCTTGGTTTTTTAAATAATATTATTAATATTTTTAGACCTGAGAATGATCTCGTACGTAAAGTATGGCTAGGTGATGCCGATTCCGCAATGTGGTCATTGCTTTGGCCTTCCATTTGGGCGGGAATTGGCTTCTATATGATTCTTTTGATTGCCGCAATTTTATCGATTTCTACGGAAATTTATGAACAAAGTGAAATTGATGGGGTTTCGAAGTGGAAGCAGTTTACAAGAATTACACTTCCATTGATTTGGGAGCAGGTCAAGGTGTCGATCATTCACATTACCATTACAACATTGAATGGTTCAATCGTAATCATATGGATTATGACAGAAGGTGGACCCGATAACCGAACTCAGGTAATGGGCTCCTATTTATATCAAATGGGCTTTAGACAATTTCATATGGGATATGCTGCAGCGATCGGAGTATTGATCCTGGTAACATCCTTACTTACCACGGCAATTCTATCAAGACTATTACGTAAAGAAGTTTACGAGATGTAACGGAGGTGATGAAGGTGAGATATCTTATTAACGGGTTATTTAGAGGGGTATTATATATCATATTGGGTGTTTGGTCGTTTCTTGTCATATACCCACTCTTTTGGACACTATTCGGTTCACTCAAAGATAATAAGCAGTTTTTCTTAGGGAAGCCATGGGATTTGCCTAATCTTCCGCTTGTCTGGGAGAACTTCTCGAACGTCTGGGGAAATTATCATATCGGCAATTACTTTGTTAATTCGATTATCGTAACAATATGTAGCTCTATACTTGCACTTCTCCTATCCTCTACAACTTCATATGTTCTTGCAAGGTTTGACTTCAGACTAAGAGGCTTCATGTTTACGATGTATATTGCAGCTATGATGATTCCGCTAATTATGGGACTTATTCCATTGTTCTTCTTACTAGATACATTTAATTTAGATAACACCCTGCTTGGATTAATTTTTGTGTATGCTGCCTACCAATTACCTTTTAGCATATTTGTGTTAGTTGGTTTCTACAAGACACTGCCCAAAGAAATTCAAGAAGCAGCGTATATTGATGGTGCATCTCACTCTGGAACCTTCTTCAAGATTATGATGCCACTCGCAAAGCCCGGAATGATAACGATCACTATTATAAACTTTTTGAACATCTGGAACGAATACATATATGGGGTTGTTTTAGTTAACGATCCAGAAAAGTATACGTTACCGGTTGGAATCGCCGTCATTCAAGCTGAAATGCAGTACAAGACTGAATGGGGTCCCCTATTTGCTGCACTGCTTATCTCTATGATTCCTGTGTTAATTGTCTATTTTGTATTCCAGAGACAAATTGCAGGAGGAATTACAGCTGGTGCTGTCAAATAGATAGATCTACAACAACAGTTAGGTGATAATTCCAATGATGACAAGAATTTTAGGTTTTTTGCAAACGATTGCAAGATCACTGATGATTCCTATTGCAGTTTTACCAGCGGCAGCAATTTTACTTAGGATTGGGAAGATTGAGTTTGACTATCCGTTCCTCACTCAATTCGCCCAAGTATGTAAGTTAGGTGGCAGTGCTATTTTCGATAACCTACCTCTGCTGTTTGCGATTGGAATTGCAATAGGCATGACAGGTGGTGAAGGGATTGCAGCGTTAGCATCGACAGTAGGCTACCTCGTTTTTCAGAATGTTCTGGGTAATTTTGATACATTAGATCAAAGCGGTAATGTCATCGAGCATTTAGATATGGGTGTGCTAGGTGGGATCATGACCGGATTTATAACGGTGTATTATTATCGACGATTTAAGAATTTGAAGCTGCCAACAGTGCTTGGATTCTTTGGTGGTAAACGCTTTATACCGATCATTACCTCGTTATCAATGGTACTTGTTGGTGTCTTAATGGGAATTATTTGGCCAACGGTACAAGAATGGATTCGTTCACTTGGCATGTGGATCATGTCAGGAGGTGGGTTCGGGGTATTTACTTACGGATTTTTCAATCGATTACTTATTCCAACTGGTTTACATCATATCCTCAATTCCATTGCTTGGTATCAAATAGGTGATTTCACAGAGGCAAGTGGCAAGGTAGTTCATGGTGATATGACCCGCTTTTTTGCTGGTGACTTGAGTGCGGGAAGATTCATGTCGGGATTTTTCCCGGTAATGATGTTTGGGCTTCCAGCAGCAGCCCTAGCTATGATCAAATTTGTTCATGTAAAGCATAAGAAGATGGTTGTCTCAATTCTACTGAGTTCTGGTTTGACCAGCTTTTTTACAGGGGTTACAGAACCTATTGAATTTGCTTTTATGTTCGCTTCCCCGATATTGTACTTCGTTCATGCGATTCTTACAGGGTCAGCCTTAATGTTGACGTATTTGCTTGATATCAAGCTAGGATTTAGCTTCTCTGCAGGACTTATAGACTTTATGCTTAATTGGAATCTAGGAAGTAATACGGTCATGATTTTATTAGTGGGTCTGGGTTATTTTGTGGCCTATTATTTTATATTTATAATGGTAATTAAGTTTTTCCGTTTGAAAACGCCGGGACGTGAGATTCAAGAGAATCATTCGGGTGAATCTTCTCCAGTGAAAGCATATAATTTAGAAGAACGTGTAGCGCTCGTAATTAGACAAGTGGGCGGTATGAATAATGTAATTTCCGTCGACGCTTGTATAACGCGACTTAGATTAAAGTTGAGGCACGAAATGATCTTACAAGAATCTGAGCTTGCGAAGCTTGGGGCGTATGGAGTCATGAATATGGGAAGAGGCAATGTACATATCGTATTTGGTACGGATTCTGAATTAATAAAGGATGGCATTCTTAATATTATGTCCGCTCGAGGTGTAGGGGGGATTCTATGATTATTCGTAAAATTGTACATGTACTATCTCATAATGTTGTAATGACGAAGCTTTCTACTGGAAAAAATTCTATTGTATTTGGTAAAGGGATAGGCTTTAAACGCACACCAGGTATGATTGTAGAGGAATCAGATATTACACAAGAATTTCTTATTTACACTTCAGAGGTACTCGAGCATTATGAGCAGATTATTAACGCTGTCGATGCTAGAATTATTGGTATAACTGAAGAGGTAATTGCTTATGCACAAGGTCATCTTGAAGGACAATTCTCCGAAACCATTCACGCAGCATTAGTTGATCATATCAATTTTGCTGTCGAGCGATGTAAGAAAGGAATTACGATTTCCAATCCATTTTCGTATGAGATTAAGCTTGTCTATGGTGAAGAGTATGTAATAGCAGAGCGAGCAGTTGTATTTCTGAATGAACATCTTGATGTTCAATTACCAGAGGATGAGATATCCTTTCTCGCGATGCACTTTCATGCGGCACGTAATCGGGGGAGAACATTAGATTCATTAGAACTTGTGCGCCTGGTATCGAGTGTGATCGATGAAGTTAAGAGTATTGGCATACAGTTTGATAACACCTTTTCAACTGTTCGCTTCATAACTCATCTCAAAAGCTTAATTGATCGTGTCAAGCATGATAAACCGATACGAAACCCACTACTTTCTAGAATTATTGAGGAATATCCTAAGTCTTATACAAGAGCAAAGCAGCTTTCAGCGATTATTAGTAAGCAGCTTAAACTAGAGGTGCCTGAGGACGAAATTGGTTTCCTAGTCCTACATCTGGAACGGTTTAAAGTGACTGAATAAATGGTATATATCTGATTTTCTGTTCATATAATTGAAGTGTACAACCTATATGGCGTATGAATGGAGTGAACTTTCTATGAAAAGCTGGAAGCTGAAAAATATTGCGTATCTAAGCATAGCTGTAGGGATGCTAGTGTATGCAGTGCCAAGATTATTCATTATCCAGTCGCTTAGTTCCATGCAAAATGTATTTAGTATCGTCTGGCTTCTGGTAGCGATATTGATTATAGCAGCGCATTTACATGAGCTGTTCGGTGTTGATGGGGAGACTAGGAAAGAGCTAGACCGCATATATAAAGTCAGAAGAAGAGGGCAATTTCAGCGCAGCAGATGATTCTGCTGCGTTTTTCTATTATAATAGTAATTATTATTAAATGATCGATATAAGTTACGGGGTGAACCGGTTGACGTCCAAAAGCATTAATGAGATGACAAAGCATGAGCAAATCTTAAATTATATAACAGAGCTAAAGCTTGGAAGCAAGATTTCTGTTCGGAAAATTGCTAAGAATATGTCTGTAAGTGAAGGGACAGCCTATCGAGCGATTAAAGAGGCAGAGAGTATTGGGCTTGTTTCCACTAAGGAACGGATTGGAACTGTTCGTGTTGAGAAGAAGCTAAGGCAAAATATTGATAACTTAACCTTCGAGGAAGTTGTTAGAATTGTTGAGGGCGTAGTGCAGGGCGGAGTCGGTGGATTGAACAAGACACTTAATAAATTCGTCATTGGTGCGATGCAGCAGGATGCGATGATGCGTTACATAGAACCGGGGTCTTTGCTCATTGTCGGTAACCGTAATAAAGCACATATATGTGCTCTTCAATCTGGTGCAGCGGTTCTAATTACTGGGGGATTCTCAACGTCAGACGAAGTTAAATCGCTTGCGGATAAGCTGCGATTACCGATCATATCTTCCACATATGATACTTTCACCGTTGCCTCAATGATTAATAGGGCCTTGTATGATAGATTGATAAAGAAAAAAATCATGATTGTTGAAGATATAATGAAGCCTGATCGGCATGTCTATACGCTTAAAGCGAGTTCTTTAAGCCAAGAGTGGAATAAACTGGTTGAAGAGACACACCATAGTCGATATCCTGTTGTTGATGAATGGAATCGGGTAATTGGGATTGTAACAACGAAGGATGTCGTTAGGGCACCTACTGGAGTCACCATAGAGAAATTAATGACAAGAAACCCATTAACTGTTAACCGGACTACCTCAGTGGCTTCAGCTGCACATATGATGGTGTGGGAAGGTATTGAGCTATTACCAGTTGTGGATGGTAGCCGCAAAATCATAGGTGTCATCTCAAGACAAGATGTACTTAAAGCGATGCAGCATATCCAGAAGGAGCAGCACAGCAGTGAAACCTTCGAGATGCTGATGTGGGGAGACTTTACGGAATCGAGGGACGAAGCAGGAAATCTTGTATTTCAAGGCAGTATTACACCACAAATGACGAATTACCTGGGTACGGTTTCTGAAGGAGTACTCGTGACATTAATGAATCAAGCTGCGTTCAGAGTAGTACAGGATTTTAAGAAGGGTGATCTTGTACTTGATAACATCTCCAGTTATTTTGTCAAACCGCTACAAATTGAGAATGTGATTGATATACGTCCAAGTATAATTGATATGTCACGAAAATTCGTGAAAATCGATGTACATATTTATTGTGATGATATGATAGCTGCTAAGGCGATGCTCACTGCACAGTTTATTGATCAGTCCTAGCAAATGACTAGGACTGTTTGCGTCGTTGGAACTCAGAATGATTGCGAATTCCTGAATAGAGATTAAATAAGCCAATTAATAAGAAAATAGTTGCGATAACACGACGTATGGCTGTGTCATTAAAAAAGAATAACTGCGCGATCGATAACAGAATAAGCATTAAGCCCATGCAAATATTCATCCGTGCGGCAAAAATACCGCGTTGTACTTGATTGGTTTGTCTCCGATAGCGAAGTGCATAATATACAGAAAAAGCTAGGGTAATCAGTATAAATGCAGATAAAATATATTGAACCGTTTCAATCATTAGGCTGCCTCCTAAACACATGTCTTCTATTAAATGTAAAGATATTCTAGGAGGATTGCAAATGAAGAAACGATGAATGTTGCTATCTTAGCAGAAGAATACAAGCTTGCTAGCTTGCTGGATTAGGCAAACGAATTTCTTTAGCTGAAAACCAAACGGTCAATTCCGTACCAATGAGAGCGAAAAAATGGACTGTGACTGTATAATTTTTGTCAAACACATTGTAAGGGTTTCTAGTTGAAATCAACTTTTCGTAGACAAGTGCATTATCTTTGGCCGTTGTAATTTTTTGAGCATATACAATCTTGAGCCCATCTCTTACTTTCTTTTCTAATTCCTCCTGAACCTCTGTAGTAAACTGAGTAGTCGTGTCTAATTGCAATCGAGCGTCAATTTGTTTGATGATATTGTATTTTTTTTCATTTTTACGCAATTGATCTAAGTCTTCGGTGAGCTCGATTTTCTCAATGTGTAAAATATTGTTCTCCGCCACAAGCTGTCCGAAATTATGTTGAAATATGAACATAAAAACTGCAGATCCGATCACACCTCCGACGATCAATAAGCTAATTCCCTTAAAGAAAGTTGAGGTATTGAAACCGCTCAAGGTTGCCCCCCGGCTTTAGTGATCCAGTGGATAAGCGTTGTTGCAAGGTGAGCGCCAATATAGGCTGAGATAATATATAGGATTTGTTTAAATGCAGGAGATAGCTGGCCATCTAGGAAGCTGCTTTGTATGGAACGAATGGGGTCAATCGTACCACCGACTGCAACGACCATAGCCCAAATTTTAATGTTATCAGCAATCACATCCATTTGATGGGTTGGATTTTTCATCGTAATAACCGCAGCAATACCTGCCAGAATACACCCCCCAAGTACAACTCCAAACGCAATCAGAAATTCGTCAATCATCTTGGAAATAAATGATGTCATTGTTTTACCTCCTTTAACCGTGATTGGAAACCTATACGTAACTCTGAATATTTGATGCGTTTACCCGAAATTGTCTCAAAGCAAGAAGCTCGTCTACTTTCATTTTATGGGACTAGGGTCTACGATTATGATAAAATGATAAGAACTAATTTGGATTCGGAGGTATCAGCGAATGAGTCGTTTTATCCATCTGCATGTTCATAGCGAATACAGTCTGCTTGATGGCGCTGCGCGGATTCAGGATCTAGTTCGGCGTGCAGCGGAGCTCGGAATGGACTCGCTTGCTCTGACCGATCATGGGGTTATGTATGGGGCTATAGCTTTCTATCGTACTTGTAAGGAACATGGAATTAAACCGATTATTGGGATAGAAGCCTATTATACAGCTGGGTCTATGACTGATAAGGGAAGTAGACTTGAACAGCCAATTTATCATTTAATTTTATTAGCTAAGAATATTCAAGGCTACCGTAATTTGATGAAGTTGAATACGCTCGGTCATCTACGGGGCTTTCACTATAAACCAAGAATTGATGCTGAAGCACTTCGTAAGCACTCAGAAGGGATTGTCTGCTTAAGCTCTTGTTTAGGCAGTGAAGTATCACAACATCTGTTGCATGATCGTAGAGAGGAAGCTTTGGCTGCTGCTGAACGATATAAAGCGATCTTTGGTGATGATTTTTATTTAGAGCTTCAGGATCATAGTCTTCTCGAGCAAAAAAAAGTGAATGTGGCTATGATTGAATTGTCCAAAGAAACTGGCATCCCTCTAATTGCAACGAACGATGTTCATTATGTTTGGGAGCCAGATGCGGCAGTTCAGGACATTCTTCTGTGTATCGGAACTGGCAAAACAGTTGATGACGAAGCACGAATGAAATTTAGTACAACTCAGATGTATATGAAATCAGCTGAGGAAATGGAGCGATTGTTTCCCCATGTGCCTGAGGCACTGGCAAATACAGTTGAAGTGGCAGAGAAGTGTAATCTAGAACTTGAATTTGGCAAGTCCTTCTTACCTAATTTTGAACCGATCCCTGAAGGATTAACATCTGAGGATTATTTAGTCCAGCTGTGCAGTCAGGGCTTGGAAGAGCGTTATGCAGCACAATTGACGAATTCATTAGATACCGAATTTCGAGATATGCTGGAGACGAGGCTTAAATACGAGCTCCAAATTATTGCTAAGATGGGATTCTCTGATTATTTTCTAATTGTATGGGATTTTATTTCCTACGCACATCGCAAAGGAATTATGGTTGGACCTGGTCGGGGGTCATCAGCAGGCAGTCTTGTTGCTTATACACTGCGGATTACGAATGTGGATCCGATCAAATATAAATTACTTTTCGAACGATTCCTTAACCCAGAGCGTGTATCGATGCCGGATATCGATATTGATTTCAGTGACTTACGACGAGATGAAGTCATTGAATATGTGGTTCGTAAATATGGACATGATCATGTTTCACAAATTATTACTTTTGGAACGATGGCAGCACGGGCAGCTGTCCGAGATGTTGGACGTGTGTTGAACCTACCATTTAATGATGTAGATCGCGCGGCGAAGATGATTCCGGGATCACTTGGCATCACAATCGAACAAGCAATTAACCAAAATGATGATCTACGTAAGCTTTCTGATAGCAATCCGAAGGTTGCAGAGCTATTAGATATGGCCAAGCGGGTCGAGGGAATGCCGCGCCATGCTTCAACACATGCCGCAGGTGTTGTCATATCACGTGAGCCACTTACAGAGTATGTGCCCTTGCAAGAAGGTGCTGGTGACTCAGCTCTAACACAATACTCCATGGAATTTCTTGAAATGATCGGTTTGCTCAAAATGGACTTTCTGGGTCTGAGAACACTGTCGATTATTGAACGAACCGTCGAATGGATTCGTGAACAAGAGGGAATCGAAATTGATTTCAATCAGATGAATATGAATGAAGATCCTCTCACATACGAGTTACTTGTTCGTGGTGAAACGACAGGAATATTTCAATTAGAGTCAACCGGAGTTCGGCGTGTTCTTAAAGAGCTGAAGCCTTCCGAGTTTGAAGATATCATTTCAGTTCTTGCCTTATATCGTCCAGGCCCAATGGAATTCATTCCGAAATATATAGCAGGTAAGCATGGTCTAGTAAAAGTTGAGTATCCACATCCTTCACTAGAGGAGATTCTCTCTGATACGTATGGAATTATCGTATATCAAGAACAAATTATGCAGATTGCGTCGAAAATGGCGGGATTTTCGTTAGGAGAAGCAGATTTATTAAGGCGAGCAGTATCGAAGAAGAAGCGTGAGGTGTTGGATGAGCAGCGGGCGCATTTCGTAACGGGCTCCATTAGTGAGGGCTATACAGAAGAAGAGGCGAATCATGTCTATGATATGATTGTTCGCTTCGCTGATTATGGCTTCCCACGCGCACACGCGACTGCTTATGGAGTTCTCGCCTTTCAGACGGCTTATCTGAAAGCACATTATCCGAGGCATTTCATGGCCTCGATGCTTACCGCGGTGATGGGCAATCACCGCAAAGTGGCGGAATACGTCGACGAATGCCGACGTATGCATCTCTCCGTGCTGCCACCGGATGTGAATGAGAGCGGCGTGACCTTCACGCCACTCTCACCACGCGGTGAGCAGCACGAGGATCTCGCCGCTGCTGCGACTAGCAGCGGCGAGAGTGCGCCTGCGCTCAGCACAGGCGCTGTGCAGGCGGATCGTGGTGCGATCCGCTTTGGACTTGCCGCCGTCAAGAACGTCGGCACACAAGCAATCGACGCTATTCTAGCTGAGCGTCAGCATGGCAAATTCACGTCGTTGCTCGATTTTTGTCAACGTGTAGATCTTCGCGTATGTAATAAACGCGTGATTGAATCGCTCATTCAAGGCGGCGCGTTTGATGAATTACCTGGTCATCGTGCGCAGCTCATTGCAATGATTGATGAAACTGTAGATAATGCGCTTAAATGGCGTAAAGAAAGAGATGATCTACAGCTTCATTTATTCGGATTTACAGAAGAACAGAATTGGCAGGTAGAATATCCTGATGTACGTGCCTATACGCAGGGGCAAATTTTAGAATTTGAACGTGAATTGCTGGGATTATTTATTTCGGGTCATCCACTTGATGCCTATGATGAAACGATGGAGCAATTGAAAATTGACCCCCTTCATCATCTTCAGGAATATCCGGAAGGCGCAGAGGTAGTTGTGGCGGGTATGGTAGCCGAGACGAAAACGATCATCACTAAAAAAGGTGATCCAATGGCATTCATGGAACTTGAGGATCGAATCATGCGAACGGAAATAGTCTTATTCACTCGTACATGGAAGCAGGTTGCTCCAATTGTACAAAAAGGAAATTTATTATTAGTGAGAGGTAGATTACAGCATGGAGACGAAGAATCCTTTAAAATAATTGCTGATGATGTATATTTATTGGCAGATCCCGATGTAGCTCGTAAAATTCGTACAACACAGCGCCCACTACGATCTGGCTCACAAGCACATCGTTTGAATAACAAAGCGCATAATACCAGTCCTCCCAGTAAGACTGAGAGTGTTGTAGCTGAGACGGTCAATTCTCAGAAAATATTCATTAGGATAACACCTGAACATGAATCACCGAGTAAGCTGACACAATTGAAGTTACTTCTTAAACTTCACACAGGTTCTCTTCCGGTTATTTTATTTTATGAGAATGGTCGCCGTAGCCTTGCCCTTAGTGCGAACTACCAGGTAAAGCCATCTTCAGAGTTGATCCGACAAATTCAGCTTATTCTTGGCCCAGACTCGGTCATTGTGAAATAAAATCTTCCCAGCCCGCATACAATGTATAATCCGACAACATTACAATGTGAGCTTCGGACAAGGGGAGGGTTTTTATATGAATTCATTAGACCATATTCTTTCTGTACTTCGGGACAGAGGTGTAACAGTAGCACCTATAGCCAAAATCGTGTACAAGCTTCAAAAGCCTTACAATGACCTTCTGACCCTTCAACAATGTGAAGAAAGTATATATGCTGTACTGGCCAAACGAGAAGTGCAGTTTACTTTATATACAGGAATTGCTCTTGATGAATTGGCAGAAAAAAAGATGCTCCCACAGCCACTTCAAGCCATAATGGAGGCAGATGAAGGCCTTTATGGTGTGGATGAGACACTTGCTCTTGGGATTGTTCATGTTTATGGCATGATTGGTCTGACCTCATTTGGATATCTGGATAAGCAGAAAACGGGGATTATTCGCAAATTGAATGACAATAAGGAAGCTATTCATGTTTTTTTGGATGATTTAGTCGCAGGACTTGCAGCCGCAGCATCGGCACGAATCGCACACCATAATGGGAAAGTGACTGACTATATTTCCCATCTGAGGGAATGAAGTGAACTGACTATTTTGAAATCGATAACATAATAACTTATTTTTACCATGTATAAATAATGGCTTATTCTTGCTTGCAAAAGTATAGGTATGTTATCATTATTGCATTGTACAGGCACCTAGGATGATAACATCTATTTATGTACCTATTTATCCTTCACTAATTTAAGGAGGTTTTTTGTAATGTGGACGGTGATTTATATTGCTCCTACGGCTAAAATCGCCGAACGTATACAGCAGAATTTGACTGAAGAAGGCTTTCTCGTTCAGGTTCGAGCTATCAGTATGACAAAAAACCAATTTGAAATACTTGTCCCTGAAGGAGAGCTTGAAGAAGTTCAAGAGGTACTAAATACCATATTACATAGGTAATTTAAGCGCAGCATGTCCGGAATTCGGACATGTCTTTTTCCGTGAAACAGAAAGTTTTTTTATCACTTTAAACTTTCATTTTTGTATCACGTATGCGTACCCGAGAAACTCCTATTCAGGCTGTTTTTTGCCAAACGTATAGATTTTGAGTCAGTGAGGTGCTGTGGTGCTAAAGGATCTTTTTCAAAAGCGGAAGTATGCAACAATTCCATCTGATCGACAAAAGCGTGAAATTCCCGAAGGACTTATGAATAAATGCCCAAGTTGTGGAACTATTCAGTATAGCAAGGAATTAGAGAAGAACCTAAAGGTATGTAGTGTCTGTAGTTATCACTATAAACTGAACGGGTTTGAGCGAATTATCATGATGGTTGATGAGGAGAGTTTTGTTGAATTTGATTCAATGATGATCTCAGAAGATCCTCTTCAATTTCCAGATTATACGACTAAGCTTGCGAAAGCGCAGACTTCAACTGGGATGAAGGACGCGATCATTACGGGATCAGCAACTATTGGAGGATTTCCTGTTGCAATTGGAGCGATGAGCTTCGATTTTATGGGTGGATCACTAGGATCAGTAGTAGGCGAGAAAATTGCAAATCTCATTGAATATGCAATTGACAAGAAGGCTCCTGTTATCTTATTCTCTACATCAGGTGGAGCAAGAATGCAGGAAAGTATTCTCAGTCTCATGCAGATGGCCAAGACGAGTGCTGCTGTATCAAAGCTTAACGAGCATGGTGGTCTGTTTATTTCAATTATTACGGATCCGACATTTGGTGGTGTTTCGGCTTCGTTTGCCATGCTTGGTGATATTATTATGGCTGAGCCAGCTGCATCCTTCGGATTTACGGGTAGACGAGTTATTGAACAAACTATTCGACAGAAGATGCCCGAAAATTTCCAAACAGCTGAGTTTAACCTTTTACATGGTCAACTTGATAAAGTTGTGCATCGTAAAGATATGCGAAATACGATTATTAAAATCCTTGATATGCACGGGATGAAGGGAGAAGTGTCAAATGGCGGTTGAATTAGCTTTTGAACAGCCGCTTGTCGAGCTTCGATCAAAGATTGAGGAATTACGCAGGTTTGGCGATGAAAAAGGGATTGATTTTGTAGATGAAATCAAACGCTTAGAGGAACGATATAGTGCTTTGGAAGAAGAGTTATATTCCTCAATGACAGCTTCGCAAAAAATGCAGCTTGCCAGACATCCAGGGCGACCAACAACAATTGATTACATACAGTCTATTTTCACCGATTTTATTGAATTACATGGTGATCGTGTATACGGTGATGATTTGGCTATTGTTGGAGGACTTGCTAAGATAAATGGGATTCCTGTCACGATTGTAGGCCATCAGAAGGGTAAAGATACAAAGGATAATATTGCCCGAAATTTTGGCTGCCCACATCCCGAAGGATTTCGTAAGGCTCTACGTTTGATGAAACAAGCCGATAAATTTAACCGGCCTATCATCACTTTTATTGATACAAAGGGTGCTTTTCCAGGAAATGCTGCTGAAGAGCGGGGACAAAGTCTAGCAATCGCCCAGAACTTGATGGAAATGGTGTCATTTCGCGTTCCTATTATTGCTGTCGTTATTGGAGAGGGCGGCAGCGGTGGTGCACTTGCATTAGGTGTAGGTAATCGTGTATTGATGCTTGAGAATGCCATCTATTCTGTTATTAGTCCTGAAGGTGCTGCATCAATTATTTATCGGGATGCTTCTAAGTCGTTATTAGCTGCGGAAGCAATGAAGATTACAGCCGATCATATCCATGAGCTTGGTGTAATTGACGGAATTATTCCCGAGCCTAAAGGAGGAGCGCACAAGGACCCCACTCAACAGGCAGAACACATCAAAAGAGCTTTATGGGAAAATTTGGAACTTCTGCTCAGCATGAGCGAGGAGCAACTAAGAGAAGACCGATACAATAAATTTAGAACAATTGGTCGGTTTACATTCACTCAGGAGGATAATCATGCGTAAAACTAAAATTGTATGTACGATTGGACCAGCAAGCGAATCTTTGGATAATTTAAAGAAACTAATCAATGCGGGAATGAATGTTGCTCGTTTGAACTTCTCACATGGTGATTTTGAGGAACACGGTGCTCGGATCACTACGATCCGTCAAGCTAGTAAAGAAACGGGTAAATCCGTTGCTATTCTACTTGATACCAAAGGACCTGAAATTCGTACAGGTAAAATGAAGGTTGAGCCTATCGAGCTAGTTCAGGATCAATTTGTTACGCTTACTACGGAAGAAATTCTTGGAGATGCTGAACGTATTTCTGTTACTTATGAGAATTTACCGAATGATGTAGCTGTTGGATCAACTATTTTGATAGATGATGGTTTAATTGGTCTTGAAGTTGTTGAAATTAAAGGAACAGAAATTAAATGCCGTATTGTTAACGGTGGTTCCATCAAAAGTAAAAAAGGCGTTAACGTACCAGGAGTTAAGATTTCACTTCCAGGTATCACGGAAAAAGACGCTAACGATATCGTTTTCGGAATTGAGCAAGGCGTTGACTTTATTGCCGCGTCCTTCGTACGTAAAGCAGCAGATGTAATGGAAATTCGTGAACTTCTAGAACGTCATAACGCACCACAAATTCACATCATTTCTAAGATTGAAAACCAAGAGGGTGTAGACAACCTTGATGAGATCTTAGAAGTATCTGATGGTTTGATGGTTGCTCGTGGTGATTTGGGCGTTGAAATTCCAGCTGAAGATGTGCCGATTGTTCAAAAACAAATGATTAAGAAGTGTAACCGTGTTGGTAAACCGGTTATTACAGCAACGATGATGCTTGATTCCATGCAACGCAACCCGCGTCCGACTCGTGCGGAAGCAAGTGACGTAGCGAATGCTGTATTCGATGGTTCAGATGCAGTTATGCTATCTGGCGAAACAGCTGCAGGAAAATATCCAGTTGAATCCGTTCTAACTATGGCTCGTATTGCTGAGCGCACGGAAGAAAACCTTGAGTATCGTGAAATCTTTACTCGTCAAGCACAATCGCAACAAACGACAGTTACGGAAGCTATTTCGCAAGCTGTAGCTAATTCCGCACATGAACTTGATGCAAGAGCGATTCTTACAGCTACAGAAAGTGGCTATACAGCGAGAATGGTATCTAAATACCGTCCTAAATCACCTATTATTGCTGTTACACCTTCGGAACAAACAATTCGTCGTCTATCCCTTGTATGGGGTGTAGTTCCAATTAAATGTCCAGCAGCAACAACAACGGACGAGCTGTTTGAAGCTGCTGTTAACACTGCAGTTGCTGCGGGTCATGCAAATTATGGTGATATTGTTGTGATTACTGCAGGTGTTCCGGTGGGACGTGCGGGTACAACAAATATTATTAAAGTTCATCAAGTTGGCGACATGGTTGCTAAGGGTGTGGGCATTGGTACCAAGATGGTGAAAGGTAAAGTTATTACTGCTAGTACTGCGGCGGAAGCTGTTTCTAAGATGAAAGATGGCGCTGTCCTTGTTGCAACTGCTACAGATAAAGACTATATGCCTGCAATAGAGAAAGCATCTGCACTTGTTACTGAAATTGGTGGTATTACTTCCCACGCAGCTGTTGTAGCAGTATCACTAGGGATTCCGGTAATTGTTGGTGTTGATAACGCAAGACAACTACTTACAGATGGTGTTGAAGTAACACTATACCCAGAGCTTGGCGCAATTTATTGCGGCTGTGGTAAAGTACTATAAGATAAGTTTTAGTTGATTTAGTTTTAGTTTAAATTTAGCAGAGTGATGCGTAGCTTCTTGCATCACTCTGCTTTTCCGTATTATCAGGGGAAATTAGTTGCTGATAAATTGTTTATGGAGATTATAAAGGAGTGAAGAACTATGCCAGGACCGTGGTTTCATCATGCTTTTCGTGTGCGATACCAAGAAACAGATCAAATGGGAGTCGTCTACCATGCTAATTATTTGAATTGGTTTGAATTGGGAAGAACAGAGTTGATTCGTCAATTAGGAATTCCTTATACCGAGATCGAACAATCTGGATTACTACTACCTGTGGTGCATGCTGAAATAGATTTTCGTAAGCCAGCGAAATATGATGATATTGTATCTGTCTATACCCGAGTTAAGTCTTATACTCGTATTCGTTTAGAGATGAGCTGTCAAGTACATAGAAGAGTTGAGAAGGACATGAAGCTAGTTGAGGATCATAATCATATGGGGACTGATTTAGAGCCTTCAGGGGAGCTGTTAGTGAGTGGTTTGACTCGTCATGTTTGGGTGAATCGTAATTTCAAAACAGTACGATTAGATCAGGAGTTTCCAGTTTTATATAAGCTTATCGAAAAACAATTTTGAGTATTGAGACTATAAGTGGTTGCTAATTGGAGGTTTTATAGGTTAAATTAGATAAGGTTCTTAATATTGGCTTAATTTAGAAAATTAGCTATATTATAAATATTGTTTTATTGTTATGATAACTAAATTTTATGATTTTTTAGATTCACAGAAGGTTCAAAATACTTTATGATTAATTAAGGTCATTAGAATCGTACTATTCTTTTACTTAATGATGTGAGGAGATGTTCCCATGACTGCAACAAAAGGGTTGGAAGGTATAGTTGCCACAACCTCGTCTATCAGTTCTATCGATGATGGTGTATTAACTTATCGTGGAATTGATATTGACGAATTAGCGGAACATGCCACTTTTGAAGAAGTGGTTTATTTACTTTGGTTCGGCAAACTTCCTACAAGATCAGAGTTGGAACAATTACAGCAAGATTTAAATACTTACTCCGTAATACCAGATGCTCTGATTGCTCAATTGCAGATGTATCCTAAAGATGCGAATGCAATGGCAGTTCTTCGAACAGCAGTATCTGCTCTTGCGTTATATGATAATGAAGCGAATGATATGAGCATGGAAGCTAACGTTCGCAAAGCTATTAAACTGCAAGCACAAATTCCAAGCATTATCGCAGCGTTTGCTCGAATCCGTAATGGACAAGAGCCAATAGTTTCTAAAGGATATCCTTCTCTAGCAGCTAATTTCTTGTATATGATGACTGGTAAAGAACCGGATTCAGTTGCTATTAAGGCGCTAGACAAAGCACTTGTTTTGCATGCTGATCACGAGCTTAACGCTTCTACCTTTGCTGCTCGTGTAACAGTGGCTACACTGACTGACATCTATTCAGGAATTACTTCTGCGATCGGTACGCTCAAAGGTCCACTTCATGGTGGTGCGAATGAGGCTGTTATGGCGATGCTTGAAGAATCTGGTAGTCTTGACAATGTGGAATCTTACATCAATAATAAACTAGGTAATAAAGAGAAAATTATGGGATTTGGTCACCGTGTATACAAGAATGGTGATCCTCGTGCGAAGCATCTACAAGAAATGTCTCGTGAGCTTGGTATCATGAACGGTAATATGAAGTGGTATGATATGTCCATTAAAATCGAAAATATGGTGACAGGTGAAAAAGGTCTTAAACCTAATGTCGATTTTTATTCCGCTTCTGTGTATACTGCTTTGGGAATTCCACGCGATTTGTTTACTCCTATTTTTGCTATTTCTCGTGCGTCTGGATGGACAGCACATGTGCTTGAGCAATATGAGAACAATCGTCTGATCAGACCAAGAGCAGAGTATACTGGGTTATCCAATCAACATTACATTTTGATGGAAGACCGTTAATCGCGTTCAACAGCGAATAGGACGGGCAGTTCAAGCATTTAGAGAAAATATCCATTTTCTTTTCAAATGCTGGAGCTCCCGTTTTATGTTTGTCTTAAATGATAAGAGAGCTAGGCCAATATAATTAGGAGGTAATTTACAATGCCGAAATTCGAACAGTTTGCACTACCTACAGAAGGCGACAAAATTACAATTGAAAACGGAACCTTAGTCGTTCCTAACAACCCGATTATTCCATTTATCGAAGGTGATGGCACTGGTCCAGATATTTGGGCAGCGTCCAAGCGTGTACTAGATGCAGCAGTTGAGAAAGCATACAATGGCGAGAAGAAAATCGCATGGTATGAAGTATTTGCAGGCGAAAAATCATTTAACGGGTACGGTAGCTGGTTGCCAGCAGATACACTTACTGCAATTCGTGAGTATATCGTAGCGATCAAAGGACCTTTGACTACACCAGTAGGTGGCGGAATTCGTTCTTTGAACGTAGCACTACGTCAAGAATTAGATCTATATGTTTGTCTACGTCCTGTGCGTTATTTTGATGGTGTTCCATCTCCAGTTAAGCGCCCTGAGCTAGTTGATATGGTTATCTTCCGTGAAAATACAGAAGACATCTATGCGGGTATTGAGTACCAAGAAGGTACAGCTGAAGTGAAGAAAGTGATCGAATTCTTACAAAATGAAATGGGTGCTAATAAAATCCGTTTCCCTGAAACTTCAGGAATCGGTATTAAGCCTGTTTCCAAAGAAGGTTCAGAACGTCTGGTTCGTGCAGCTATTAACTATACAATTGAACATGGTCGTAAGAGCTTAACGCTTGTACATAAAGGAAATATCATGAAATATACCGAAGGTGCTTTCAAGAACTGGGGATATGAGCTAGCTGAGCGTGAGTTCGGTGATCAAACCTTTACATGGAATCAATATGATCGTATCAAAGCTGAGCAAGGAACTGATGCTGCAAATGCTGCACAGAAGGAAGCTGAGCAAGCAGGTAAGATCATCATTAAAGATGCGATTGCTGATATTGCACTTCAACAAGTATTAACTCGTCCGAATGAATTTGATGTAATTGCTACACTTAATCTTAATGGTGACTACTTGTCTGATGCGCTAGCTGCACAAGTTGGTGGTATCGGTATTGCACCAGGAGCTAACATCAACTATGTAACAGGACATGCAATTTTTGAAGCTACTCACGGTACAGCACCTAAATATGCTGGACTTGATGTAGTGAATCCAGGATCTGTTATTTTATCTGGTGTTATGATGCTTGAACACCTTGGCTGGCAGGAAGCTGCTGACCTTATTTATAAAGGTATGGAAACTTCAATCAATAATAAGACAGTAACTTATGACTTTGCTCGTCTAATGGACGGCGCTTCTGAAGTTAAATGTTCCGAATTCGCTAATCAAATTATCAAAAACATGTAGGGGAGAGATATATTAATGGCTATTAGTCGTAATAAAATTTCCGTTGTAGGCGCAGGTTTTACAGGAGCAACTACTGCACTCATGTTAGCACAAAAAGAACTTGGTGATGTTGTACTAGTCGATATTCCTCAGCTTGAGAATCCGACTAAAGGAAAGGCCCTAGACATGCTTGAAGCAGGTCCAGTTCAAGGATTCGACGCTAAAATTATCGGTACATCCTCCTACGAGGATGCTGCTGGTTCTGATATCGTTATTATTACAGCAGGTATTGCTCGTAAGCCTGGAATGAGCCGCGATGATTTGGTTAATACGAATGCAGGAATCGTTAAATCTGTATGTGAAAATGTGAAAAAATATTGCCCGGATTCAATTGTTATCATTCTTTCGAATCCTGTTGATGCGATGACGTACGCAGCATTCAAAGCTCTTGGATTTCCTAAGAACCGCGTAATCGGTCAATCCGGTGTACTTGATACGGCTCGTTACTGCACATTCATTTCACAAGAATTGAATGTTTCTGTTGAAGATGTTCGTGGCTTTGTATTAGGTGGTCATGGCGATGATATGGTTCCACTAGTACGTTATTCTACAGTTGGTGGTATTCCAATTGAGAAATTAATCTCTGCAGAACGCATTGAGGCTATCGTACAACGCACTCGTACAGGAGGCGGTGAAATCGTCAACCTACTAGGAAATGGCTCCGCATACTATGCGCCAGCAGCATCTCTTGTTCAAATGGCTGAAGCGATTCTTAAAGACAAGAAACGTGTTCTACCATCCATTGCATTACTAGAAGGCGAATACGGCTATGATAATTTGTTCATGTGTGTTCCTACATTACTAGGTGCTGATGGTATTGAGAAGGTATTCGAACTTGAATTGACTGCAGAAGAGCAAACAGCACTTGATAAATCTGCTCAATCCGTTCGTAATGTTGTTGAAGTTGTTCAAAAAGGTTAATAGCTTCATATGAATGATAAACTCCAGTTTAATTCGCCGCTGAATGGCGTGATTAAACTGGAGTTTTTAATTATCCAATCAAACTGGAATAGGTTAGATCGTGCAGGATATAGGCAAGGAAAAATATAACGCAAGGATTCTCATAACGATGTTGAATTTTCGTTAATTGCTCGTAGTAGGTGCCAGCATAATGGGGGTTGTTGCGCATCTCTAAGTTTGATTTAATCAATGCATCGATTTTATCAGCGACGTCGACGAGCTCACCTTCATACGTCTCATCCTTACATTCAACCATGAAATCAAGGAGCTCTTCATGAAAGAAGTCAGGCAGCTTATGCACCATGGAGCGAGCAACCTCTTTTTCATATAACTCAAATGCATGTTTGATATCTTCCGTCGATTTCTTGATTTTGGAGATCGTATCGCCGGTCCGCTCTTCAACAAGATCATGCAGCGTTGATCTGCCAACTAATCGGTATATATCAATGTGTTGATTTCCAAAACGTTCACGTTCTAGCAGTCCATTAAACAAGGAGAGCGCTGCTACGCGAAATGAATGGGTAGCGTCATTATCTGGAATTAGGTTAAAATTGCCGCTCCAACGCTCAACTTTATCGAGGTTTACTATGTAGCTGATAAACTCGTAAACTCCTTCTTGTTTATCAAACTCTTGTACAAGCCACTTAATAGATTGTAAATTCGACTTATGCATGACTTGATTAAAAAGAAGAAATTGTTTATGAAAATACGGATTGTTATCGGAAATAAATTCGCGATGACAAAATAGCATAGCATCGAATGTATCAATTGCATTTACGAGCTGTCCAAGATAGGTGCCATCTTCAGCATCAACAATGTAGTCAGTAAAAAATGGGCGAAGCGATTTGGACAAATAGCAGACGATATCTTGACTGACTTGCTTCTCCAAAGATTTGATATGTACAGCAACTAGGGGGTCCTTCTTGGTGACATGTTTGATGGAAGACGTCACAGTCTCGTTTAAGTCATGTAGGAGAGCCCTAGCGACTAATTTTAATTTATCAATTGAATTGTCAAATAGCTTTTCCTCGATAATTCCGATTAAAATTGCGATTGCAGCACAGCGGAAACTATGGCTTGCCGCATTATCTTTAAATCGTGGGGCGTATTCACTCCATCTTGGAACGTATTGCATTTGTAAAATAGTATTTGTGAATTGACCGTTTTTCATGGTTATCATCCTTCAATGTTATTCATTGTCTTGCAGACTAGTGATAAGGTAAAATATATTCTTATTTCTTGTATTATACATGAAGCCCTCTAGTTTGAAATTACAAAGATAGCGTATATGTAAAAAAGGCTATGGTCTGTTACGATAAATAATACGTTTGGAGGCTGGATGATATAATATAGGCTCTCCGATAATCGATTCCAAATCACGCCAATTCATCATTACCCTACCACTATCCTGGATAATTGGCTCGTATAGCTGCATATGAATGGTTTGATCCTTAATAATGGTAGAACTCTGGTCGTGAACTAACCATTCATGTTCTTGAATGCGGAGTGTAATTGCCTGACCTTCGATATGTAGGGAGCCACCATTAATTTGGTCGATGACAAGGTTCAAAGGGACACGTTCATCTATTGGAGGGTATTGTTCGATTTTTTGTTTGATTGCAAAGTCTAACTTTTGAGGTGTTATCCACGGACTACCTGCATTAATTCGGGGAAGTAGCATTGGATTTGATTGTCTAGTCGTCATTTGGCTCTTGGTTGTAAAGGCATACTGAATTCCAGCTTGTGAGATAAGCTTTACAGCGGTTTTGTTATAGATTCCGTAGGGATAGGCGAAGTGATTCACCTTGCGGTTTTGTGCAAGCTTCTCGATACATTTCTGCGTATCTTGAGCAATGCGCTCTTGATAAGCGGTATTCGCTTCTTCGCTACCATCAGGCTGCATAATTGGGCTGGTTAATGCGGCCTTACCATTAGGGTATTTAAAGTGCAGGTTGTCAGTGTGGCAGCCAAAGTCAACGAGCTTTGATGAAGCTATGATAGTTGCGATTTGTTCAGAGGTTAAAAAAGAGAGGGAAGTTTCTTGCCGATGATTCAGATTGTTCGTGATGATATAATTCACGGTTGGAATTTTTAGACGTGTGAGGATCGGTAGTGCATCCGTATAGAAGCTCTCATAGCCATCATCGAAAGTAACGAGAACCGCATTATCAGGAACTGTTGCTCCGTTTAAATAATGCTGAAGATCAGATAGCGAAATAAATTGATAGCCTTTGTTAACTAATGCTTCAAGTTGACTTGCGAATAATGCAGGCTTAATTGTCGCGGAGCTTAGCGCTTGTTCGTGTATGTGATGGTACATGAGAACAGCAACCTGATCATGATAATAGGCTGGTGTTTGTCCTATAGCTGGTTTGACGGGCAGTAGTATAAAGCTGATCAATGAAGCGAAGATAAGGGCTGGTAACACAGTTCTGAGCATTATATGAACTCCTTCAAGGGTGGAAGTATTCTAAGATGTAAATGTGGTATACTAGATTACAGAAAATTATAAATTTTATATCAAGTTATACGCATATGAAAGAGAGGTCTACATTCATGCAGCATTTTCAGCAAAGCGTTTACCAACTTATTGTTGAAACTTCCACTAATCTTCCAGGTGACGTGCGTAAGGCCATTCAAAAAGCTCGTTTAATGGAGGATCAAGGTACACGATCCGCTTTATCATTATCAACAATTGCAGATAATATTCAGATGGCTGAAACGAATATATCGCCTATTTGTCAGGACACAGGTATGCCTACGTTTATTATACACTGTCCTGTTGGAGCCAACCAAATTGTTATGAAAAGACAAATTTTGGAGGCAGTAGCTGAGGCTACACACAATAGCAAGCTCCGTGAGAACTCAGTTGATTCATTAACGGGCATCAACAGTGGCGATAATCTTGGACCCGGCACACCTGTTATTCATTTTGAACAATGGGAACGTAACGATATTGAAGTCAAGCTGATCCTCAAAGGTGGAGGCTGTGAGAACAAGAATATTCAGTACTCTTTGCCAGCTGAACTCCCTGGGGTAGGTAAGGCAGGACGAGATTTAGATGGTATACGTAAATGTATCTTACATGCTGTTTATCAAGCACAAGGACAAGGATGCTCAGCTGGCTTTATCGGCGTTGGAATTGGTGGGGACCGTACATCAGGCTATGAACTTGCCAAAATGCAATTATTCCGTCCAGTTGAAGATGTGAATCCTATTGAAGATTTGCATAAGTTAGAAACGTATATTATGGAAAATGCGAATAAACTAGGAATTGGTACAATGGGTTTTGGGGGCCAGGTTACTTTACTCGGATGTAAAGTTGGTGTCATGAATCGTCTTCCAGCCTCATTCTTTGTATCTGTAGCATATAATTGTTGGGCTTATCGTCGCCAAGGCGTTATTCTTAATTCACAAACTGGTGAATTACAAGAATGGGTATATCCACGAGGAAGCGAGATAGTTATGGGTAATGCGATTCCAACTGAACCTGCTGATACGACGACTCCGCGTAATGAAGTTATTCTTCAAACACCAATTTCCGAGGAAGAAATTCGTAAGCTTAAAGTTGGTGATGTTGTCATTATCAATGGTATGATGCATACCGGACGAGATGCTCTCCATAAGCACTTGATGGATCATGATGCGCCAGTTGACTTAAATGGAGCTGTTATTTATCACTGCGGTCCTGTGATGAGTAAGAATGAGGATGGAGAATGGCGTGTAAATGCAGCAGGTCCGACTACATCTATTCGCGAGGAACCATATCAAGGAGAAATTATTAAGAAGTTTGGTATCCGAGCTGTTATTGGTAAAGGTGGAATGGGTGCCAAAACACTTAGTGCACTACAGGAACATGGTGCAGTATATATGAACGCTATTGGTGGAGCTGCGCAATACTATGCAGATTGCTTTAAGAAAGTAGAAGGTGTGGATCTGATTAATTTCGGGATACCAGAAGCAATGTGGCATTTACAGACGGAAGGCTTCGCTGCGATTGTAACGATGGATTCACATGGTAATTCTCTTCACGCTGATGTAGAGAAGGATTCCTTGACAAAGCTTGCTCAATTTAAGGAACCTGTATTTAACTGATATTTAACTGATATTTAACTGATATACATGATAAGTATCAAAATCTAGGTGTCTCGGTCAGATCATGATGGGGATAACTATTTCCTTGGAAAATGAGTTACTAATCCCACATATCAGCTGTTGTTTCGACACAGCTGATATGTGGGATTTATTTATTTTGTAAGAGCGGTTATGATGAGGATGAGGTGAACATTGAATTTATGAAAAAATTCCGTACGAGATTAACATTTATTCTTATTTTGCTAATTGGGATCTCGATGTTAATCGCTGGTATTTGGATGGCTACAGCTTTTGAACGGTCACATGTGAAAGAACTAAAGAAAAATTTAGAACGGGAATTGAAAATACTAGCCATTGGGGAGTGGAATCGTACTGGAGATGAAGAAAGTCAGATTGCTTATTATTCAGAAATAGTCAAAAATCTACGAAAATATGCGGATGCTCGTTTAACATATGTAAGAAGTGATGGCAAAGTTCTAGGGGACTCGGAGCATGATCCTCATACGATGGATAATCACAAAGATCGTGAAGAAATAGTAGGTGCACTGAAAGGGCAAACCGGATTTGCAATTCGATTTAGTGATACATTGAAACAGAATATGCTGTATGCTGCAATTCCAATCAAAGACCAAACGGGTAAGATCAGCGGTGTGCTACGAATTGGAATGAGCTTAAGTGAAGTAGAAGAGTCGGTTCGTGATTTTTGGGTTTATGTATTTGCTGGTATGTTTGTCCTGTTTGCCTTTGTTAGCTATGCGTCGTATCGTATTGCAAAGAGTGTCACCCGCCCAATTGAGAAAATGACGCGTGTTGCCAAACAAATAGCAGATCGCAATTATAGTACCCGTGTTGTTGTGACTCATCATGACGAAGTTGGACAACTTGCTGAGGCAATTAATCAAATGTCTGAGAGCCTACGTTCCCAAATGAATCAAATTTCGGAGAATGAAGGTAGACTTAACAGTATTCTTGAAAATATGTTGCTTGGGCTCATGATGATTGATAGTAATGGACGGATCGTACTCGTTAACCCGACTACTGAGACGATGCTTGGGTTTACTTCACAGGAGCTGGTTGGTAAAAAATATGATGCTAAAAGCCGCTATTTACCATTTATCGAGCAAATTGAGCAATGCAAACAACAAATGAAGCTTGTGCGTGATGAGCTTAATTTACATTATCCGAATGAACGACTTGTAGAAATAAGTGTCACACCAATCGGCTATGGGAATGAACAATGGAGCGGATTTCTAATTGTGCTGCATGATATTACGGATTTACGCCGACTAGAACGGATGCGTAGTGAATTTGTAGCTAATGTATCACATGAATTGAAAACGCCTATTGCTTCAGTTAAAGGATTTACGGAAACCTTGCTAGCCGGGGCGCTTAACGATCAAGAAACAGCACGTTCCTTTCTCCAAATTATATATAACGAAAGTGAACGATTAAACCGGCTTGTTGGAGATATTCTTGAGCTGTCCAAAATAGAATCCAAGCGGAGTCCACTTCGGTTATCACCTGTTCATTTGACTAGTTTGGTTGAAAATACAATTCAAATGGTGGATAAAGCAGCCAAACAGAAAAAAATTTCACTTGAGTTTTTCACGGAAGAAGATCTATATTTAGAAGCAGATGAGGATCGTCTACAGCAAATTCTCATAAATCTTATATCTAATGGTATCAGCTATACGCCTGAAGGTGGTAGAATAACTATTCGGACAGAAGCTTATACAGATGATAAAGAAATAGAGCAGACGGATGAACATGATTGGATTCGCATAACCGTAAGCGATACAGGGATTGGAATTCCAAAGGAAGATTTACCTCGCATTTTTGAAAGATTCTATCGAGTTGATAAAGCACGGTCTCGGAGCTCAGGAGGTACTGGTCTTGGATTGTCTATTGTGAAGCATCTTGTTGAACTCCATCATGGGACAATTCGTGTAGAGAGTGAAGTTGGGATGGGAACTCGATTTATAATAGTAATGCCAGTCATTCAATAAAATTAAATAAGGACGTGGAAGATAGAATGTCATTCAAAATTTTAATTATTGAAGACGAGTTAATGCTTGCTAAGCTACTTACTTATAATCTCAAGCAAGAAGGCTATGAGATGAAGGTACAAGAGAATGGGGCGGAAGGCTTACAAACCGCAATGGAAGAACAATTTGATCTTATTTTGCTCGATCTTATGCTCCCAGGTATGAATGGATTTGAGATCTTAACCAAGCTTCGTCAGAAGGGCAATCGTACACCAGTCATTATCTTGACAGCTCGTAATGCAGAAGATGAAGTCGTACAAGGTCTTAAGCTTGGAGCTGATGATTATATTACCAAACCATTTGGCGTAGCTGAGTTGCTCGCGCGGGTATCAGCGGTACTAAGAAGAACACAAAATGATGAGTTTACTCCTACTGAAAAAGTGAAGTCTGATGAGAAAGTAGTCGTAATTGGTGATTTAAGTATTTACCCAGAACGTTATGAAGCGGAAATCGAAGGAGAACAAATTGTTCTAAGACCCAAAGAATTTGAGATGTTGCTATATTTTGCGGAACGTCAAGGAATGGTTGTAACGAGGGACGATCTAATGAATATCGTTTGGGGATTCGATTATTTCGGTGGTCAAAGGACAGTCGATGTACATGTCAGTTCTTTACGCAAGAAGCTAGAGATTGGTAGACAAACTGTGCAAATTGAGTCTATCAGGGGCGTTGGGTACAAACTTGTTCAGCATACTCATTCTGTAAAATAAATATGGAACGAAACAAGTGACGAGATTAACGATCTCGTCTTTTTATGTGAATAAGAAAGTATTTGAAACATTTTGCGTTCTTTTACGTCTATAAGTAGAGCATAATTAATAACTGAATTATTTATGTTCATATATTTTCCTTTGCTCAGTTTCACATGGTATACTTTACTAGAGTTTGATAATAGTGATAGTTGCCTCAAATTCTTAGTTAACGAGTAAAGAGATTAACCATTATAAATTAATAGAAGGTGTGTGATGAGATAATGAAAAGATGTTTAGGAGCACGCATGCTTGGAGTTACTTTAGCTGTGTCTCTGAGCATGGGTACAATAACATCGTTAGCGTTCGCCTCAGAGCCAAGTACAGAACAGCCTGTAGTTCCAGTCCCTCCTCCAATAGTGGGTTCTATTAACATCAAGAATAAGGCTACTTTTGAAGTGAAGAATATTCAAATGCTGCCAGAGCAAGGAAGTAATACAATTGCTTTTACGTTATCATTCGTTAATGAAGGTAATAAAGACCTCTTGCTGTTTGACTACATTATTAAACTTAAAGACAAGTCGGGAAATGTATTCACAACTCGCCTTAAGCCACAGGATAAAACAATAACGAAAGTTTCACCAAACTCAAGTCAATTAATTACATACTATGCACAGGTCAATTCGACCACTAAAATAACTGATCTTATCTTACAAATTATGGAGTGGGATTTCACTCTTCCTGGCTATGAACGCAAGCTTGGTGAGATCACTGTCCCAGATACATATACGGAAGCAAAACCTGCTGGTGAAAAAGTACTACTTTCACTTGGTGGTATTCCGATGAATATGAGTGTTACGAGTTCATTTAGCAGTAAGAATGAGAAGAATTATAATCCAAGGGTAACCTTAAATTTAGAAAACATGGGAAATCGTTCTTTGAAGACAGCTGAATATCAATTTTCAATTCTAACTTCGGATGGCAATTTATTTCCCTTCGATTCCAAGAAAGATCCCATCAGTCTAAGACCAAAGGACTCAGTGGAATGGAAACTAACTGGTTCGATCCCAACCTCAGTTCCTTCAGAGGGATGGCAGTTAATCGTGTCCGAGAAGCTACCTGGTGAGAATGCTATTACAACACCAATAGGAGTATTTAATATTGCAGATACGGGATTAGGAGAACCAACAGAAAGCCCGGATGGTGCCTATTCATTTAGTACAAAGGATGGCTCGTATTCAGCTAAACTGAATGGGATCTACCGCGCACCATGGGATGACAACGATGTGTTATCTGCTGATTTAACTATATTGAATGATGAAGCTGAAACACTTCCTTTACCAAAATTAAGTGGATACTTCCTGCTTGACGATAAGGTGAAGGTAGCAGCGAGCTTGGTCCAAACTTCGCAGGCAGCTGGAATCGCAGCATCTGGTGGTATTAAAATGCATGCCGCAGCTGTTGTAGCGTATGATCAAACTTTTACTAATATCAAATTTGTTCTTCAAGAGAAAGAAGAAGCTGGGGCAACACCAGAAGCCACAGCAAAATTAATTGATATTCTTGAATTCCCAACACAGCCTAAACTCAAAGCTTTATCTTACTACGGAGTCAATGATGCTTACTCAATCTCAGAACCAGGCCGAAGTCTTAAGTATCAGGTTGTAGGTATTAATCGATATGAGGGAATGGCAAGCGATATTGCAGCAATTCAATTGGAAGTTGAGAATTTAAGTAAAAGACCAGTAAGTTTATCTAATCTAATCACTACTATTAGACTTGGTGATGGATCAACATACCCAGCTCAGGTTTCCGCGATTAAGAAGAAAATTGGACCTTCTGGTAAGGCTATGCTCGAAATCTGGAGTGATTTGCCAAAAGACTTCAGTACTTCAAGCTTACATTTAATTATAGGTGATGCAATATCCGGTGGTAAAATAGCTGAGGGTGAAGCTAAGCCAGATGCTTACATTAGACCTGTTGCTTTCTGGGCACCTAATGAAAAGAAATCTAGTGAAAGCATCACCAGCACAATGGATATTTATCCTTATAATCTGACTATACGTAATTTAAGTACAGTCAGTGAAAGCAGCAGCTATGAATTAATGTTTGATTACGAAATGACTAAATCCAAAATCGTAGAAACTAACCTAGAAGGTCATAACTTAGTCTTCACGATGATTGATTCGACTGGGTATAAGCTATTTGAAAATGCATATAAATTAAGTGAAATTGAACAGGGTGCAGCATCAGGTGGAAGTCAGGCAGGATCAAATACACTTAAGCTTGGTAAAAATAAATATAAAGCAACTCTTAATGTTGCTGACCCAGGGAATACAGGTGTGAGATCTGGTACGCTTTATGTTTATGATGAGTTCCAAGGACAACGAAAATTATTAGCTAAACAAAGTAATTTAGCCCTTTATAATAATTTTAGCTATGATAAAAAAGATGACGATAACTAATAATCTTTAAACCTATCAAAGCCCCCACAGTTACTGGATAACACACTAGTGTTAATTCCAACCATACTGTGGGGGTGTTTTTGTGTTATGTATAATTCAATTTGGAGCTTTGAATCATTATAGACTGTTAATGCAAATACTGAGTTTATGGATAAAATTTTTGAAGATTTTACATTCGCTTTACAAACATCGCGGTGTGAATTAACAAACCATTGTTATTATGAGCTTGTGAATAAATAAGAGCAGGCAGCAAATGTTGCTTCGCAAATTATCTAAGGGGTGAAGAGAAAGTGACAAACGGATTTGCAAAGAAATTTACAGGAGTTGCTTTAACAGCGGTTTTATTGATGGGTGTACTCGCAGGATGCGGAAGTAAAGATTCTGGTAAAGGTACCGCTACAAGTACTCCAGCAGGAACTCCAGCAGTAACAGAAGAATTGACTGGAACTGTAACAGCTTCAGGTTCAAGTGCATTATTACCCTTAGTAAAGCAGGCGGCTACTGATTTTATGGATAAGCACCAAAAAGTAACGATCAACCCAACAGCTGGTGGCTCTGGAGTAGGTCTTAAGAACGTAGCAGATGGAACGTCAAACATCGGAAATTCTGATGTACAAGCTGGCGATGAATATAAAGATAAAGGTCTTGTAGATCATGTAGTAGCAATTGCTCCTTTTGCAATTATCGTTAACAAAGATGTTAATGTAGATAACTTGTCTAAAGATCAAGCTGCTAAGATTTTCAAAGGAGAAATTACGAACTGGAAAGATGTTGGTGGTAAAGACGCCAAAATCACTGTTGTTCACAGACCTGACAGCTCTGGTTCCCGTAAGCTTGTTAAGAAAATTGTATTAGATAATGCTGAATTTACGAAAGATGGTGTAACACAAGATTCCAGCGGTGCTATGAAGACAACTGTAGCAACAACTGCAGGTTCCATTGGTTACATTGATACACCTTATGTAGATGATAGCCTTAAACAAATTAAGTTTGATGGTGTTGCTTATACCAAAGAAGGAATTAAGGACGGTTCATATAAATTGTACGGAATCGAGCATATGTATACGAAAGGCGAGCCTACTGGAGCAACTAAAGCATTTATCGACTTCATCTTGAGTGATGAATTCCAACAAAAAAGAGTCGAAGAGCTTAAGTTCCTACCAGCAGCATTCTTAAAATAATGAAAGCAAATCACATTGATCATCTAATGCGTCGTGTACTGATCGGTAGTGCCATCATTGTATCTGCTGTAATATTCTCGATCATCTTATTCGTCGGGTATCAAGGGTTACAAACCTTTAAGGACGTTCCATTCTCAGAGTTCTTCTTATCTTTAGATTGGACCCCTTCCGATGGTAAGTACGGCATACTTGGTTTCTTGATCAGTACGTTTGTTCTCACATTCTTATCTGTTCTACTTGCAGTGCCTATCGCAGTCTCGGGTGCAATATTCACAGCAAGGATTGCCCCAAATTGGATGCGGAGTATCATCCGAACGGCTACCGACTTATTCGTCGGTATCCCTTCGGTTGTTTACGGTTTTATTGGTTTAACGGTTATTATTCCAATGATCTCGAAGATTACGGGTGCAACGGCTTTTGGTATATTACCCGCTGCACTTATTTTGGCAGTCATGGTCTTCCCAACAATTCTCTCGATCTCAGAAGATGCCATAAGGGCTTTGCCAGGTAGACTTGAGGAAGCTTCATATGCACTAGGTGCAACTCGCTGGCAGACGATTTGGCGGGTGCAAATACCTGCAGCTAAGCAAGGTATCATAACAGGTATTATTCTTGGCATGGGACGGGCAATTGGAGAAACAATGGCCGTGTTTATGGTAATCGGTAATGCTCCTAAATTACCAAATTCCTTAACGGACTCAACGACTGTTCTTACAACAGCAATTGTTAAAGATATGGGAAATACGCCGTATGGATCTACTTGGAATAATTCCTTGTTTATGATGGCACTTGTACTTTTACTTGTATCTTTACTATTCATTATCGTTATCCGGGTTGTGTCCAAAAGGAGTGAGCAGCTATGAACAAAAACAAATTTATAGATCGTTTAGCAACCATTTATTTTTGGATCATAGCTGGATTCATTATTGCACTTCTAGCTTGGTTCCTGTACCGAATTCTTGGTGATGGATTACCTCATTTATCATGGGATTTTATTACTGGAAAGCCTCAGGACATTGTTGCAGGTGGTGGTGTTGGACCACAGTTATTTAATACATTCTATATTTTGTTCTTATCTCTCTTATTCTCTATGCCGATTGGTATTGGTGCAGGTATATATTTGGCTGTTTATGCCAAGAACAATAACTTCACATCATTAATTCGAATTTCAGTTGAAGCACTATCTTCTGTTCCTTCGATTGTGTTCGGTTTGTTTGGGTTCCTGCTATTCGTTAACTGGTTTGATTTAAGGGTATCCATCATCAGTGGTTCTTTAACACTTGCATTGCTCAATTTACCTGTGTTAGTCAGAGTAACGGAGGAGAGCTTTCGAACAGTTCCATCAGCGTATTGGGAAGCAAGCTTAGCCCTTGGATCAACGAAATGGCAAGCGATTGTAAAGGCGCTTCTGCCGTCTGCGCTGCCGAACCTTCTGACAGGAGTTACACTTGTAGCTGGTCGTGCGATTGGTGAAACAGCAATTCTAATCTTCACCGCAGGTTTATCTGTCTCTCGGTTTGTCCCAGACTTCAATCCAATGATGATGGGGGAAACACTTGCAACGCATTTGTGGTACGTGCAATCTGAAGCCATTGTTCCAGATGCTAGACAAATTGCCAGTGCAAGTGCAGCATTGTTGTTGATTATCGTATTTATTTTTAATTTGCTAATCACAATACCGAGTAAGATATTACAGAAGAAGCTAAGCGGGGGGAAATAACTTGATCACACAAACACAAGCTGATTCCAAAAAAATGATTGTAGAAGACTTGGATTTATTTTACGGTACACATCAAGCTCTAAATAAAATTAATTTAAATATTGAAGCAAATACAATTACGGCTCTTATTGGTCCATCAGGCTGCGGAAAATCAACGTTCTTAAGAACGCTTAACCGTATGAATGATCTGATTGATTCAGTAACCATTAAAGGTAGTATCTATGTAGATGGCAAGGATATTTATGCGTCTGACACAGATATTGTTGCATTACGTAAACGTGTTGGCATGGTTTTTCAGCGCCCGAATCCATTTCCAATGAGTATTTACGATAATGTAGCCTATGGTCCAAGAATTCATGGGATTAAGAAAAAGGCGATATTAGATGAAATCGTGGAACGCTCCTTAACTCAAGCTGCACTTTGGGGAGAAGTTAAGGACCGTTTGAATAAATCAGCACTAGGCTTATCAGGTGGACAGCAACAACGACTGTGTATCGCACGATTATTGGCAGTTGAACCTGATGTTTTGCTGATGGATGAACCTACTTCAGCACTTGATCCGATTTCAACTCTTAAGGTTGAAGAATTAACTCAAACACTGAAAGAAAAATATACGATTGTAGTTGTAACGCATAATATGCAGCAAGCAGCGAGAATTTCAGATCGGACAGGATTTTTCTTAAATGGTATATTGGTTGAGACAGATCAAACGAATAAAATATTTACTAACCCAGCAGATCAGCGCACAGAAGATTATATTACAGGTAGATTTGGATAGTCCAAAGTGAAAATATGAATATAAGCGGGAGGCTCTTATGGATACAAGATCAAGCTTTCATCTAGCACTTAGTGAAATGCAGAATGATTTAACGTTGATGGGCAAAAATGTCGAGAAAGCGATTCATCAGGCGGTTGAAGCATTGTCGAGGGTAGATGCTGATCTAGCGCAAACGATCATCGAGAAGGATGATGAAATTGATGATGCTATGCTTAAGATCGAAGAAGAATGTTTGAGTCTAATCGCATTACAGCAGCCAATGGGTGGAGATTTACGCGTTATTGGTACAGCGATGAAAATTGCAGTAGACTTAGAGCGGATAGCAGACCACGCAGTTGACATTGCCAAAATAACAGTGCGATTAAAGGGTGAGCAGCTTGTAAAACCATTAATTGATATCCCGAAAATGGCTGAAATAGCGCTAGAAATGCTACGTGAAAGTCTAATATCATATACGGAACGCAATATTCACAGGGCATCTGCTCTTGCTGAGAAGGATGATCAGGTTGATCGCCTATATGCTAATGTAATGCATGATACTTTATCTTTAATGACGAATGATTATACACGTAATAGACAACTAGTTCACCTCATCCAGGCTGCCTATTTCTTAGAGCGAGTAGCAGACCATACGACGAATATCGGTGAGGGTGTTATTTATATGGCAACTGGTAAACGGAAAGATTTAAATGTATAAAATTATAGACTATTAGAATTATCAAGTAATAAAGAGTAGCAAAAATAACCATACGTCTAGCATTTGCTAGACGTATGGTTATTTTTATACGTGCAGATGTATACCCAAGCTATTAGTTAACTAGTGACATATAGTATAGTAATTCAAAGATTGGGGAGGTTTTATAGAAATGTCGATGGTAGAGAAGTTTCATGTCTGTAATAATTTCATGAATCGTAATGTACGTGTTTGTATGCATGATGGGCGTGTATTTGAAGGTCGTGTTGTAGGAGTTGATAGACAAAATTTGTTTATAAGGCACAATTCCCCTTGTAATCGGAATCAATGCAGAATCTCTGGATTCTGGGGAGGAGGAGTTATTACGACATTAGCTCTATTCGATTTATTAGCAATCGCCTTGATTTGATTGATCGTTATGTTCTTTTATTGAAAAACGTATCCGTCTCAGTGATGGATACGTTTCTTTATGTAATTTAATAAGATTATAATGGTTTTCTCATAAAGTTGGACAAACCTAGTCATATCGTGACTTTCAAGCCTTTCTGGAAAAATAGGGACGCTTTTTGATGTGCTATAGTTATGGCATATCATCAAAACGTTTTCAGGGAGGCAAACAACTATGAAAAAACAATTTAAAACGTTTGGTAAAGTAGTTTTGGGTACCGTGCTTAGTGTAGCTTTACTTATGCCAACAACAGCGGCATTCGCTGCAACAACAACTAGTAATACACCACAAGTTGCTGCAAGCACAAGTTCAATGACTTCTGCGCAGAAAGCGGACAAGTTAATTAAATTTGCTCAGTCACTACAAGGTAAAGTTAAATATAAATACGGTGTAAACGATCCTAAGAACCTTATTTTTGACTGCTCTTCTTTTACTAAATATGCACTTAAACAAGTCGGTGTTGATGTAAAATGGGGTGCTAATGCCCAATATAATCAAGGTAAAAAGGTATCAAAAAGCAATTTGAAAAAAGGTGATTTGGTCTTTTTGAGCGTTAAAACACCTGGTAAAATTGGACATGTTGGGATTTACATGGGTAATGGCAAATTCATTCACAACACAACTGGAAGTGTGTATGGAGTAACAACGAGTGATTTGAACAAAGGATACTGGAAGAATCGTTACGTATCTGCTGCTCGCTACTTTTAAGTAAGACAAGCCTATAGTAAATAAATATAAACGGGGCTGTTCTTTTAGTAGATCAAACTACTGGGGGGAACAGCCCCATTCTATTTTCTGACCCGTTAACCTTCTATTAAAGTAGAGCATTTATTAGATGGCGGAAGGAGCGAATAATGACTACCTTCTGTCGTCCAAGCTTTCGCTGGGACATCTTTTTCATATGATTGGGGTGGATCCATACGGCATCAAGACCACAACGTGTGGCTCCGATTATATCATTCTTCCACGAATTCCCAACCATTAAGCCTTGTGCTGGCGTACAATCCGTCGCTGTCATAGCTGTTTCAAATAAACCTGGGTGTGGTTTGCGAGGTCCGTCCTGCTGTGAAGAGAAGATACGATCTTCTCGAATCCATCTCGTTAATTGTAGCTTATGCAAGTTTTGTTCAAGTCGTTTACGACTGCCATTTGAAATAATGGCAAGTGTATATTTAGTAGATAACGCTCTTAGGGTCTCCTCTACCCCGGGAAATAAACTGATATAGCTCTCCTCAGCATCGTCTATTTCAGTAAAAAAGATTTTTGAAAATCCTGGTGTCACTTTAAAATGATAAGGTTCAAGTGCTTTTGATAGACAATTGTAACGAAGCTCGTCACCTGACTCAAAATCTTTGCCTGTTGTTTTACGATGACGGCTCCATTCTAGTTTATAGTTTTGGAGGACCTGCTGTGAGTTCATGGAGAGGTCATCACTGCTCCATCTACCAGTAAAATCTTGCATGACAGCTATGAATGCAGAATCAAAACATTTACGTCGATCAACTAATGTGTTATTCATATCAAAAAATATGACCTTTTTTTGGTTAGGTATAAAAAAGGGGCTCATAGGAAGAACCTCCTACAAAATTGTTATATGTCCAGAGTGGACATGATGAGTATAATGATTATTTTATTCTTATTATATGTTTATGAAGGTGTGCTTTGTTTTCAGTCTTAAAGAATTAATTAGTTTTGGGATGGATATTTAATGGAATAATTTTTGTACTTGTCCTCACCTGTGATATGATGAAGGTAGAGGAAAGACGGGGTGTTTGGATGGATAAATTGTTGATAATTGATGGCAATAGTATTGCCTATAGAGCATTCTATGCTTTGCCGCTGCTTAGTAATTCAGCAGGGTTACATACCAATGCCATTTATGGATTTACGACGATGCTGATGAAGTTAATTGAGGAAGAAAAACCAACGCATTTTCTAGTTGCGTTTGATGCTGGCAAAATTACGTTTCGTCATGCGAATTTTGCAGAATATAAAGGTGGTAGATCGAAGACACCACCAGAGCTTTCTGAACAATTTCCTGTTCTTCGCGAATTGATTGATGCTTTTGGCATTCGTCAATTCGAGCTTGACGGTTACGAAGCTGACGATATTATTGGAACATTGACGAAAGAAGCAGATCAAATAGGTCGTCAAGTTGTAGTTGTATCTGGTGATAAAGATATGCTGCAGCTAGCTTCAGACAATGTGACCATTGCGCTTACTCGTAAAGGTGTGTCAGAGGTGGATCGTTATGATCCTCATGAAGTTAATGAACGATATGGACTAAAACCTTTACAGATTATTGATCTCAAAGGTTTAATGGGTGATACATCTGATAACATACCTGGGATACCTGGTGTCGGAGAGAAGACGGCTCTTAAACTTCTACATGAATATGGGTCCGTTGAAGAAGTGCTAGCACATGCTGATCAGATCAAGGGTAAGCTCGGTGAGAAAGTAGTGGGAAATGCGGATAGTGCGAAGCTTAGTAAAGAGCTTGCGACTATTTTCCGGGAAGTCCCTATGGGGACAGACTGGAGTGAATTTGCATTCCAGGGCTGGAAGAGTCAGAGGCTCAAAGAGATGTTTCGTAAGTTAGAGTTCAAATCACTCTTAGATAAAACCGACTTTGGAACAACTGAAGGAATTGAATCCGGAGATGAACTACTTACGGGGACAACTGCTTCCGATGTGCCAACGGTTCCTGTCAAGGTACTTCATAATGACGATGAGCTTAGGGAATTAGTTGAAGTACTAACTGATGTAACAGGAATGTACGTTGAAGTGATTGGTGATAATCCACATCATGCTGAAGTGATCGGAGCGGCATTTCACACCCCAGAGATGGGGTATTATGTACCATTCACAGTACTTAGTGGTGAGAATACACGCGCGGAGGTTGTGTGTTCGTGGATGGGCGATGCGCAGGTGCAGAAGGTCGTATATGACCTTCACCGGATGGACATCGCGCTGCGCTGGTCGAACGTCACACTGCGTGGCGTGACGTTCGACATTCTCTTAGCCGCTTATTTGCTTGACCCGACAGAGTCGGGTCTAACCCTAAGCGGCTTAGCGGCAAGGCACAACGTCGGCGTTCCGCTAGCCGCCGACGAAGACATCTATGGCAAGGGAATGAAGTTCCGCTTGCCAGAGGAAGAGAAGCTTGCGGCACATCTATGCCGCAAGGCGGAAGTAACGGCGCGGCTTGCAGAGCCGCTAGCCGAAGCGCTCAAGAACAGCGGCATGGAGCGGCTGTTCTATGAACTTGAGCTGCCGCTCTCGGGCGTGCTAGCAGATATGGAGCAGCGTGGTATCGCTGCTAATGCAAGCACCCTAGAGCAGCTGGGCGAGAGCTTGTCGACTCGCCTTGATGAGGCGATGAGACGTATTTATGAGCTTGCTGGAACCGAGTTCAATATTAACTCGCCTAAGCAGCTTGGTGAAATTTTATTTGAGAAGCTTGGTTTACCACCAGTTAAGAAAACCAAAACTGGCTATTCGACAGATGCAGAGGTACTGGAGAGGCTAGCAGCGTATAACCCGGTTGTGGATCTCATTCTCCGTTACCGTCAGCTCGCTAAATTGAACTCAACTTATGTAGAAGGATTGCTTAAGGAGATTCGCCCGGAGACAGGCAAAGTACATACATATTACAAACAGACGATTGCTGCTACAGGCCGCTTGTCATCTCAGTATCCGAACCTGCAGAACATACCGATCCGGTTGGAAGAGGGAAGACAAATTCGTAAAGCATTCGTCCCATCTGAGCCTGGATGGCATATTCTTGCAGCGGATTACTCCCAGATTGAACTACGTGTGCTCGCACACATCTCTAAAGATAAGAATTTAATCGAGGCATTCATGAATGATCTCGATGTTCATACAAAGACAGCTATGGATGTATTTGGTGTCTCTAAAGATCAGGTTGATTCGAATATGCGACGCCAAGCCAAAGCAGTTAATTTTGGTATCGTGTATGGGATATCAGATTATGGGCTATCTCAGAATTTGAACATTACACGTAAAGAGGCAGCTACATTTATTGAACAGTATTTTACTGTATTCCAAGGTGTTAGGAAATTTATGGATACGATTGTACAGGAAGCACGTCAGGATGGTTATGTCTCTACACTGCTTGGACGCAGAAGATATTTGCCTGATATTACGGCATCGAATTTTAATATACGTTCTTTTGCAGAACGAACAGCAATGAATACACCAATTCAAGGAACAGCTGCAGATATTATTAAGCTGGCTATGGTCAATATGGCAGAACGACTCCATACGGACAATTTACGTTCCCGTATGCTACTGCAAGTACATGATGAACTTGTATTTGAAGTTCCTGCTGATGAGCTTGAACGAATGAAGCAGATTGTTCCAGAAGTGATGGAGCAAGCCATTCAGCTAGACGTACCACTGAAAGCTGATGTATCAGCTGGATTAGATTGGTATGATGCTAAGTAAACGCTACAGGATAAGGATGATTAGATATGCCTGAATTACCAGAGGTAGAGACAGTACGGCGGACACTTGCTGGACTCGTCATTGGTAAAACCATTCAATCTGTTGATGTCAAATTAAACCGCATTATTCGCTTGCCAGATGACCCACAGTTATTTGCTGCCCTGTTAGAAGGTCAGACGATACGTGATATTGGTCGCCGAGGTAAGTTTCTAACTTTCATCCTCGATGATTACGTGCTTGTCTCCCATTTGAGAATGGAAGGTCGCTATGGTTTGTATCAGAACACAGATCCGGTAGAGAAACATACGCATGTTTTATTCTTATTTACAGATCAAACTGAAATGCGCTATAAGGATGTACGTCAGTTCGGAACAATGGATCTATTTCCTAAAGGTGAGGAATTGCTTAAGCCGCCACTGAATAAGCTTGGTCTTGAACCCCTTGATGAGAGCTTTACCTATGAGGCTTTCAAGCAGGTAGTAGCTCCGCGTTCAACAATGATTAAGCCACTATTGTTAAATCAAGCCTATATCGTAGGCATTGGGAATATTTATGTGGATGAGTCTTTATTTCTCGCAGGGATTCACCCGGAGCGAACTGCGAACTCCTTGAGCAAGAATGAACTTAAACGATTATACGATTCCATTCTCGCAACCTTACATGAGGCTGTAGCTGTTGGTGGTTCATCGATTAAGTCTTTCGTAAATGGTCAAGGTGAAATCGGAATGTTTCAGCATCAGTTCAAAGTATACGGTAAGGCACAGCAGCCATGTGTGCAATGTGGACATATGGTTGAGAGATCGGTCATTGGAGGCCGTGGCACACACACTTGCCCTAATTGCCAACCCTTTAAACGACAACAAAAGAAATAGGCACATTGGACAATAACCTCTCCATATGATAGGAGTGCATGGAGGTGGTGTATCGTGTCAATTATTTCATTGCTTGTGCTTGCTTTTGCTTTGTCTCTTGATGGTTTTGGTGTAGGCATGATGTATGGTTTGCGTAAAATTAAAATTGGTCTACTTGCGATTATCATTATTTCATTCTTTTCTGGTGTGGTTATTTTTGCATCTATGGGTATTGGAGCAATGCTCTCTTCTTTCATTACGTCTGATTATGCCAGCAGAATTGGTGCAATCATTCTAATCTGTATTGGAATATGGGCGCTTGTTCAATTATTCATTCAGAAAAGTAATGATAAAAGTGAAAGTGTAGAAACTGATAAAGAAGAGCCCTTGTTACTTGATTATCATGAGCCCCAAACAGTAAGAGAAATTTTTAATATTGAATTACGGAGATTCGGATTAGTTATTCAAATTTTGCGCACACCTGTAGCCGCAGATATAGATAAATCAGGTAGTATTTCGATTTCAGAGGCGATTCTTTTAGGGGTAGCATTATCTCTTGACGCATTTGGCGCAGGAATCGGTGCTGCGCTCATTGGTCTCGCACCCCTGCTAACCGCAGCTTTCATTGTATGCTCAAGTGGGTTATTCATTGCACTTGGACTTCAATTCGGCTTGCGATTTGCAGATGTAAGCTGGATTAAGAAGCTTTCATTACTACCAGGATGTGTATTAATCATCATGGGTATTATGAAATTATTATAAGAAGGGGAAAGAGCACAATGATCCTAGGACTCACTGGAGGTATCGCTTGTGGCAAAAGCACAGTCGCGAGCATGCTGATGCAGCGTGGTGCGATTCTAATTGATGCAGATGTGATTGCCAGAGAAGTTGTTGAACCAGGTACCTATACATTAGAAGAACTTACCAAACAATTTGGGTCTCATATTCTAAATTCAGACGGAACCATAAATCGGAAAGAGCTTGGGAGTATTGTATTCGCTGATGAATCGAAACGTAAAGTGCTGAATGCCATTATGCATCCCTCTATTCGCAGTGAAATGAAAAGCCGTATGGAACGATACGAGCTTTCTGAACCGGACAAGCTCATCGTAGTTGACATACCCCTCCTGTATGAATCAGGTCTTGATAATATGTTTAAGGAAGTCATGGTCGTTTATGTACCGGAAGAAGTTCAATTACAGCGTCTGATGGAGCGTGATGGATACAGTCATGCAGATGCTGAGGCACGACTACAAGCACAAATGCCTATCGAAGATAAGAAGAAGCTGTCAGATGTTCTAATTGATAATAGCGGCACCTTAAAAGCTACAGAGGCGCAGGTCGAAGCTTTCTGGAAAGGAAAGTATTTGGAATGAATCTTTTTCACAAAAAACGAACGTATGCATTTCTTCTCATTATCGTCTTGTTATTGTTGTATATGTTCTCTAGTCAAATTGAAGAGATGATATACCATGTGGATTATAAGGAGGAGATTTCGCAAAGCGCGTCGAAATATAATGTTGATCCCCTTCTTATTGCGGCTATTATACGAGTAGAGAATAATTATAAGGCAGAAGGAACATCGAATAAGGGAGCACTTGGCCTTATGCAGCTTATGCCTGAAACAGCTAGATGGATTAAGGAAATGGGTAACATTGGTTCATCATTAGATGACGATTTACAGGATATTACTGTTAATATTAATATGGGTGCTTGGTATTTAAATTGGTTATTGAATTATTATGATGGACATCTTAATTATGCGATCGCGGCTTATAATGCAGGACAAGGTACGGTAAACAAGTGGCGAGAAACGAATGTCTGGGATGGATCAGAAAGTAATATAACAGACATTCCTTATGGACAGACGAAGCATTTTGTCAAAAGAGTTTTGTATTATTATCAAAAGTATCATAAAGTATATGGACCTAATTTTAACTCTTAAGGTGAAAATTAAAAGAAAGAAGCAGTGGACAAGTTCGTTTGTCCGCAGCCTCTTTCTTAAGTTATACTATCGAGATTGACCGGATTGACCAGCTAATTGCTGTTCAGCAATTTGCACCAGTCGTTTAGTAATGTTACCACCGATAGAACCGGCGTCACGAGTTGCAAGGTTGCCGTAGTATCCATCTTGTGAAAGAGAGATACCAAGTTCCGAAGCGATCTCGTATTTCATTTGGTCCAATGCAGCGTTTGCTTGAGGCACTACAAGTTGGTTGTTTCTAGATGCCATGTGTTAATTCACCTCCTTGCTGTTGGTAAATCTATTATGCGCGTTTGTTCAAAGTTCATAACAAGCAACAAATGGCAATCGAATGTAAGATATAAATAAAGGAGTGATGTGTGAATGAAATGCCCTTATTGTGATCATTTTGGGACAAAAGTGCTTGATTCTAGGGCAGCTAATGATTATAAATCGATTCGCCGCCGAAGAGAGTGTGATGAATGCTTAAAGCGTTTCACCACATTCGAAACTGTTGAGGAAACACCGCTTATCGTCATTAAGAAGGATGGATCTAGGGAAGAATTCTCACGTGAGAAGATGCTTCGCGGATTAATTCGGGCTTGTGAGAAGCGACCTGTATCGATGGAACGTCTTGAGAAAATCGTCTCTGAAGTGGAAATGCAATTACGGAATACTGCACAAGCAGAAGTTAATTCACGTGATATCGGAGAGATTGTGATGGAGCAGCTGTATCCGGTCGATGAAGTAGCCTATATTAGATTTGCTTCTGTTTATCGTCAATTTAAGGATATCAGTATGTTTCTTAAAGAATTAACTCAAATACTCGGAAAGCATGAATAGGAACAACATGGAGCGTCATAACATCTCTGCAGCTTTGGGATGTTATGGCGTTTTTCTATTTATTTTCGTTAGTGAACTATAAACGGTGAACCCGTATCTCAATCAATAAGACCAAACATAGGGGAGAGTAGCTAAATGAATGTTAAACAAATTCAAGATATGTCGGAACGATTAAAGCGTAATGTAGCGAAAGTCATTGTAGGCAAAGAGCAAGTGATTGAGCAAATGATGGTTGCTCTTATTTCATCAGGTCATGTGCTACTTGAGGATGTCCCTGGAACTGGTAAGACGATGCTTGCCAAAGCAATTGCTAAATCATTAAGTGGTTCTTTTAAACGAATTCAATTTACGCCTGATTTGCTACCCTCTGATCTAAGTGGCCTTCACTATTTTAACCAAAAAACGAGTGATTTTGAATTTCGTCCAGGTCCTTTATTTGCTAATATTGTGCTTGCAGATGAAATTAACCGAGCAACGCCGCGTACACAATCAAGTTTATTAGAGTGTATGGAAGAACGTCAGGTGAGTATTGATGGCGAAACCATGTTACTAGCACGTCCCTTTCTTGTCATAGCCACACAGAATCCAATTGAGAATCAAGGTACATTTCCGTTGCCTGAGGCGCAGCTAGATCGCTTTCTGCTTAAGATTAAGATGGGATATCCTAGCAAGGAGGAAGGCATAGAAATATTACGTCGATTTAAGGAGCGTAATGTACTTGAGTCCATCAGCTCTGTTACGGAAAGTGAGGAATTAGTTGCAGCTCAGGAGCATTATTCTTCTGTGTTCGTTCATGAGGATCTGTATGCCTATATTGTAGCTATTGCGGAGAAAACAAGACAGCACTCAGAAATCAATATTGGAGTTAGTCCTCGGGGTACACAAGCACTACTCAAAGCAGCACAAGCTTATGCAGTTGTTAAAGGTAGAGAGTATGTTACACCTGATGATATTAAAATAATGGCAGAGCCGGTGCTGGCACACCGAATTATATTATCTCATATGAACCGTTTGGTTAAAAACCAAACTGAATCCATTATCCGTCAGATTCTAAATGAGATTCCGGTGCCGTCTGAAGAAGCACTATTGCAAAGGTAATTGACTATGGGTATACACTGGGTATTACTTGTGGCAATAGTAGTTGTCTATGGACAATTCATTTTGTTTAAACGTCTATCACTTAAAGGGGTAGCCTATGAAAGGAAATTTGATCGAGCTGAGTGTTTCTCTGGAGATGAGGTTGAATTAATTGAACTGATCTCCAATCGGAAGCTGTTACCACTTCCTTGGTTACGATTAGAAGCGATCATGTCAGCTAATTTAGGGTTTGCAGGACAAGAGGATATCGGTATAGATAGCGGAGTTATTCTTCAAAATCATGCAAGCTTATTTAGCTTAATGCCTTATACAGAAGTTACAAGGCGACATACGGTGCATTGTAAGAAGCGCGGATATTATTGTATTAATTCAACAACAATGATCAGCGGAGATTTATTAGGACTTGTTCAAGTACAAAAGCAGTTATATATAAATTGTTCTATCATCGTATTTCCGAGGCCTATTCCTATTGAAGAAATCCCGCTACCTTCAAGTAAATGGCTTGGTGATTTAATTGTAAGAAGGTGGATTGTAGAGGACCCATTCTTAATACAGGGTGTAAGGGAATACCAAGCTGGTGATCCCATGAATAGCATTCACTGGAAAGCAACAGCGCGTAGTGGTAAGCTTCAAGTTAATCAGCGGGCATTTACTGCAGATCATAAGCTGATGATTATTCTTAATATTGAGGATAGTCCTAGTATGTGGAATGTGGTTACCAATCCTGACCTTATTGAAGAGGGAATCGTATATGCTGCATCAATTGCAGAATATGTGTTAAAGCAGGGAATTCCGACTGGTTTTTACTCGAATGGAAGACTTGTAGATGGACCACTGCGACAGCCAGTTCGAATACCAAGCCAAAATGGTAGTGCGCATTATGGCATCCTCTTAGAGGCAATGGCTAAGCTTGAATTAAAGCGCAGCATTCCAATTGAAGATTTATTAGCTGAGGTTGTAGATTCTTCTGAAACAAGTATAGATTATCTCATTATTACGAGCTATATGACTGAAGCGATGGAGCGGGAAATTCAGCGTGTACGTGGTTTAGGTCATACAATCGAAATTATGTGGCTCAATAAAGAACAGACCGAGGAGGTGCAGCATGCAAATGCAGTCTCAGCCTCGTAGCCTGTCCCCCATGTGGCATCGAACAAGAGAAGTATTCTTATTCGCAGGAATTGAATTATTACTATTCTTTCCTGTCATACTTGTTACTTTTCTTAAATTATCACCTGTTTCACTACCACTTTGGATTGGATTATTTTGGTTAAGCTATTATGTGGGTAGCTTGATTTCCCTAATTAAAGTTCGTAGAGTAGTATGGTTGCACTTGTTTATCTTAATGATGAGCGGGTTGCTCGTTTGGCTAATGTTTGCTGGAATATTTAACTTGATGTTAGTTCTATCGTGGATAATGATCTATTACTTGATGTATCGAGGTGCTAACATGTCTAGTCAAAATTGGCATCTCATGTTTCCTTCTAATGCATTCATTATTGGGTTAATAAGTTACTTTGTAGTTTCAGTAGGTGCAGTAATAGGTGCAGTAATCTTGAGTCCTTATTTAACACTTTTACTATGGACAGGACTAGCCAGTATAATTGTTAGCTTGTTAAGCGTTAATCAACAGTACTTAACAGCTGTATCGCCAAAAGGGTTTAAGACTTCTGCAGTAATAGCAAAGAAAAATCGACTTTGGGTTCTGTTCCTTATCGGTATTATTTTCTTCATTTCATTTGTAAATGTGCTCAAAAATTTGGTCATGACAGCATTGCAAGGGCTTGGATGGCTTGCTCAGGAAATTTTTTCTCTATTAGAAACAGCCAAGAATCCCGAAGCGAGTATGCCTCCGCCACCAATGGAATTTTCAATGCAATCAGAGATTCAAGAATCGATATGGAGTACGATTCTATCAGTTCTTTTCTATGTAATCGGAACTATCGTTGCACTCGTTATTATTGGATGGTTACTTTATAAAATTGTTCCAATTCTTCGACAAGCAATCATAAGGTTTATGGGAATTATTCGAAAGCTAATTTCACAAGAAAATAAATTGCAGCTAAGCTCAGGCTATACAGACCAGAAAAGGCAGCTATTGAAGTGGGAGGATATGCGATCATCATTTAATCAAGGTTTAAGAAAAAGCCTTAATAAATGGTTTCGTCGTGGAATCAAATGGTCTGATTTATCCAATTGGCAAGAACGGGTTCGTTGGTTGTACCGGAATAAGCTGCAGGAAGCAATAAATAAGGGGTATATGTATCGGAAAGAGCTAACACCTAGAGAAACGCTGGATGATATCCGGATTTGGAATAAACGAGAGAAGCGGAATATAGAGCATGAGCTTTCTCTTGAGCATTACTATAACGAAGCACGTTATGGAAATAGCAATATAACTGTAAGTGACGAGCAAGTGAATGAACTGAAGAGAGCAGTAACACAAAAAGTAGAATAGATTCTGAGATTTTTTAACAAAACATGATAATATAAACTTATATAGGTTAAATTAACCATCGGTTTGATATAGTTAGTTTGAATTTCACATGTTATAATTTCAGTTGAGGTGAATCTAGTTGTATGTATAGCACAGAACTGTATATGAAAGAAAAACTTCAGATGATTTCTTATGTACTGAGTTCAGGATATAAGGGATCATTTCCAGCGACTATAAGTCAGGCAAAGGAAATTTTCAGGAATTTTGAACAAGGCGCGAAAATGGTTTTTCATGTTGGGGATGAAACATATGCAATTAATCCTGACCATATCGCTACGATGCATGTTCATGGACTGATTGAAGCTAGTAAATACGTTAGTTTACCTCTTGATGATCAACAAGAAGTATTAGCAGAGGCATACAATAATGTGCTAGATTTGTTTAAAATTGAATGCAAATGTTCTGCTTCTTATGTGGTTAACATCAAGAAAGAAACAGAGTTTGGCAAGTGTAATGCATGCAAGGATAAGCTATACGTTGATCGAAGTAAAGGCAGAGTGCCTACCTATAAAGGCGATGCATGGCTTATGACGAATAAGACTCCCAGTAGTTAGGGGAGTCTTATTTTGTGTGCGCCACGCATGGCGATTAACTATCACCTTTTTGAGGAAACAGAAGTCGGCGTACCGCAGGGAGGAAACCTGAGTCCAATACTTAGCAACATCATGCTAAACGAGTTGGACAAGGAACTAGAACGCAGAGGTCATAAGTTTATGCGTTACGCGGATGACCTTCTCATCTTCTGCAAAAGCAGAAGGTGCCGAACGGACACTGGAAAACATACTCCCCTTCATCGAGAAGAAGCTGTTTCTCAAAGTGAATCAGGAGAAAACGTTAGTGGATAAGGCGACGAGAGTCAAGTTTCTTGGCTTCTCATTTTACGAACGTAATGGAGAAACGAGGGTCAGAATTCACCCAAAATCCATCGCAAAGATGAAAGCCAAGATAAAGGGGCTTACGTCGAGAAGCAATGGAATGGGGAACGCAGACAGAGCCGGCAAAGCTTAGACGCTACATCATGGGATGGATAAACTATTTCAAAATAGCTGACATGAAGAAACTGCTCCAAACTACGGATGAATGGATGAGAAGGCGGATCCGCATGATCTACTGGAAACAATGGAAACGAGTGAGAACAAGGCTTAAGATGCTGTAATTACTCGGAGTTCACAAGCAGATAGCATGGGAATACGCAAACATAAGAAAGAGCTACTGGAGAACCTCCAATAGCCCTATCCTCTCAAAATCCCTCGGAAATAACACCATCAAAGGACTCGGATTCATATTCTTTTCTGATTATTATCGACAAGTCAATACGTAAACTGAGGAACCGCCGTATACCGAACGGTACGTACGGTGGTGTGGGTGGTCGGTTACTCAATTAATGAGTAGCCTCCTACCCGATTTAAATATCGTCGCATTTGATGTCAATGTCTTCGTTACTTGAACGATTTTATCTCGTTTTTTTGTGCAATCCTTCCGATCAAGAATCCAAGGCATCCGCCTACAATCGCCGGAACGAGCCAGCCCATCCCCACTTCATACAGCGGAATATGCTTCATCCAGACTGTAACAGCATCCACAGAAACACCAGCCGCTTTCAAGCCGTCGAACACACTAATCAGCGCTGTTCCTAGAAGCGCTCCTATAAATACAGAAGAACGACCGTTAAACAGCTTACTGCACAGCGAAAGCGCAATCAGTACGATCGCTACGGGATAAATAACGAGCAAAATCGGGACCGAAATTGAAATAATACGATTTAATCCTAAGTTAGCTACAAGGAGACTGATTAGACAGGTGATGAATGCAATCCAATTGTAGCTGAGCCGTGGGAATAAGCTAGTAAAGTATTGACTGCATGCTGAGACAAGTCCAATGCTTGTCGTCAGACAAGCCAGTATTACAATGACTGCAAGCAGAATTAATCCAAATGGTCCGAATAGCTGCTGAGCAGCAAGTGTAAGCAGTTGTCCGCCGTTGTCTACATAGCCGAATGAATCGACGCTTGTTACACCGATAAAGCCGAGTGCCCCATATACTAACGTTAATCCGATACCTGCAATGATTGCTGCTTGAACTGCGGTCTTCGCTATGATGCGCTTATCCTGAACGCCTTGATCTCGAATCGCTTTGATAACGATAAGGCCAAATGCGAGTGCTGCAATTGTATCCATCGTCAAGTAGCCTTCCATAAATCCTTTAAATCCGGGTGATGTTGCGTACTGTTGTACTGCTGGATGTGCATCACCTAACGGATTCAACGCTGCAGCTATGAACAGTCCCGTAATGGACAATAACAGCAATGGCGTTAAAATGTTCCCGATCCATACGACAAGCTTCGACGGATTCAGGCTTAAGATGAAAACGACAATGAAAAAAAGCAGCGAATACACGAACAATACCCAATTGCTGGATTGAAGTGATTCGGGGACAAAGGGTGCTGCTCCCATTTCGAACGCTACGTTTGCAACACGTGGAATGGCCATCAATGGTCCAATTAAAATATATACGGTTATAGCAAATGGAATCCCAAATTTCGGATGAACGTGTTCAGCTAATTGCTGCATATCCTTACCAGTAAGCCCGATTGTAATGATTGTAAGCAATGGAAGTCCTACACCTGTCAAAATAAATCCGAACATAGCAATTGCAAATTGATCTCCAGACTGTTGACCCAATATCGGAGGAAAAATTAAGTTGCCTGCCCCAAAAAATAACGAAAATAGCATAAGTCCAATAAAGAAAGTTTGAGTTCTAGAAATTGATCGCATGTTAGCCCCTTAGATGTATAGTTCAGAACAATGAAGTAATATAAAAAACGAAATGCAAAACAGCATGACTTACTCATTCTCGTCCTAAAAGTTTGTACCTTATTTTAAATCATGTGATTGGGAAGTCAATGTAATATTTTTTACATTTCATTTATTTTGATGTGATGCTGCCCGTGGCTTTTTGCAATGCCTTCATTGTCAAGACACAATCCTTTTATGAATCAAAGAACAGAAAGCATGGGAATACGCAATCACAAGAAAGAGCTACTGGAGAACCTCCAATAGCCCTATCCTCTCAAAATCCCTCGGAAATAACACCATCAAAGGACTCGGATTCATATTCTTTTCTGATTATTATCGACAAGTCAATGCGTAGACTAAGGAACCGCCGTATACCGAACGGTACGTACGTTGGTGTGGGAGGTCGGTTACTCAATTAATGAGTAGCCTCCTACCCGATTATATTCCATGGCTTTGGTTTCGTATTTGGTTGAATTTCTTTATTAAATTGATCTTCAGAAGCATCTTGCAAAATCTTATTGATTTTGTGTGATAACGATTTTGTAGTTTTATCATCTATATCTTTTTCATTTAATTGTTTAAATAGACTAGTTAATCTCATGCTCTCACCTGCAATTTCATGTTGTCTTCTTTGACGCTTGGGTGTAAATAATACCAAATTAAATAGCTTTTTGGCAAACGCTTATCATGCAATGGATGACATTGGTTCAAGAAAGCAGATACTGCTAAATGGATTTATAACATATTTTTGGAAAAACGATCTTTATTTGTTATAATACTTAACATTACAATACATCTTAGACGAGAAAGAGGAATGAATTTGACGGCTTTTTTTGAACAATTTATAGCAACAGGCAACACGATTTTGTGGTCTTATGTACTTATAGTACTTCTTATTGGGGCAGGGATATACTTTACTATTCGATCGAGATTTGTTCAGTTCCGACTTTTCGGTCACATGCTTCGGTTACTTGGTGAAGGAAGTAAAGAAAAGAAAAAAGGAAGTATTTCTTCTTTTCAAGCTTTCTGTATTGGAACAGCATCGCGGGTAGGTATAGGGAATATAGCCGGCGTCGCTATTGCGATAACGATAGGTGGACCTGGTGCTGTATTCTGGATGTGGGTATTAGCTCTAATTGGTGCAGCTTCGGCATTTGTTGAGAGCACGCTCGCCCAAATTTATAAAGTGAAAGATGGAACCACTTACCGTGGTGGTCCTGCTTATTATATGGAGAAGGCGCTGAACAAGCGCTGGTTAGGTGTTGTTTTCTCAATCTTGATTACGATTAGCTTTGGGTTTGTATTTAATTCGGTACAGGCTAATACCATTGCGCTTTCTTTTCAGTCAGCATTTGGGATTGACCCTAATATATTTGCATTTGTATTAGCGGCAGTTGTCGGTGTTGTAATTTTTGGAGGCGTTAAGTCTGTTGCTAGAATCTCTTCCATAATCGTACCTGTAATGGCGAGCGTTTATATACTTCTAGCTTTATATGTTATCATTACTAATTTCACACAAATTCCGCATGTGTTTGGTCTCATTATTCGGAGTGCATTTGGCTGGGAACAAGCGGCTGGTGGTGGAATAGGCGTGGCTCTTATGCAAGGAATTAAGCGCGGACTATTCTCTAATGAAGCGGGTATGGGCTCTGCTCCCAATGCTGCCGCGACTGCTGAAGTAAGCCATCCTGTTAAACAAGGACTTATTCAAGCATTAGGTGTTTTTACAGATACACTGCTAATTTGTAGTGCAACTGCTTTTATCATTCTTTTCTCTGGTCTTTATGGAGAGACCGATCTAACAGGAGTTCAATTAACGCAGCTCGCATTAACGAACGCCATGGGAGAATGGGCCTCTGTATTACTAGCAATTATGATCTTTTTGTTTGCTTTCAGTTCAATTGTAGGTAATTATTATTATGGCGAGACGAATATTGAATTTTTGAATGGGAAGAAATCGGTACTAATCGGGTATCGAATCTTGGTTATTGGTATGGTTGTGTTCGGATCACTTGCTCATGTGCAAATTGTTTGGGATCTAGCTGATTTGTTTATGGGCTTAATGGCTCTGCTTAACTTAGGTGTTATCTTATTCCTTGGTCATATTGCATTTGCTGCGCTTAAAGACTATACGAAGCAGCACAAGGCAGGGCTTGATCCCAAGTTTGATGCAAGCAGTATTCCTGGTTTAACAAATGCTGAATGCTGGGAAACGAAGAATCAAACAGATCATAAAAGCTAATAATTATAAGATAAATAGCAAAGAGGACGAGAGACAAGGATAATGTCTAATCGTCCTCTTTGTTTGTTTAGGTCATTATTGGATTAATTTAAGCCTGACGCTCAAATCTTTGTGCAATCTCGATAATGACTTGTACTGCTTTCTCCATATTATTGACAGAGACAAATTCAAACTTACTGTGGTAGTTTTCTCCACCTGTAAATATGTTTGGTGTAGGTAATCCCATATAGGATAGTTGTGAGCCGTCTGTACCGCCGCGAATTGGTTTAGTAATTGGCACAATGCCTAGTGATTCCAATGCTTCACGTGCAATATCGACAATCTCGATTACAGGCTCGATCTTATCTCGCATATTATAGTATTGGTCATACATGTTAAGACTGACGCGATCTTCACCATATTGCTTCTTAAACTCATCTACAATGGTTTGCATATAGGCTTTTTTCTCTTCAAATTTGTCGCGATTGTGATCACGGATAATGTAATACAGCTTGGTCTGCTCTACATCACCATCGAATGAAAGCAGGTGATAGAACCCATCATAGCCATCTGTATACTCGGGGGCTTCCTCTTCTGGGAGACGAGCATGTAATTTCATTGCTATCTTCATCGAGCTGATCATTTTATTCTTCGCTGAGCCGGGATGAACATTAGAGCCATTAATTGTAATCTTGGCTGCCGCGGCATTAAAGCTCTCATATTCAAGCTCACCAAGCGGTCCACCATCCATTGTATATGCGTATGTAGCATTAAATGCATCGACATCGAACTTATTCGGCCCCCGGCCAATCTCTTCATCAGGTGTAAATGCAACACGAATCCGGCCATGCTTCAGCTCTGGATGCTGAATTAAATAGGCCATTGCAGTCATGATCTCCGCAATACCAGCTTTATCATCTGCACCAAGTAGTGTGGTACCGTCAGTTGTGATTAAAGTATGTCCCGTATACTCGTTTAATTCAGGAAACTCCTTCGGTGAGAGTACTACACGCAAGGCCTCGTTTAGCACGATGTCACCGCCTGGATAGCTATCGATGACTTGTGGTTTAACATTCGTCCCCGTAAAATCGGTTGCTGTATCTACATGAGCTAAAAATCCGATTGTTGGCACTTGTTTCTCCGTATTGGAAGGAAGTGTTGCCATAACATAGCCATTAGCGTCTATAGTTACATCCTCCATCCCGATCTTCTTTAACTCATCTACAAGCATATTTGCTAAAGTCAATTGGCCTTCAGTTGTAGGACAGGTTTCATTATCTTCATTGGATTGCGTATCTACTTTAGCATATCTTGTTAATCTCTCAATAAGTTCTTGTTTCAATTTAAATCGCTCCCTTATAGAAATATAATACCTATTATACGACTTATTTAGTCTGTAAGCTGATAAAGATTTAAACAAACCTGCTCGATTTTATTTTGATATGTCAAGTATTAGAATAATAGGTTAAAATTATCTGATTATTGCAACTTCACAATTCTCTGTTTCGTATAATGTAGTAAATAACACAAAAGGAGAACCTATATGAATTGGGATATCATGATCGTTATTATTCTTTTTATACTAAATATTCCGGTATTTAAATTCATTTACAGGATGTTCTTTAGTGATCCTAATGAATATAATGAATCTGTAAGGTATACCTTTACTCCGAATATAGTTTCGCTTTTTAGAGGTCAGTACTGGAAAGATAAAATAGGAACAGCTAGGTTACAATTCTTTATCCTTTTATGTTTATTAGTTATTTTTCTGGAATACACTTTAGTCAATAAAGTAATTGATTATTTCAGCTGAATTATCAAATGTGAGAATATGTTACTTTGTTTGGTTAATGGAATATAAAACGTAAAAGAGCAGATACCAATGTACCTGCTTATTTTTATTGGGCATTTATTGTTTAGATTTTAGTGTTACCACTACTAACTCAGGTTGATTTAGAATTCTAAGGGGGATAATGCTGTTTCCTAAACCTCTACTAACTATCATCGAAGTTTCGCCCTCAACATAGATGCCGCTTGTGTACTGAGGGAAGAAGCCTTGATCTGGTGCAATTAATCCTCCTACGAACGGTATCCGGAATTGTCCGCCATGTGCATGACCAGCAAATACGAGATCTATATTTTTATTGCTGTAAACATCCATAAGTTCAGGTCTATGCGATAATAATATGTTGAAATTAGGGGGTACAGGGTTTGATAGGGACTCTAACTTTTCTTCAAAAATGTAAGTATGACTCTGATCTATATAGTCAGAAGGAGTAAAGGCGGGATCTTGTAAGCCAATTAGACTGATTGTTTCACCATTTCTTTCTAAGAGAGCACTTTGATCATCAAGAATCGTTACACCTGCTTGAATTAATATGTTTGTTAACTTATCGTATACACCCGACCATTTCTCATGATTCCCCGATACATAATAGATTGGTGCAATTAAAGCTGCTTGTTCAATAAACTCCATTGCAACATCTATATTTGTTTTATTGCTGTCTATTAAATCTCCAGTTACCACGATAATATCAGGCTTAGCATCCATGACTGCTTGAACTAATTTAGATTGCTTGTCCCCAAACTCTTTATTATGTAAATCAGAAATCTGCGCAATCACAAACTCATGAAAGGAAGAAGGTATCTTGGTATTTGAATAGTCGATTCTCGTTGTAGTAATACTATTGTTTTGCCAATAACACATTAGAATTATGATAGCCAGAATAACACAAGAAGTAATCAAGAACTTTTTCCTGTTTTTCTTTGGTTTCATTGTAATCCTCCCTTAGCTATTCCAAACTCCGTTCGCGCGGAACTCTATTATTCCTATAATAGATTAAAGCACTATATTCGTAAACTTGCCAAAACAATACGCTTTGATTGATATATAATAATTAACTGAAAAATTAGAGTTTACAAAATTATATCATGCTATATAATTAATAATAGATATCAAGTGATATATATCGAATGATTCTCATAAACTAATGAAGGAGTACCTTATGGCACCTAAGAAAAAATTTTCCAGGGATATGATTGTTGCTGCGGCCTTTGATATAGCGAAGGTGGATGGTATTGATCATATAACGATAAGAAGAGTTGCTGAGAAAATGGAGAGTTCAATTGCACCAATTTATGTGAACTTTACGGATGTCGACGAGCTCAAACGGGCGGTATTAAATAAAATCCATGAAGTTTCTCAGCAGATGTTAATGACGCAGTACAGCCCTGATCCATTTCTGAATATAGGCATAGCCAGTCTGAAATTTGCCAAGGAGTATAGTGTGCTTTATAGAGAATTGATCATGAACAATAGGTACTTGTTAGATGTACAGCCCCAAATGGGTAACATACTTGAACTGATGAAACAGAGTACAGATCTGGATGGTTTCACAGACGAGGAGATTATGGGAATTTTGTTCAAAATGAGCATTTTTCAAATGGGACTTTCCATAATGGATGTGAACGGACTGCTTCCAGAGGGATTTAACGAAGAGAAGCTGATCGAACTTATGGAAAGTACGGGCAATGATGTGATTGCTGCTACCCGTATGCGAAAGAATGGAGCGCTCGATTGATTAAATAAGCGATTGGAGTGATGGGGAGATGAATAAAGATAAAGCACAAGCCTTGATTGAGGACTATTTTAGAAAAAAGGTGCAAAAAGACTCGAAAATTCATAATGCCTATTTGTTAGTTCATTCTGAAAAGCTTGGCATCCATTTAAATATCGCTGAAGGCTTAACTGGTCAGATGTCTGCAAATGCACAGCAACCTTATTATATCGCCAGTGTTAGTAAGTTGTTTACAGCAGTGATTATCGGCATTCTGGTTGAAAAGGCTATGATATCTTATGAAGATCCCATCTCTTCCTATTTAGATAATAATCGATTGAACAACTTACATATTTACAAAGGAAAGGAATATACGAACGAAATCAGAATCAAGCATTTATTGAACCACACATCAGGGTTAAATGACTTTGTGGAAGATAAACCGAAGCAAGGTAAATCCATGATTGATATGATTATGAATGAAACCTCTAGGACATGGACACCGCAGGAAGCGATTGAATGGTCCAAATCGAATTTAAGATCACATTTTCCTCCAGGCAAAGGATTTCATTATTCCGATACGGGCTATCATCTGTTAGGTTTAATTATCGAGCATATAACGACAAAGCCATTTCATGAGGTGCTGAGGCAATATATTTATGAACCGCTAGGGATGAATCACTCCTACTTTGGCCATTATTCTGAACCTATTGTTGCAAACGAATATCCTGTGGCTCATTTATTTGTGGGTAAGCAGAATATAATTGATTTCCCAAGCTTCAGCTTTATGTATGCTGGGGGTGGAATAGTTGCTACAGTGGAAGACTCACTTAAATTCATGAAAGCATTAGTCAATTATGAAATTCTAACCGAAAAAACGATCGAGATCATGAAGAACGATTGGGCAAGGTTTTTCATCGGCATTGATTATGGTTATGGATTAATGAACTTTACAACTGTTCCCTTACTTATGCCACAAAAATATAATGTATGGGGAAATGCAGGCTCAACCGGTTCCTTCATGTTCTACCATGTTGCTACAGATTCGTACTTAATCGGAAGTTTAAATCAATTTCGCTACCATAGAAAAGGGATAAGATTAATGTTAAAAATCATTGATATCCTGTTGCAATGTGATGAAAGTTAGCTAAAGCACATATGCTGGCGCTAGTTATTGATATGAATGGGGCGAGAAATTCGTGAAGAATTTGGCGACTTAACTTTGACCTGTTCATCAATCTTTAGGATAATAGAGGAGGGCAGTTAAAGCTCGTCCACGATAAAGCCGATAACTGTTCAATAATATCAATATCCAGAGATTGGAGTAATCCCTTGAGATATCATAATTTAGAAGAATGTATTATCGATTTGGAAAAGCACGGACATTTGGTTCGAATTCATGAAGAGGTTGATCCTTATCTTGAAATGGCTGCTATACATTTGAAAGTCTATGAAGCAGGAGGACCTGCACTATTATTCGAGAATGTGAAGGGTTCAAAGTTTCGTGCTGTATCGAACCTTTTTGGCACGAGAGAACGTAGCAAGTTTATTTTTCGAGATACATGGGATTCGACACAGAATGTTATTAGCTTGCGCAATGATCCCATGAAAGCGCTCAAGAATCCTTTTAAATATATCAGTACTGGATTAGCAGCCAGAACGGCATTGCCGATCAAGAAAATGGGAAGCGGTCCAGACGGTTTCAGTGAAATTCAGATCAGTGATCTCCCTTTAATCCAACATTGGCAAGGGGATGGAGGCGCTTTTGTCACGCTGCCTCAAGTATATTCAGAAGATCCAGAGAAGCCAGGTATCATGAATTCCAATCTGGGGATGTACCGGGTTCAGCTGACGGGTAACGAATATGAAGTGAATAAAGAAGTAGGAATTCATTACCAAATTCATCGAGGGATTGGTGTGCATCAGGACAAGGCAAATAAGCTTGGACAACCACTTAAAGTCAGTGTGTTTATTGGCGGCCCTCCAGCCCATACCTTATCTGCTATCATGCCTCTGCCTGAGGGGATGAGTGAAATGACCTTTGCTGGACTTCTTTCCGGTCGTCATTTTAGATACAGCTATGTAGATGGGTTCTGCATTAGTCATGATGCGGATTTCGTCATAACCGGTGAAATTCATCCAGGTGATACTAAACCGGAAGGCCCCTTCGGCGATCATCTCGGCTATTACAGCTTGGTACATCCATTTCCAGTAATGAAAATTAATAAAGTATATGCCAAGGACAAAGCCATCTACCCATTTACCGTTGTAGGTCGACCACCTCAAGAGGATACAGCCTTCGGCGAATTAATTCATGCGCTTACCGGCGGTGCGATCCAACATGAAATTCGGGGAGTTAAAGAAGTTCATGCTTTAGACGCAGCGGGCGTACATCCTTTGCTCTTCGCCATTGGCAGTGAAAGATATACCCCATATCAGGAGGTCAAGCAGCCAGCTGAGATCCTTACACAAGCCAATAAAATTTTGGGAACTGGACAGCTTAGCTTAGCCAAATACTTGTTCATCACTGCTGAAGAGAAACAAGCGGTGAGTACGCATGATGTCGAGGATTTCCTAACCTACCTGCTTGAGCGGATCGATCTTCATCGAGACATTCATTTTCAGACCAATACGACCATTGATACGCTTGATTACTCTGGGACTGGATTGAACACGGGCAGTAAGGTCATATTCGCTGCCGCTGGCGATAAGAAGAGAGACCTCTGTACCAAGGTTCCAGATAATCTACAAGGGCTGCAAGGATATGAACAGGTCAGCTTGATTATGCCTGGAATTGTCGCGATTCAAGGTTCTACGTTTACGGATTATGAGGATGCTGAGCAGAAAATTAATGAGCTTTGTGATGAAATACAAGCTAGGGGTCCGCTAACTAACTGTCCGATGATTATCTTATGTGATGACAGTGATTTCTTGAGTAATGCCCTAGATAATTTCCTTTGGGTCACTTTTACACGCAGCAATCCATCTCATGATATATATGGTGTGAATAGCTATTTTGAGTTCAAGCATTGGGTTTGTGATAATGTCATCATTGACGCTCGTTCGAAGCCACATCAAGCACCACCATTAATTCCAGATCCGGCCGTTCAGCAGAACATCAAGCGGTTGTTCGCCAGTGGTGCAAGCTTAGGGGATACTGGGATTAAGTAAGTGGATAAGAATAATCAGGGACACTTTGGCGATTGACAAAGTGTCCCTTTTTTCAAGGAGAAATATTAATGCTACCTTTAACTATGAGCCATACTGCTAGAATCATTTCATAAGAGGCTATCGGAATCGCCAAAACGGCTCCCCATGTCGAAAGTTGAAGAATGATACCGAACATTTCTAACAAGGCTGCAATAAGAATGAGTGTTGCTCCGGCAAGACCCATGACTGAGATAAACCGGGGAACGAGTTTTGATTTATAGAGTAAATAACTGCACATTATCGTATTTATGCCCAACATGAAATTGGGGCCAAGCAAAAAGGTTCAGTCATGTACTGCTAATAATAATGTACCTAAAGTTTGAAAAGAGGATGCATTCGGAGCTGCTGCTTCTACAAATTCCTGGCTTAGGGTTAATAGAGACAAGACGCTGATTATACCAACAGTAATGATAACGGCTTCAAGAAGCCTAAAACAAACATACCCAAGAGCTAAGCTTTCACTGTGCTTTTTTAAGAAAGGATACAGCGTAATCGAAGTGCCGACAGCGGAACAGACCAGAATTAACTCACAAAGCGCTCCCAGTATCACCTGATTTTTATGTTCAAAACCTGTAATCAGGTAATCGGGATCCTTAAGAATAGGATCGTATAAAAGAACACATATGATCGACGAAACCGTCGCAAGTATAAATAGGATTCCAACAATTTTTGCTGCCTTCTTGCTATGATTCATTGTTTCCTCCCCCTTGAACAACAAGGTTTAGCAGCAAGCACATCAGCATGTTTAGGTTCAATACGGTTAAGTTTAATGGTCTGATCTCACCGTAATCACGACGTTCCCCTTCTTATGTCCGTTTTCGACATACGTATGAGCCTGGGCGATCTGTTCCAACGGATAACAGCGATCGATGACCGATTTTATCTTTCCCTCCTCAATTAGCAGTTTGAGCGAATACAGATCTTCAATCTTAAGGTTTATCGCGGATTTAACGGAGAGATACTTCCCCTTGTTCATAAGTGCGCTTTTACTGCGTGAAGACGAAATTTTCCCTACCGCGTCAAAAATAAGATCGTACATCTGACCGCTTCGAGTAAAATCCTCCTTGGTATAATCCAGGACCTTATCGGCTCCCAGCGCTTTCACCATTTCCACATTTGCGGTGCTGCATACTGCAGTTACCTCCGCCCCAAAGAATTTGGCAAGCTGAACCGCAAAAGTGCCTACACTACCGGATGCCCCGTAAATAAGCACTTTCTGTCCGCGCTCAATTCCTCCTTTTCTAAGAAAACACAGCGCTGTAAGTCCCCCGACAGGTACGGCTGCTGCTTCCTCATCGGTCATATTGACAGGTTTCATGGCCACGAGCCCTTTATTCGCCTTCGCTCCTTCTTCAGGCAGGCAAATGTACTCGGCATAAGCGCCAAACCTAAGACCGGTGTAAGCAAAAATAGGGTCGCCTATCTTAAAACGTTTCACGTCCTTGCCGACAGCTTCAACCACTCCAGCTAGTTCAAACCCCAAAACAGTAACCTTCTTCGGTCTAAAGAGTCCATTAAAAAGTCTTGCCGCAACGGGATCGGCCTTTCTCATTCGCCAATCCGCTGCCGATACAGTCGTCACATGTATCTTGATTAATAGTTCATTATCCTTGGGCGTCGGCTTTCCCACCTCTTTCAATTCAAGCACCTGCGGCGGTCCGTATTGTTCATAAACGATGGCTCTCATGTCATTCCTCCTCATTTTACTTTACTGAATCGAATCCTCCTCGTAACTGAAGACGTCCTCCAGAGGAAGATGGAACACATGTGCGATGCGAAAAGCCAATTCCAACGAAGGCGAATATTTTCCCTTTTCAATCGCTACGATGGTTTGCCGTGTCACCTTTACTTGGTCGGCGAGCTGTTGCTGGGTCATTTCGTTATGGTTGAATCGCAAGCTGCGAATGTGATTGCTAATGTGTCTTTGGCCCATCTTATACTCCTTTCCGATAGTGATAGAGCCGCGTAACGCAGCTGGCAACATCGGATATGAATCCTGAGAAAATCAAGATTACGAACATTACGGAAGGCGTCATTTGCAGAACTAATGAACCCATCGCGAGTAGAAATCCGAGAATGAACACGAAATAAGACATTCTCATGGCCTTCAATTCGATTAACTTGTCGAGTTCGTCAACGAAGGAAGGTTCCACTTCTTTCGTCGCAATCCGGTTAATGATTATGAATACGATCTCAATGATGACTTTCGCCACGATCGTTACCGGGATGAGGATTAAGATAACGGCACCCCAGAAACGGAAAAGCTCCGCCCCCTCCAGATTCATATCACTATACCTGAAATATACAGCCCCACAGTAGGATCCAAAAATCAAAATCGTGCTGATTAGCGATACTATATTTTTCTTCTCTTGATAGGACATGGAACATCTCCTCCGCTAATCCGTCTGTTATAAAAAATAGGTAAAGTTTTCCAAACACAATGTAACATTAAGAATACATGATGTCAAATATTTTTTACATACGGCTTGTCAATCCTCCGACTCCCTACGCGTAGAACGCCTGGGATTGGTTCGAACTATGCAATGTGTTCGTCCGTCGAGGCTTAGTCTCCGAAGCCATACTTCCACTCCCTGCATGGGGCATCCTCCAAACAATAAAAAAACCACTTCACGATTTTGTGAAGTGGTTTGGCAACTTTGATCATAAACATGTTTGACCAAGAATGACCAGAGATTGCTTACTTGCTTTGAGCGAGTCTGCAGAGTTAGTAGACAACTCGGACATCTCTGTTACTGTGGTTGCCGTCCACCGGATTGTTTTTTCTTCATTCTTGTGCCCAGTATGATTAAGACGACATAGATTACAATGGCAATCGAATCTATAAACGTATCCGTAAGCGCCGAAACGTCAAGCAATGCGGTTACGCCAAGAATGACCATGAGTCGGATGATCAGGATCGCCACGATCATCCATGCGGCAAACCGGATTTTCGATTGCTCACTTTGGAATGACATGAAAATGAATGCGATGCCGAAGACCAGATTTTCCGCCGTGATAATGTGCCAAACATACGTGAATACCGTCTGGGTATCCATGGATATTGCCCTAATGTCGAGCGTCGGCAGCACAGCGGATTGCCCGTTCCATGCGTGCGTGACGGCAAACAATATCGCAAGAACGCCTGCAATCAGATAATAAAAATTCCTAACCTTGATGTTCATCACACCCCTCCTTAGAAATTCCCGGTTCATTCTTTCGGATATCCTTGTAAATCTCGCGGACGAATTCTGCCAACAGTTGGTCGCTTTCGTTATTAAAGTCCCTTAACGTTTCGGCTGCTATGTTGAGCAGCTGACTGACCTTTTCCAGATGGGCAATCTTCTTACGCGTTTCTGCGTTCTTGGCATCGAGGAACGCAGCAACCTCTTAGCAGTAAGCGGGGTCGATATTTTCCATCTTGCGGAAACCAAATTTCCCCCTGATTTCTTTAAGAGAAAAGTCCGCATACTGCATGATCTGAATATTCATCAAGTCCATGAGGTCGTCCTTCGAATACCTTCGGTATCGATTGTCTTCCCGGGACGGCGAGACGATCCCAATCCGGTCATAATACCGAAGCGTATCCTTCGGTATCCCAAGTATCCGCGAAACCTCTTGTATAGAATAAAGTTTTTTCATGAATTCAGAATAACATTAGAGTTGACTCCAATGTCAAGTAAATTGGGCGCAAAAAGTTTTTGAAACGAATTCGTACACAAGAAAATCGCCGTTGTTATCGAATTAAACCTGACTGGAGGGATGAGAGAGTGATCCAGATATTTTTCCAATACTCTTTCCTAGCATTCGGCATGTGTGGAGTATCCAAAGACAAAATAAAAAAAACGGCTGCGAAGCCGTTTACTGAATAGGTTTGGTGAACCAAAGGGATAGCCCTGCATTTCGGATGTAATCCATCAAATGTAAAAAAAACGCAGCCGATTGGCTACGTTAATTATTATTGTATGGTGGAATCAAGGGGGATCGAACCCCTGACCTCTTCGCTGCCAGCGAAGCGCTCTCCCAGCTGAGCTATGACCCCTTATTGTAAGAATAAGTTGCTTTATTATTGTACATAAATTTGCCTTATTAGACAAGTGCTTTTTAACATGCTAACGTATTATTATTAAAATAAGAAGCTTGGATGTTATCGTTATTGTAACTTTGAATTCTACATATTTATATTACACAGGAGTGATTAACGTGAATGACGATATGTTGTATTGGTTTTGGATTTTAGCTGCATTCATTGTCACATTAGGTTCTGCTGTCTTTATAATGAGGGCAACGCGTAAATTTGGGTTTACCTTTGGAATATCGACCTTACTTAATGTGGTAATTACAGGCGGCGGCGTATTGTGGCTATTATTAGGAGAAGCGGATGATACTACTAATTTTAAGCTATTGGTTTATGGTATAGCATGCTTTAATTTGCTCATTATTGATGCGTTTGTATTACTAAGTATGAGACCTAAGAGAGAATTACCTACAGAACATGCTTGGGATCATGAATAGCAATCAGCAGGAAGGAACGATCTCTAACCTATGAAAAATCGTCGTTTCTGGATTTGGTTTGGGCTTACGGTTATATGGATGGTGATTATTTTTGTTAAATCAGCAGAGCCATATAGTGAACAAGATATACGACCTCAATTAGCTGAATGGATATCGGAAGAGCGTTTGCAAAGCTTGTTACCTAATCTGGAGTTTATTTACGATGGGGGACTTGTGACGTATAAACAGCCATATGATATGCTTGAGTTTTTTGTGCGCAAATTTGGACATGTATTTGAATTTGGATTATTGTCATTCTTATGGCTTATGACACTTAGAGCACGGAGAATAAGCTGGAGGATAGCACTTATTAGTGCTTCTATCATTACTTTGGTATATGCTGCTTCAGATGAATGGCATCAGAAGTTTGTTGTGGGGCGAACAGGACATGCGATTGATGTAGCTGTTGATACAATTGGGATCGTACTTGTTGCACTAATTTATATGAGCTATGCTGTCATTAAAAGCAGGAATCGTACCAGTTGATTAAATGTGGGTATAACCAATTGAAGAAAGCCGTTGCATTGGTCATACCCCTGTCAAGTAGACAGATGAAAAAAGCTATGCTGCCAGCGCGCACCGGTATTCGATCGGCGCGCGCTGTTTCAGTTTAGATTGGAACCGCTGGTAATTGTAATAATAAATATAATCTTCTACCGCTTGATGAATCTC
>NZ_JBFULK010000019.1:0-77869 GCF_056400365.1 Paenibacillus sp. P5_B5
CTGTTTGGTGACGATGGCGGAAGGGAACCACGCGTACCCATCCCGAACACGACCGTTAAGCCTTCCAGCGCCGATGGTACTTGGACCGAAGGGTCCTGGGAGAGTAGGACGTTGCCAAGCAACTGTAAGCCACTATTCGATTATGAATATTGGTTTTTTGTTGTGTAGAAACCTAATTCAAGGAACTATAGGAACTAATATTGAGAGTTTTCAACCCAGTTCTTTAGGTGTTTGACTGCAAAATGTACAGTCTAATCCGATTAATTTTCATTAAGTTTTGATTTTTATCGATTAGGATCGCCTGAAAGATGATAATTAATCACTAGTAGAGCCACTATTCCAATTGGAGAGTGGCTCTTTTCTGTACAAATCCAGAACAGTGAATTATAAAATTTAGAAAAACAAGAAAATTAAATCACTTTTCTGAATATTCTGTTATATAATAGTTTGAACATAAATACAATAACTGTATTATAACAGAAAGCTGAAGGGGGGAAGGCAAATGGATTGTTATTATTGTTCAGGTAATGGGGAATCCGATTGTGCAGAGTGTTCAGGTCAGGGTTGTGAAGAGGGGACTGAGTGCTTGAGTTGCTATGGTCATGGAGTTGTAAACTGCAGGAGATGTAATGGTAGTGGATTTTTGGAAGAAGAAGCAATTGGGAGGTAAGAGGGATGGAGCCTACTCGTGATAAACAAGAAGTAAACGCTCGAATAAAGCAAGAAATGTATGCTCATGATATGCAACCAATAAAGTCTACTTATGTTAATCAAGACATGAAGTTTACTTGTGATAATCACGAGATTAGGCTTACTCATAATAATCAAGAGACGAATGCAATAGGTGTTAAGCAAGAGATGAAGTTTACTCTTAATAACCTACCGACGAATTCAATTCGTGATCAACAAGCCGGCTGTGTGACCATTATGGCTCCAACTTCATCGGAGTATGATAAACTTCTTTCTCCTGAGGCACTAGGTTTTATTGGTAAGCTTCATGAGCGTTTTAACTATAGGCGAAAGAAGTTACTCTGCGCGCGTAAAGAACGGCAGAGTCAGATTGACACGGGTGTCTTGCCAGACTTTCTGACTGAAACAAAGTTAATTAGGGAGAGTGAGTGGAGCATTGCTCAAATTCCAGATGATCTGCAAGATCGCAGGGTTGAAATAACGGGGCCAGCAGGAGACGCGAAGATGGTGATCAATGCTTTTAATTCGGGAGCAAAGGTGTTTATGGCTGATTTTGAGGATGCGAACTCTCCTACTTGGGAGAATACAATTTCGGGTCAAATGTACTTGCATGATGCGATTAGACGGTCACTACGATATGTTAACCCAGAAGGTAAGCAGTATGCTTTAAAGGATGAGATCGCTACACTGTTTGTACGACCAAGGGGCTGGCATTTGGAAGAGAAGCATGTCCATGTGAATGGTGAATGGATATCAGGAAGCTTATTTGATTTTGGATTGTTCTTTTATCATAATGCGCATGCACTGCTAGAACGTAATTCAGGTCCCTATTTTTATCTCCCTAAAATTGAAGGTCACTTAGAAGCTCGCTTATGGAACGATGTGTTTGTCTTTGCGCAAGAAGAGCTTGGCATCCCTAGAGGTACTATTAAGGCGACGGTATTAATTGAAACGATACTAGCAGCTTTTGAAGCAGATGAGATTCTGTTTGAATTACGTGATCATAGTGCAGGGCTTAATTGCGGACGTTGGGATTACATTTTTAGCTATATTAAAAAGTTGAAGAATCAACCAAACATGATCCTGCCAGATCGCGCTCAAGTAACTATGACGGTACCCTTTATGAAGGCTTATACATCTTACGTTATCCAAACCTGCCATAAACGTAATGCTCATGCAATAGGGGGAATGGCTGCACAAATCCCAATCAAGAATGATCAAGCTGCGAATCAGGCTGCAATGGATAAAGTGAAGGCTGATAAAATGCGTGAAGCTGCAGATGGACATGACGGAACATGGGTTGCACACCCAGGGTTAGTGTCAATTGCTATGGATGCTTTTAATGATCAAATGCCAGATGCCAATCAGATAACAACGAATAAGCGTATAGATGTGAAGGTAACTGCTGCTGATTTACTTGTAGCTCCAGAAGGGTCAATTACGGAACAAGGATTAAGGATAAATATCAATGTAACTATACAGTACATGGAGGCGTGGCTTAGAGGCTCAGGAGCAGTCCCTATTCATCATCTGATGGAAGATGCGGCAACAGCCGAAATCTCTCGCACACAAATATGGCAATGGATTCATCATCCTGCTGGGATATTGGATAATGGTTTGAAAGTTACTGAATCATTAGTTCGCACACTGATTGATGAAGAGATGGCTAACCTTGAGCAAGTGAGGGGATCAGAGACCTTTAATCAGGGGCAGTTTGCTGTAGCTAAAGCATTCTTGATTGAACTGATTGAGTCGAGCGATTATATCGAATTCATGACGATTCCAGCCTATGAGCACTTAAAATAAATTGAATTATGAATTAATTATAGAGAGGAAGAAGTATATGAATCACGAAAATAGAATAAATGAAAAAACAATAAACGAAATTACAATAAATGAGCTCAGGAAGTCTTGGAAATCCACTAGATGGGACGGAATTATAAGAACGTATTCAGCGGAGGAGGTTATTCGTCTTCGAGGCTCTGTCCAGATCGAACACACGTTTGCTAAGCTAGGATCGGATAGATTCTGGAATTTACTCCATACAGAAGATTACGTGCCTGCACTAGGTGCATTAACAGGTAATCAGGCGGTTCAGCAAGTTAAAGCGGGTCTTCAGGCTATCTACTTGAGCGGTTGGCAAGTAGCTGCCGATGCGAATTTATCTGGACATATGTACCCCGATCAAAGCTTATATCCAGTGAATAGTGTCCCGCAAGTAGTCAAAAGAATTAATCAAGCCTTGCAGCGTGCTGATCAAATTCAACATTCGGAAGGAAAGAGCGATATTTATTTCTATGCGCCAATTATCGCTGATGCAGAGGCTGGTTTCGGAGGTCCTCTGAATGTATTTGAACTTATGAAGTCGATGATTGAGGCTGGTGCAGCAGCAGTGCATTTTGAAGATCAATTATCTTCTGAGAAAAAATGTGGTCATTTAGGTGGTAAGGTACTTCTACCAACTCAGCAGGCAGTGAGAAATCTAATCGCAGCACGTTTAGCGGCTGATGTACTTGGGGTTGATACCGTATTGATCGCCAGAACTGATGCTAATGCAGCCAATCTGATTACAAGTGATGCAGATGAATATGATCGTCCATTCTTAACCGGAGAAAGAACAGCTGAAGGCTTCTATCGTACGAGGGATGGTTTAGATCAAGCAATAGCTAGAGGGCTCGCCTACGCTCCCTATGCGGATCTAATATGGTGTGAAACATCAGAGCCTAACTTAGCAGAAGCTAGGCGGTTTGCAGAAGCGATCCATGCCAAATTTCCAGGCAAAATGCTAGCATACAACTGCTCACCTTCTTTTAACTGGAAAAAGAAATTAGATGCACCTACAATCGCGAACTTTCAGCAAGAGCTGGCTAAGATGAATTATAAATTCCAGTTCGTTACACTCGCTGGTTTCCATGCATTAAATTACAGTATGTTTGAATTAGCAAAGGGTTATAAAGAACGCGGAATGTCAGCCTACTCACAGCTCCAACAAGCTGAATTTATGATGGAGAGTGAAGGATACGAAGCGGTGAAGCATCAACGTGAGGTAGGTACGGGGTATTTTGACGACATATCACAGGTTGTTTCAGGAGGAACCTCTTCTACAACAGCTTACGTCAATTCGACAGAGGCAGAACAGTTCCATTAATGGGTTTAGGAGGCACATATGCTTGGTCTAGCCATTTTACTTGGATTTCATTTACTTGGTATGCTTCTTAAAGCTTGGCTGCATTTACCGTTACCCGCGAATCTAATCGGTCTGATTTTATTTACGTTTGCGTTATATTTGAAGGTAATCAAGCTGAGATGGGTTGAAGCATCGGCGGTGTGGATGACAAAGCATATGTTGCTGTTTTTCACTCCAATTGTAGTTGGTTCGATGATGTTCTACCCGTTACTTAGACAGTACGGGCTTACGATTATCATAACACTGGTCCTTAGTACATGTATGGTTCTACTAGTAACAGGCTTTGTGACATCATCATTGTTAAAAAGAGAAGTAGATAAAGGAGGCGAGCTCGATGCTTAGCCTTCTCTATCCGCTATTTGGAATAACTATTAGTATTGCGGCCTACGTTATGGCTCTGCGTTTAAACAAGAGATTAAGCTGGATTCATCCTTTATTTATGTGTGCCGGAGCTATTATTGCCTTTCTGATGATATTCGATATTCCTTATGAAGCTTATCAATCTGGTGGGGATATCATCGCATTCTTTCTCGGACCTGCAACAGTCGCGTTAGGTGTACCCATATTTAAGTACCGAGAATTGGCTCGTAAATATACGATAGCCATTTTATCGGGTATAACGATTGGTTCGGCAGTAGGTATTGTGAGTGTATGGTCTCTGATATCGTTAATGGGGGGAAGTCTGGAACTGATTCTTAGCATGATGCCTAAATCGACGACTTCTCCGATTGCTATTGAAATCTCAAGGCAACTGGGAGGTATTCCAGAGCTAAGTGCGGTGTTTGCTGTAGCTACGGGACTTATGGGTAGTATGTTTGGGAGGGCTCTGTTAAGAATATCTGGTATTCGTGGCGATGTTCCAATAGGGATTGCTATAGGTACCTCTTCACATGGTATAGGAACAGCTGTAGTTATAAGGGACTCCGAGCTTCAAGGTAGTTTAAGTGGACTTGCTATGGGACTTACAGGTATTGCTAGTGCCCTGATGTTTATCCCCATATACATTCTGTTCAAATAGTCAATATAGACCTATATGAAGAATCCACAATGCAATTATGGTTGTGGTTTTTGCTTTGCGAATATTACTTGCGAATTTGACCAAAATAATGTTAATAACACATGTTAAGCACGTAATAGTTATGCTTGCAAAACAGAAAAGCAAGGTTTATAATTTAGTTAAGGTCAAAGAAAGTCAAAGTCAGGAGGAGAGGGATTGCGTAACGTATCCGAAATAATTGAACAGCACTTGAAGCATATGTTACAGCAGAGTCCTGAAGGCGCAGTTGAGATTCAACGCAATGAATTAGCTGAGCGTTTTGAATGTGTCCCTTCTCAAATTAATTATGTCATTTCCACAAGATTTACGCTGGAGAAGGGCTATTTAGTGGAAAGCAAACGTGGTGGAGGCGGATATATTCGCATCCAAAAAATTCATTTGCAGTCTTGCGGCTCAATAATTGATTTTATTTTCCATACGATTCAGGACCAGATTGATCAAACGTCTTCTGATGGCTTAGTCTATCGTCTACATGAGGGCGGACATATCACGGTTCGAGAGGCGAAATTAATTAAAGCAGCAATTTCTCGCGATACTCTAAACTTAAAGCTGCCACAGCGCGATCAGCTTCGGGCAAGGGTTCTGAAGTCCATGTTAATTACATTGCTTAGCAAATAAATAGTTTGTTTATATATAGAAGTGGGAGGGATTGCAATGGTGTGTCAAGAGTGCAGTAAAAAACCAGCTACGCTTCATTTTACAAAAATTGTGAATGGTGAGAAGACGGAATTTCATTTGTGCGAGTCATGTGCGCGTGAGAAGGGGGATATGATTCCTGGAACACCAAATGGGTTCTCTATCCATAACTTGCTGTCTGGGCTCCTTGACTTTGATCCCTCGACATCAGCTGGTGTAGGGGCATTCGCTTCTAAACCTCTGCAATCCATTCATTGTGAGCATTGTGGATTGACGTATTCGCAGTTTAGTAAATTAGGTAGATTTGGTTGTGTTCATTGTTATAAGAATTTTGCAGATAAGCTTGATCCACTATTCCGTCGTGTTCATGGGAATACGATTCATGTTGGCAAGGTGCCAAAACGTTCTGGTGGATTAATTAAATATAAGCGTGAAATAGAACAGCTTAAGAAGGATATGCAGGATAGAATCGAGTCTGAAGAGTTCGAAATGGCTGCCAAAATCCGTGATCAAATTCGTGATCTAGAAAAGAAAATTCCTAGCAAAGATCAGGCTAGTAGTTAAGGAGGAGAAATCATGACTCAATCTCGGTTTACTGACGAAGCATTAAGTGAGTGGATGAGAGGAGAAGGTCCAGATACGGATGTTGTTATCTCCTCAAGAGTACGTCTCGCTCGTAATGTTAGGGATGTTCCTTTTCCTATGCTTGCAACAAATGTACAATCTCAAGATGTACTTAATCGTGTTACATCCATTGTAGACAGCGGAGATTTGCAGGAAATTTCATCCTTCAATCTTATCCCGCTGGCTGATCAGAATGAAATGGAGAGAAGAGTGCTTGTTGAGAAGCATTTGATTTCTCCTAATATGGCTAATGATTCACGTAACGGCGCAGTTATTTTAAGTGATAATGAGTCCGTATCGATTATGGTAAATGAAGAGGATCACTTACGAATTCAGTGTTTATGTCCAGGTTTTCAAGTAAAGGAAGCATGGGATATTGCGAATCGGATAGATGATGTATTTGAAGAGCATTTGGATTACGGTTATGATGAGAAAAAGGGATATTTAACAAGCTGTCCAACAAATGTTGGAACAGGGATCCGGGCGTCAGTTATGATGCATTTGCCTGCGCTTGTGATTACCCAACAAATAAATCGTATTTTAACAGCAGTTACACAAGTAGGCCTAACCGTTCGTGGCTTATATGGCGAAGGCAGTGAGGCAGTAGGAAATGTGTTCCAAGTATCTAACCAAATTACTTTAGGTCAGTCAGAAGATGAAATAATTGATAATTTGCACAGTGTTGTCAGACAGATCATTGAGCATGAACGAGCTGAACGACGTAAGCTAATGGTAGAAATGAAAACACGTATTATTGATCGTGTTTCAAGATCGTTAGGCATTCTGTCGTATGCTGCGATTATCGATTCTAAGGAGGCTGCACAACGTATTTCTGATGTACGACTTGGTGTTGATCTTGGTATTATCAAGAATGTACCCATCACTGTACTAAATGAATTACTTGTGATGACACAGCCGGGATTCTTGCAGAAGCATGCGGGAACTAAGCTTAATGCAGATGAGCGAGATATGCGCAGGGCACAAATTATCCGCGAATGCCTTCGTGGCGAAGGAAATTAATTTATTGATTCAAAAGCATTGCAATTATAAATCTTGGAGGTGCAGATCATGATGTTTGGAAGATTTACGGAACGAGCTCAGAAGGTCTTATCTTTAGCTCAAGAAGAGGCAGTTCGGTTAGGACATAACAATATTGGTACTGAGCATATTTTACTTGGATTAATTCGCGAAGGTGAAGGAATTGCAGCCAAAGCTTTGATTGCACTCAATCTAGGACTCGAGAAAATCCAAGATGAAGTGGAGTCATTAATTGGCAGAGGACAGGAGCAACCGACTAACATTGCTTACACGCCTCGTGCTAAGAAAGTAATTGAATTATCAATGGATGAAGCACGTAAGCTAGGTCATACTTATGTAGGCACTGAACATATTCTTCTTGGACTGATTCGTGAAGGCGAAGGTGTGGCAGCGCGTGTACTAAGCAATCTTGGTGTATCCCTTAATAAAGCGAGACAGCAAGTGCTTCAGTTGCTCGGTTCGAGTGAAGTTGTATCAAGCTCACACAGTCCGAGTGCAAATGTAAGTACGCCAACGCTAGATTCTCTAGCTCGTGATTTGACCGCTTCAGCGAAAGAGGGAAATCTCGATCCGGTAATCGGTCGTGCCAAAGAGATTGAGCGTGTTATTCAAGTGCTTAGTCGTCGTACCAAGAATAACCCGGTTCTAATAGGTGAACCTGGTGTCGGTAAGACAGCAATTGCTGAAGGACTTGCGCAACTGATCATTAATAACGAAATTCCAGAGACACTTAAAGATAAACGCGTCATGACGCTCGATATGGGCTCAGTTGTAGCGGGTACTAAATATAGAGGTGAGTTTGAGGATCGCTTAAAGAAAATCATGGATGAGATTCGCCAAGCAAACAATATCATTCTGTTCATTGACGAGTTGCATACATTAATTGGTGCTGGTGGCGCGGAAGGCGCAATTGACGCATCCAATATCTTAAAGCCGGCTCTAGCACGCGGTGAGCTGCAGTGTATAGGTGCTACAACACTCGATGAGTACCGTAAGTACATCGAGAAGGATGCAGCGCTTGAACGCCGCTTCCAGCCTATTACAGTCGATCAGCCTTCCCCAGAAGAAGCAATACAGATCTTATATGGCTTGCGTGATCGTTATGAAGCACATCACCGTGTGAAGATTACAGATGAGGCGATTATTGAAGCGGTCAAATTATCCGACCGGTATATCCCTGATCGCTTCCTACCGGATAAAGCAATTGATTTAATCGATGAGGCTAGTTCCAAGGTAAGGCTTCGCTCTTACACTGTTCCGCCAAGTTTAAAACAGCTTGAGAATAGACTCGAAGATATCCGTAAGGAGAAAGATGCCGCGGTTCAAAGTCAAGAGTTTGAGAAAGCAGCTGGTCTTCGCGATACGGAACAAAAAATGCGCGAAGAATTAGATACGACGAAGAACGAATGGAAAGAAAAGCAAGGTCGCCTGGATACCGAAGTAACACCCGAAGATATTGCGCAGATTGTGGCATCCTGGACTGGAATTCCTGTATCGAAGATGGCAGAAGAGGAAACTGAGCGGTTACTGAAGATGGAAGGCATACTTCATGAACGTTTAATCGGCCAAGAGGAAGCAGTTAAAGCTGTTTCTCGTGCCATCCGCCGTGCTCGTGCAGGACTGAAAGATCCCAAGCGTCCAGTAGGCTCGTTCGTCTTCCTTGGACCAACAGGTGTAGGTAAAACGGAGCTTGCTCGTGCTCTTGCAGAAGCGATGTTCGGTGACGAGAACGCTGTGATTCGAATTGATATGTCCGAGTATATGGAGAAACACTCGACATCAAGGTTGGTTGGAGCGCCTCCAGGTTATGTTGGCTATGAAGAGGGCGGACAGTTGACTGAGAAGGTACGCCGTAAACCATATTCTGTTGTCCTGCTTGATGAAATTGAGAAGGCACATCCAGAGGTGTTCAATATTCTCTTGCAGGTGCTTGAGGATGGCCGTTTAACAGATTCGAAAGGTCGGACAGTCGATTTCCGCAATACTTTAATTATTATGACTTCGAATGTCGGCGCCGAAATGATTAAGAAGAATTCAACACTCGGATTCACTGCCGTTCAGAACTCAGGTAAAGATTACGACAATATGAAAGATAAAGTGATGGGCGAGCTTAAGAAATCATTCCGTCCAGAGTTCCTTAACCGGATTGATGAAATCATTGTGTTCCACTCACTTGAAGAAAGTCATATCGCTGAAATTGTTACATTGATGGCGGAAGAGTTGCGTAAACGATTGAAAGAGCAAGAAATCGAATTCACGCTAACGGACAATGCCAAGAAGTTCCTGGCCAAAGAAGGCTTTGATCCGATGTTTGGCGCTAGACCGTTACGTCGAGCAATCCAGAAGCATATCGAGGATCGTCTGTCTGAGGAGCTATTAAAAGGCACGATTAGCAAAAACGGCTCTGTTACTATTGATGAACAAGATGGTGCACTTGTTGTGATAAATAATGAGAATGCAGTTCAAATTAATCAATAATAAGATGATCTAAAATGAAATAGCGTTACATGATAAGACATTCTTTGTGAATCCTAGGAGTAAGTAGCTAGGATTCACGAGAATGTTTTTTTGGTATTGTCCCCTAACGGTTGGCAGTGAAAAAAGAGTTCATGATATGATGAACTTAACACTGTTGACCGAAGGGGATTTTTTATGCCGCCAAAGAAGGGGCAAACCTTAAAATGTTATGATGAGAATACGAAATTGGAACAGTATGATGACTTATTTGATTAAATTTATGTATTGAGGAAGTGGGAATCTTGTATGAAAAAGAAAACAATATATAGATGTACCAGTTGTGGTCATGAGCATCCAAAATGGCAAGGTGCATGTAGCAGTTGTCGGGAGTGGAATTGCCTTGAAGAAGAGGATGTTGGCGGTGTTAGTAATCAGAAGGCTATCGCGACAAAGAAGAATGTATCCGTCAAACGGTTAACGGATACGGTTTCACATAACAGCGATAGAATTGCCACAAAATATAATGAGTTTAATCGAGTAATGGGTGGGGGAATAGTGAAAGACTCCCTTACCATTATTACAGCCGTTCCAGGTGCAGGGAAATCGACTCTGCTCTTGCAGATTAGTGATGATGTGGCAAGGCAAGGATTAAAAGTGCTGTATGCTTCGGGTGAAGAAAGTGATTCACAAATCAGAAGACGAGCAGAAAGAATCTTGCCAAGTATACATGATAATGTTTGGGTATACAGCGACAATAGCTTAAATAATGTATTAGGCTGTATTGAACAAGTAGACCCTGACCTAATTATTATTGATAGTATTCAGACCTTCGTATTGGATGAGTACCCTTCTAGACCCGGTTCTCCAACACAAACGATGGAATGCGCTACTACATTATTGAAGTTAGCAAAGGATGACAAAAGACCAAGAGCCGTTATAATGGTTGGGCAAATGACCAAAGATAATGAGCTAGCTGGTTTAAGAGCTTTGGAACATTTGGTGGATACCGTTCTTGTCCTTGAAGGAGAAGAAGGGGAAGAGTTAAAACAACTATATTCGACAAAGAATCGCTTCGCCAGCACAGGGGAGCTAGGATTTTTCCTCATGGATGAGACTGGCTTAGTGCCAGTGGATAACCCATCCGAGTTCTTTATGACACAGAGAGAGGAAAATGATGTTGTTAGTGGAAGTGCGTTAACAGTTGTAAAAGAGGGTACAAGAGCAATCATTCTGGAAATAGAAAGCTTAGTTTCAACAACCTTTATGCCTTATCCTAGTCGTATTGCTGAATGCTTAAAGAAAGAACATGTTAATACACTCATCAGTATTATGGAACAAAGGACGAATATTCCTTTACATGATAAAAATGTGGTCGTGAAAACTACTGGTGGTATCAGACTAAAAGAACAATCCTCTAACTTAGCTGCGATTATGAGTATCGTTTCTTCATGGAAAAATGTCGGTATCGCTAATGACACTGTGTTCATTGCTGATATTGGACTAACAGGCGAGTTGAAGAAAGTCCCTACACTGGAACTTCGTATTAGAGAACTTGAAAGAATGGGCTTTAAGAAGGTTTATGTCGCCACTAATGGTTTGAAACCTACTACGTCTTTCAAAACAATTAAAGTTATTCCTTGTAAGACATTGAGCCAAGTTATTCACTCTGTATTTGGTCCTATTCATTCTAAGAATGGTAAACAATCAGCTCCTTGGGATAAAGAAGAGTAAAAGGGGGAAGGGAATGCTGTCGCTTAAAGTATTCCCGCTTGACTTCTTTTATTAAAAGGAAATATCCGGTATACTTATATGGAATTTAGCTTTTGGATCCATCCCTTATCTGGTTTATGTGAATAGAGCATGAATTTTGAGCAATTTCAATATTATATAGGTATGGGAATAATGGATTTGATGAGTGTTTTTTTGAAATAGATAATTCAAGGATTTCTCACCAATTGACGGTGTTTGAAACGCACCCGTCTGTTAAGAGAGGGTGAAATCGTTTCTTCTTACAGGAGGATAATTAATGACGAAAGAAGAGAACAAAAGAGACGTTATGTCCCAGCTATTACAGCTTGTGGCACCGGGCACACCGTTTCGGGACGGTCTAGAGAATGTGCTTCGCGCTAAGACAGGGGCGCTGATCGTAGTTGGTTTCTCGGATGAAGTGAAAGCGCTAGTTGACGGCGGATTTAGCATTAACTGCGATTTTACACCTTCTTATTTATATGAGCTTGCCAAAATGGATGGTGCGATCATTCTTAGTGAGGATACGAGAAAAATATTGTATGCAAACACACAGCTCAATCCTCTGTCGACGATTCCTTCGACCGAAACAGGGATTCGTCATCGTACGGCGGAGCGGGTAGCTAAACAAACCTGCAAACTTGTTGTTTCGATCTCTCAAAGAAGGAATATTATTACACTGTATCAAGGCAGTCTCCGCTACTCGCTTAAGGATATTGGTGTGATTCTGACCAAAGCCAACCAAGCGATTCAAACACTTGAACGTTACAAAGTGGAACTTGATCAAGCGATGACTAATTTGGGAGCATCTGAATTTGAGGAATTGGTTACTTTACATGATGTGACACATGTTTTGCAACGTGTGGAGATGGTATTACGTATTAAGACAGAGATTAAACGTTACATCACAGAGCTTGGTACGGAAGGCCGACTTATTTCGATGCAGCTCGAAGAAATGGTGGGCAATACTGGGAATGAAACGCGATTATTAATCAAGGACTACATTCGTGAGTTGAATGAAGATAAAGTGAAAGAAATTTTCAATTCTGTGGTTCGTATGAATAGTGACGATCTGCCAGAGCCGAGTCATTTGATTCGGTTATTGGGATATCCGAATACGAGTTCGATTGTTGAAGAACCGGTTGCCCCTCGCGGCTTCCGTGTTCTAAGCAAAATACCTCGTCTGCCTTCGGTCATTATTCATAATTTGATCGAGAAGTTTGAATGCCTGCCTAATATATTGTCTGCAACAATTGAAGAATTGGATGAAGTTGATGGTATCGGAGAGGTGAGAGCCCGAGCAATTAAAGAGGGGCTAAAACGGATTAAGGACCAGGTCTTTATTGACAGACATATATAATTCTCATACAATCTTAATATTGTGTTAGGATTTTGGGTAGATTAAAACTTGAGGTGGACAAAAAATGATAGCTAAATCACTTCCGAATATATTTACACTGGGCAATCTGTTCTTAGGGATACTTGCCATAATATTTGTTTTTAATAATGAAGCGCCTACAGCTGCAGTACTTATCATCGTAGCTATGCTACTCGATGGCTTGGACGGCAGGGTCGCAAGAGCATTGAATGTCCAAAGTGAATTTGGTAAAGAACTTGATTCCTTATCGGATGTCATTTCGTTTGGTGTGGCGCCTGCATTCATCATGTACTATGTTGCATTCACGGAAATTAATCCGTATGCAGCGTGGATCGTAACTGCAATCTTTCCAATCTGTGGTGCAATTCGATTGGCAAGATTTAATGTTATTGCGGGTGTACCAGGGTATTTCATTGGACTACCGATTCCGGCAGCGGGAGGTATTCTCAGCACATTAGCGCTGTTTAATACAGACATATCGGTCTATCTTCTGATGCTGAGCACGGTGTTACTATCGTACTTGATGGTTTCTCGTCTTAAATATCCGAATTTCAAAAAAACAGGTATTCCAAAAGCAGCTATATGGATTACACCACTTGTTGTAATCGCTGCAGTTGTGCTAGCCGTTCGTTTTCCAGAGTATATTTCTAAAGGTATTTTAGTATTGCTGCTTATTTATGCGCTCTATGGCCTAAAAAAAAACGTTGATGGCCTGGTGACAAAAATGCGTAGAAAAAGTCGCAAAGAGCAATCCAAGGAAGATGCTTCTAAATTCAACTTTTAATAACTACAGAGTAATGAAAATAAAAAGCATTTATTTTCTCTTAATAGAGAAGATAAATGCTTTTTTGAGTTAAAGAAATGATATCGTCTAACTCGTAATCTCTGGATATTAGGACATATTGAACAAGCCAAGCGTAGCGCATTTCTTGGATTCGTTCTCAACAACCTCTTCCAGATCAATATCAAGGATATTAGCTAGTGCAGAAATATAAAATATATGTTTACCGATCTCAGATTCAACAATTTCCATACAATTCTCACACAATTGTCCATTCATGTGAGTACCAAGCTCTTTCTTGGCATCCTCCAAAGACATTTCTGGAGAGTAAGGCTGCTTAGAAGCATTGACCTCGATGCATCCACACTCTGTCGTTGCTTTAATGACAGATCGACTAACTCCAGCACTAGACTGTTGAAGTTTGGATAACACATCCAGAAGGCTTCGGTGACGGAGTAATAATTCAGATACTTGATCTTGGAATTCCTTAAGCGTTGGAGCGTTCATTCCATTCACCTCATTTATTATCAGTTCTGAGTTAATTATATAAGATACAGATTATTATTTCAATTTTATGATTAGTGAGCTGTTTTTTGGAACATAATTGTAAATAGACAAAGATATGGAGGTGAAGTCTGCCATGAAGAAATGGATTGGATTCTTATGCGCAATTATGGGTGGTTTATTAGGTTATCAATGGAGCGATGCAATCGTTTATACGCTTGGTTTAGAATCGAGTCCTGGGATAGCCTTGTTAGCCACATTGGTCATTGTAGCGGGAATGTTTGCAGTAACTGCGGGATTGGCACACTATGGAAGTAAATTGCTTAAGCATGGGGAAGCGAGCGTAACGAATATTCCTTTATCAGAAATATTCTCGGGGTTGTTTGGACTCATGTCGGGTCTGATTGTATCCGTACTGTTATTTCCTTCAATGGCTCGTGTAGTTTGGTTAGGTCCCTTATTTCCCTTAGCTGTAACAGCAGTGCTTGGCATAATAGGATTCCGAATTGGGCTAGGTAAGCGTGAAGAATTAGCTTATTTTGCAAATAAGCTTCAAATCGGGGGCGGTGGAGGCAAAACCTATAGTAAAGATCTGGAGCATAAAATTCTGGATACCTCTGTCATTATTGATGGTCGTATTGCGGATATTTGTAAAACAGGATTTATTGAAGGTACACTCGTCATACCAGAATTCGTTCTTGAAGAGCTTCAGCATATCGCAGATTCGTCTGATTTACTTAAACGTAATAGGGGACGCAGAGGGCTTGATATTCTGAACAAAATTCAGAAGGAGCTTGATGTAAAGGTACTTATTTATGAAGGTGATTTTGAAGATGTTTCGGAAGTGGACTCTAAGCTGGTTAAGCTGGCTAAATTACTCGTTGGTAAGGTGATTACGAACGATTTTAACTTGAATAAGGTATGTGAATTGCAGGGCGTAGCTGTGCTTAATATTAATGATTTGGCTAATGCAATTAAGCCTGTCGTATTACCAGGTGAAGAAATTTTGGTGCAAGTTATTAAAGACGGCAAAGAATATGGACAAGGCGTAGCCTATTTAGATGATGGTACAATGATTGTTGTCGAAGGTGGACGGGAATTCATAGGTGCTATGCTGGAAGTGATGGTAACGAGCGTATTGCAGACGTCTGCGGGTCGAATGATCTTTGCAAAGCCAAAATTATTGGAAAAAGCCCAGTAATCCATGTATGATTGAGAAAGATTAAATTTGTGATGTATTACATCGTAAACTGCGAGTTTGTATATATCCTTACATCCGCTGTTGAAAATATATTCTTTGATTTAGTTACCCTTTATAGGGTAAGAATACATTTTCAAAGGCGGACCGCTTCGCTTTCCAGGACATATACAACTCTGCGTTTACTTCGCATCACAATTTAACGAACTATCATACCTGATAACTGGGAGAGAGATAACATGGGACGACTGGGAGTCGTTGTGGTTGCTGCAGGGAGAGGTTCAAGGATGGGGACTGCGGAGAGTAAGCAGTACTTATTGTTAGGGGACAAGCCGATCCTTGTACACACACTGCTACTGTTTGAACGCATGCAAGAAGTGGATTCTATTGTGCTTGTTGTCTCAGAGGGCGATGAGGCGCGATGCCATACATATATAGAACAATATGAACTACGTAAGGTAAGTGCAGTCATTACTGGGGGTACGGAGCGACAGTATTCGGTGAAGGCAGGGCTAGAAGCGTTCATAGCTGAGACCGAATGGGTGCTAATCCATGATGGTGTAAGGCCATTCCCTGCAGAAGAACATATGCGCGCTTGTTGGAGAGAGGCTATGCGAAGTGATGCAGCTGTATTAGCTGTACCTGTTAAAGATACGATTAAAGTTGTTAATGAGCAGGGACAAATTGAGTCAACACCTGATCGTAGAAGCTTGTGGGCTATCCAAACGCCACAAGCTTTTCGGCTTTCCGTATTAAAGGAAGCACATGAGCGTGCTGCTGCTGAACATTTTGTAGGAACAGATGATGCTATGCTAGTAGAGCGGTTAGGTAAAACTGTACAGGTTGTACAAGCAGATTATTATAATATCAAAATTACAACGCCAGAAGACTTACCTTGGGCGGAATGGATTTTACATAATGTGAGGGGAGAGAGTGTTAGATGATTCGAGTTGGACAAGGTTTTGATGTTCATCAATTGGTTGAGGGTCGTAAGTGTATTATAGGAGGGGTAGATATCCCTTATGAGAAAGGCTTGCTCGGTCATTCCGATGCGGATGTATTACTTCATGCCATTACGGATGCGATCTTAGGAGCGCTTGCACTTGGTGATATTGGTAAGCATTTTCCGGATACAGCAGCAGAATTTAAGGACGCTGACAGCCTTGTGCTGCTCAAGAATGTATGGAAGCTTGCGAAGGAGCGGGGTTATCAGCTTGGCAATATTGACTCTACGATAATTGCTCAGAAGCCTAAGATGGCACCCTATATTACACAAATGGAAGTCATCATTGCCGAAGCACTTGAGGCACAGGTGGATCAAGTGAATGTAAAGGCTACAACCTCGGAACAGCTTGGCTTTACAGGTAGAGGCGAGGGGATTGCTGCTCAGTCCGTTGTTTGTTTAGTCAAAGGCTAATTTAGAGGGCTGTTCCTTAGGAACAGAAACCGTTTCTTCTTGCTTAAACATGTGCTATGATAATTAATTATTCGTGATAAGAGAGGTATTAGATATGACTAATCCAGTTCGTGTTCGTTACGCCCCGAGTCCAACAGGACATTTACACATAGGGAATGCAAGAACAGCGCTGTTTAACTACTTGTTTGCGCGTCATCATAATGGTAAGTTTATCATCCGAATTGAAGATACAGATCTTAAACGTAATATCGCTGGCGGGGAAGAAAGTCAGTTAAAATATCTAAAATGGCTAGGCGTTGACTGGGATGAGAGTATTGATGTAGGCGGGGAGTATGGACCGTATCGTCAAACAGAACGTCTTGATATTTACACCAAGCATGTGCAAGAGTTACTCGATCGTGGATTGGCTTATCATTGCTATTGTACGGAAGAGGAGCTTGAGCAAGAACGTGAAGAACAAACGGCTCAAGGCCATACTCCGCAATACTCTGGTAAGTGCCGTCATTTAACAGAAGAGCAGCGTCAGGCGCATATTACAGCAGAACGAGCAGCAAGCATTCGTTTTCATGTTCCACAAGAGCGCTCGTATACGTTTGCTGATATGGTCAAAGGTGAAATTACATTTGAAGCGGCGACTACAGGCGACTGGGTTATTGTCAAAAAAGACGGTATTCCTACGTACAATTTTGCGGTAGTAATCGATGATTACCTCATGCGCATTTCACATGTACTGCGTGGGGAAGATCATATCACCAATACATTGCGTCAATTAATGATTTACGAAGCCTTCGGCTGGGAAGTGCCTATTTTCGGTCATATGACCTTAATCGTTAACGAGAATGGGAAAAAGTTAAGTAAGCGTGATGAATCGATTATTCAATTCATTGAGCAGTATGATGAGCTTGGATTTATGCCGGAAGCAATGGTTAACTTTATCGCGCTTCTAGGTTGGTCACCAAAGGGTGAACAAGAAATGTATATGCTCGACGAGCTTATTGAGGTATTTGATGAACAACGCCTATCTAAGAGCCCGGCTGTGTTTGATACCAATAAGTTAAATCATATTAGCAACAGCTATATCAAGCAGGCGGATATTGAACGATTGACACAGATGGCGATCCCTCATCTACAGAAAGCAGAGCTATTGCCTTTGGAATTATCAGAAGCGCAATATAGCTGGGCAAGGGACCTTGTGAAGCTGTATCAGGAACAAATGAACCATGCATCAGAAATTGTCGGTTTATCTGATTTATTCTTCAGAGAAGAGTTAATCATGGACGAAGAATCGCAAGCTTTACTTGCAGAGGAGCATGTACCAACTGTAGTTGGTGCTTTCCTTAATCAAGTGGAGAATGCTGAGGTATATACACCGGAGTCAATTGCCGGACTACTGAAGAATGTACAAAAAGAAACAGGCTACAAAGGCAAACAGCTATTCATGTCCATTCGAGTAGTGTTGACTGGTCAGATGCATGGACGGGACCTCAATATGACCATTTATTTGCTTGGCAAAGAAAAAGTTAAAGCTCGTATGCATAAGTTATTGTCATAACCATCCTTTATTGGATATACTGTAGGTAGTATATTAATTAGTATACGTAATAGCCTTGATCAGGAAAAGTAAGTTAGGTGAATCAAGCTTGATTCACAACAGGGTTTCTCAGAGAGAATGATCTTGACCATCACGAGAAATAAGTGGATGGCTTGGCTGTGAATCATTCATACCCGATTGACTGAACATGCACCTGGGAGCTGCTGCGCCGACCTGTCCTAGAGACAAAGTAGGTGTAGCCGGATCGTCTCCGTTATAAGCGCATAAGCCGTGATAGTCGTAGTAGTCGTTTTTTGACGAAGGATTGTCGCCAAGCAGAGTGGAACCGCGTTGATTCACACGCCTCTGCAGCCTTTAATAGGCTGTGGAGGCTTTTTTGTTGTTATAGAATTTATATCCTTCAGATCATAAATTCGTGTGGTTGATTGTAGGGGGAGTCACTAATGTGGGACACAATAAAATCGGATATTAAAGCTGTGTATGAGAATGATCCAGCGGCTCGCAGTACATTTGAAATTATATTTACGTATTCTGGCGTACACGCGATTTGGCATCACCGATTTGCACATTGGTTCTATAAGAAAAGAATGTTCACTATTTCTCGTGTGATCTCACAGGCATCTAGATTTATTACAGGCATCGAAATCCACCCTGGTGCGCGTCTTGGCAAGAGGCTCTTTATAGATCATGGGATGGGAATTGTGATTGGTGAAACCTGTGAAATTGGTGATGATGTTGTCCTATATCAAGGTGTCACGCTCGGCGGTACGGGGAATGAGAAAGGCAAGCGTCATCCAACAATCGGTAATAACGTCGTGATTTCCTCAGGGGCTAAAGTGCTTGGATCATTCAGTGTAGGTGATAATTCACGGATTGGTGCTAACGCAGTCGTGCTTAAGGAAGTGCCAACAAACAGTACAGTTGTAGGTATCCCTGGGCGGATTGTTAAGCGCGATGGTGTACGTATTAATCGATTGAATCATGGTGATCTGCCAGATCCAATTATAGATATATGTCGAAATTTGACTAGTGAGCTTGATAGAGTTAAAGAACAAGTGGTTGAATTACAACATCAACTTGCTGCTGAGAGACAAAAGAATGGAGGCGCAATAAAGCATGACTCTGAAAATTTATAATACGATGACAAGGCAAAAAGAAACGTTTGTTCCCCTAGAGCAAGGTAAGGTGAAAATGTACGTCTGCGGACCTACGGTGTACAATTACATTCATATCGGTAACGCTAGACCTGCGATCTTTTTTGATGTGGTACGTAGATATTTAACTTATATAGGTTATGATGTTACGTATCTTGTCAATTTTACAGATGTGGATGATAAGATCATTCGTGCTGCAGAGGAAACGGGCGAGGGCGTTAATGAGCTTGCAGAGCGGTTTATTCAGGCGTACTTAGAAGATGTAAGTGCCATTGGCATTAATCCAGTAACGGATCATCCTCGTGTAACGGATAACATTGATGCTATTATTTCATTCATTGAGAAACTGGTGGAAAAGGGATTCGCATATCCAAATGGCGGCGATGTCTATTATCGTACGACCAAGTTTGATGAATACGGCAAGCTATCCCATCAGAACTTAGATGAGCTACAGTATGGAATTCGGATTGAAGTAGATGAGCGCAAAGAAAGTCCGCAGGACTTTGTGCTCTGGAAAGGTGCTAAGCCCGGTGAAATTTCTTGGATCTCTCCTTGGGGAGAAGGGCGTCCAGGCTGGCATATTGAATGCTCAGCAATGGTCCAAAAGTATCTGGGCGAAACGATCGATATTCATGGTGGCGGACAGGATCTAGCTTTCCCGCATCATGAATGTGAAATTGCTCAATCTGAAGCAGTCACAGGTAAACCAATGGCAAGATATTGGATGCATAATGCATTTATCAATATGGATAATGAAAAAATGTCGAAATCGCTCGGTAACTTTATTATGCTTAAAGATATTCGCCAGCAGGTACGCCCGCAAACGCTAAGGTTCTTTATGCTGAATGCACATTATCGGAATCCGCTTAATTTCAGTGAGGAAACCGTTCGTCAGGCAGACAGCTCGGTAGATCGCATCTGGAATGCAATAACAAATCTTGAGCATCGGTTGTCGATTGCAATGAATGGACCTGTTGATGAGCAAGTTGCAGCGCGGATTCAAGAGATTAGTACTTATTTTGAAGCTAAAATGAATGATGATTTCAATACGCCTGATGCGATTACAGCGATATTTGATCTTGTTTCGGAAACGAATATTTATTTAAACCGGGAGCGGGTAACAGTAGAAACACTCGAAAGCTTACTGCAAACATTTAAAGCTTTTGATGTTGTACTAGGTATACTACCGGCGGAGAACGGTAATTTATTAGATGAAGAAGTCGAAGCTCTGATTCAAGAGCGGATCGATGCGCGTAAGAATAAGAATTGGTCGCGTGCTGACGAAATTCGTGATTTATTGACGGAAAAAGGTATCTTCTTAGAGGATACTCCACAAGGAATTCGCTGGCGCCGCAAATAAATGAAGATTGAATGGAAGGCCTAACTATGGATGATAACAAGGTAGATGTAATGAAGGATATGAGTTTATTATATTATTCACCAGATAAGAACCCAGCACTAATTCACCCATTAGTGCTGGCTTATGTTGGTGATGCAGTATTTGAAATGTTCATTCGGCAAGTGGTGATTTCACAACCGAATCAGCGGCCCAACTTCTTGCACCGTGCATCGACGCAATTTGTTTCTGCAAAAGCACAGTCGAAGGCGTTAGAGAAATGGATGCCACTGCTTACTGAAGAAGAACAAGACGTTGTCCGCCGGGGACGTAATGCTAAGTCTGGATCTATTCCCAAGAATGCGGATGTTCTTGAGTATCGTCACTCAACAGCTATGGAGTGTTTAATTGGTTATTTGCATTACAAAGGTGAACACGCTCGTTTACGAGAATTGCTCAATTTATTAATTCAGCAGGATTAAAATAAGCGTATGCGTTCCAAGTAGTTTTGCTAACGCAAGACTTGTATTCACAAACTTAAAGGAGGTTCTAATTATGTCTGAAGAAGAATTTATTGGTGGTAAGCATTCGATCCTAGAAGCAATGAAGGCAGGGAGAACCATAAATAAAATATGGATTGCAGAGAACGCTCAGAAGGCGCTCACTCAGCCAATCGTTGCAGAAGCGAAGCTGCATGGCATTATTGTACAGTTTGCGGACAAGCGTAAGCTCGATACGATGGCAGAAGGGTTACAACATCAGGGAGTCGTTGCCCAAGTTGCAGCTTATGATTATGTCGAGATCGATGACATTCTCGAAGCGGCTCGTGAACGCGGCGAAGATCCGTTTATTCTGATCCTAGATGAGATTGAGGATCCTCATAATCTCGGCTCAATTCTTCGTACTGCAGATTGTACTGGCGTACATGGCGTCATTATTCCGAAACGCCGGTCGGTCGGGCTTACTGCAACTGTGTCTAAAATTTCCGCTGGAGCAGTAGAATATGTTCCTGTAGCGAGAGTCACCAATATTGCACAAACGATCGATAAGCTGAAGGAATGTGGAGTATGGGTAGCGGGAACGGACGTTAGTGCAGCAGATGACGTATACCGCAGTAACTTTGCAATGCCGATCGCACTCGTTATCGGGAATGAAGCTAAGGGAGTTGGCCGTCTTATTAAAGAAAAGTGCGACTTTCTTGTTAAGCTACCTATGCAAGGAAAAATCAACTCGCTGAACGCTTCTGTTGCGGCTGGTGTGCTGATGTATGAGGTTGTTCGGCAGCGTAAGCAGAGCTGATGCATAATGCAGGAGTTTTTGGTTGTTGATGGCTACAACATTATTGGTGCTTGGCCAGATTTGCAAAAATTAAAGGATTACAACTTGGAAGAAGCGCGTAATGTGCTCATTCATCAACTAGCAGAGTTCCAATCTTACTCCGGAATGAAGACGTATTTAGTGTTTGATGCGTACCAAGTTCCAGGCCTTGGCAAAAAATATTTACAGAGTAGATTAAGTGTTCTTTATACCAAGGAAAAAGAGACGGCGGACGAGCTCATTGAACGTCTTGTAACAGACTTAATTGGCAGGCGTAAACAAGTATACGTAGCAACATCTGATATGATTGAGCAGCACGTTATTTTCGGCAAAGGCGCGCTACGTCTCACTGCGGGCGAGCTTTTGACCAAAATTAAACATAGTCGCAAAGAGATACAGACCCAAATTGCGCGTGACCTTAAACCGGAACGAAATACGTTTGACAAAAACATGAATTCGGCGACAAAAGAATGGTTTGAAAGGATGAGAAGAGGGGAATAATCCTGCTTTTACGGTAAAATTTGTAATTGACCCCGTTGACGATGTCAGTTTTCTTCATGTATACTGAACCTATCTTAAATTTTGTAAATTTTTCAAGCTTCACGAGCCGGAGGGATTATAATGGGTGTCGACCTCAAAGAGTCGAGAATAAGCGTTTATGATCTCGCGTTGGATGAAGATATTGTGGAAGCTGTCCGACAAGGCAATAGTGAAGCGCTTGAATTCTTAATTAATAAATACCGTAACTTAGTTCGGGCGAAAGCTCGTTCTTATTTCCTAATAGGTGCGGATCGAGAGGACATTGTACAAGAGGGTATGATCGGCTTGTACAAATCAATTCGTGATTTTCGCGGGGACAAGCTCGCGTCATTTAAAGCGTTTGCAGAGCTATGTATTACTAGGCAGATCATTACAGCTATCAAAACAGCTACTAGACAGAAGCATATTCCGCTGAATTCATACGTCTCTCTAGACAAGCCTATCTATGATGAGGATTCGGACCGGACGCTGCTCGACATCATTTGTGGGTCTAAGGTCTCTGATCCAGAGGAACTTATTATTAATCAAGAAGAGTTCATTGGACTTGAAGATAAGATGGGTGAAATCTTAAGTGATCTTGAACGCAAGGTATTGATGCTTTACCTAGATGGACGTTCCTATCAGGAAATTGCAGTCGATCTGGATCGTCATGTGAAATCTATCGACAATGCTTTACAACGTGTGAAACGCAAACTCGAACGATATTTAGAAGTTAGGGATTTGGTTTAAATTCTATAAAAATAAATCATAGTTAAACAAGCAACTCTTTTGAAGTTGCTTGTTTTTTTGTGTTTTGAAATGGAAATAAGGGCGGCGATTGTCGAATTAGTTATGTGGTGAGAATGATTTAAATTATTTGATAATTAACAATAATGTAACAATTAAGAGTTGTGGTTGTGATAAATATCACTTTGGACAAAATTGCTCGGGTGATAGAATAATGGCATCAATAGGAATATTTTGGGAGGTGCCTGTATGGGGGAACCAGTAATCAAGGAACAAGGGCAAACAGTGATTATACCAAAGCAGGAGCGTATGGATAGTGAGCCATCTCTTAAAGGCACATTTGTATCGGTATTGATCGTCGGCGGTGTCATTCTAATTACATGGTTACTTGTCTTCGTTTTGTTTGTTTATCGAACCTAATCATCTCGGATAAGTATCTTGCTTGGATTTGGCAAACGTCATTTAGGAGAAAGAGGGGGAAATATGCATATTCATCGTTTAGAGAAAATTTGGCTTTCAATTGGTATGGCTATGCTCATTCTGTTTCTAGCTATTGTTGGCATCTCTGGTTTTGCAATGGGGATGAACCCGCCGACAAGTGATAGTCAGCATGGCAAAGTAGATCCGACTAAGGTGGATAAGACACCACCATTCGATAAACCGGGACTTGTTCAAGCAGGCGATAATTTGTATGAAGCTAATATGACAGCGTACTTGTTTTCGTTTGATCCAGGAGAGATGGAAGTTCCAGTAGGATCAACTGTAATGTTCAATATAACGAGTAAAGACGTTGTTCATGGGTTTGAAATTGTAGGAACAACAGTCAATATGATGGTAACTCCAGGTGAAGTTAATCATCTGAGTTATAAATTTGACAAACCGGGCGAATATCTCGTTCTGTGCAATGAATACTGCGGAACTGGACATGAGGTTATGCAAGCAAGAATTATCGTGAAGTAAATGTCCTGCAAACGAGCACATTCAATACTTTTTAGAGGGAGATTTTCGCTATGAAGGATAAACGTTTTGATCCAAAAGATGCAAAGCTCGTCTTGGCTCATATTTTATTCGCATTCGGTGCACTGTTAATAGGCGGAATTGCAGGTGTATTACAAGGGCTTGTTAAAGGGAATATGATCACGCTGCCTTCCTTAATCGGTTATTACGAGTTGTTGACTGCGCATGGTGTGTTAATGGCACTTATTTTCACGACTTACTTTATCATAGGATTTTTATATTCAGGTATTTCCTCAACACTCGGAGGGCAGCTGCTTCCGGTAGCTCGTAGGCTTGGATGGATAGGTTATTGGTTGATGTCAATCGGAACTGTAATGGGAACGATCTGTATTCTGACCAAACAAGCTACTGTTCTTTATACTTTCTACGCACCAATGAAAGCTTCACCTTATTTCTATATCGGTTTGGCATTAGTGGTCGTAGGAAGCTGGATGAGTGGGTTTGGTATTTTTGTTCAGTACCGTGCTTGGCGCAAAGCCAATAGTAATAAGCTCTCGCCTCTTTTCTCCTTTATGGCTGTCTCAACAATGATTCTGTGGCAAGTTGCAACCATAGGGGTAGCGGCAGAAGTTGTTTTACAGCTCATTCCATGGTCGTTTGGGTGGGTAGAGACGGTCAATGTATTACTTAGTCGTACGTTATTCTGGTTCTTTGGACATCCGCTTGTGTATTTCTGGCTGTTACCTGCTTATATTTGCTGGTATGTCGTTATTCCCAAAATTATCGGCGGCAAAATATTTAGTGACTCGTTAGCTAGATTATCATTTATTTTGTTTATTCTATTCTCAATTCCAGTCGGATTTCATCATCAGTTGATGGAACCAGGGATTTCATCGATCTGGAAGTATCTACAGGTTGTATTAACTTTTATGGTTATTGTTCCTTCATTAATGACTGCATTCTCAATGTTCGCAACATTCGAAATGTATGGCAGATCCAAGGGTGCCAAAGGACTGTTCGGTTGGCTAAAGTTCTTGCCTTGGGGTGATGTAAGGTTCTTTGCACCATTCGTTGGCATGTTGGTATTTATCCCAGCTGGTGCAGGTGGAGTAATTAACGCGAGTAATCAAATGAACGCTGTTGTTCATAACACGCTGTTCATTACAGGTCATTTCCATTTAACAGTTGCAACAAGTGTTGCATTAACATTCTTTGGAATTGTCTATTGGTTAATCCCGATTATGCTCGGTAGACCACTAACCAAGAAGATCAATAAACTAGGGATCATCCAAACCCTCACCTGGTGTGTAGGTATGCTGTTCATGTCAGGTTCAATGCACTGGGTTGGATTAGTAGGATCTCCTCGTCGTACTGCAGGTACTGACTATAACGGTAGCGCAGAAGCTGCTGGATGGATTCCTTATCATGTGGCTATGGCCATTGGTGGCGTAATCCTATTCATTGGTGTCATTCTGATGATATATAATATCGTTGCATTGATGCGTTCGGCTCATGGTGAGACAGAAGAATACCCAATTGCAGAGGCTTCTGAACAATCTGGAGAGACACCTAAGGTTCTCGAACGTTGGGGGTTATGGATTGGTGTAACTGTAGTTCTAATCCTAGTTGCATATTCAATTCCGGTCATAGGTATGATTGGCGGTGACACTGTGGGCTCACCAGGCTTCAAGACTTGGTGATTAGCTAGTATTACTGGTTTAAAGTTCTATTAAACATACATTGAAATTTGGAGGGGTTTACCCATGAGAACAAAATTAGCAATTTTAGTTGTGTCCGTATTTATAATAGCGTCTGTACTTAGTGCGTGCGGTAGTAAATCAGAGGGAGCCAGTTCGGGGAGTACATCTGGCGAAGTGAAAGAGATTACATTGACAGGCACTAATTTTGATTGGGAACCCAAAGAAATCAGAGTTAAAAAAGGTGATAAGGTTAAATTGACACTCGTTAATAAAGAAGGTATGCATGGCGTTGAAATCGCGGATTTTAAAGTAAAGATAGATAAGCCGGGATCAAAAGAATTTGTAGCTGATAAAGCAGGTACGTTTGAATTCAAATGTTCAATTATGTGTGGTAATGGTCATGGTACCATGGTTGGTAAGTTAATAGTAGAATAAAGGGTCAAATTACGAGGTGGATTGTCCTATTATTAATAGGCGATTCACCTTTGTTGTATAAAAAATATTTAGAATGAAACACTAGGATGCGTGGGCAATGTTTCGCTTGACATGCAATATGACATATGATAAAGTATTGCAGGTAGCCCTGTAAAACGCTTCTTTATGATGCACTTAAACGGGGCAGAAATTGGAGTATGTCTCGGGAGGTGTACAACATGCGGGTATTCATTACACTGGCGTGCACGAATTGTAAACAAAGAAACTATACATCCGTTAAAAATAAGCGCAACCATCCAGACCGTATGGAACTGAAAAAATATTGCAAATATTGCAATGAACATACCGGCCATCGTGAGACCAGGTAGTATGTGGGGGTGTAGTTTGTGTCTTTCTTAGCGAATATCAAAAAAGGCTTTTCATCTAGTTTTGGCTTTTTCAAAGACAGCGGTGCTGAACTGAAAAAGGTAAAATGGCCAAGCCGTAAAGAGTTAACGAGTTATACTCTGGTGACAGTTGGCACAATCGCCGTTGTCGCTATCTATTTTTTCCTACTCGACCTAGGGATTAGTAATCTTGTGCGTTATATTATGGATCTATAGGTGAATTCAATGGAGAAAAGTTGGTACGTAGTTCATACCTATTCGGGGTATGAGAACAAAGTTAAAGCTAACTTGGAGAAACGTGTGGAATCCATGGACATGACGGATAAAATTTTCCGCGTGCTCGTTCCGATGGAAGAAGAAATCGTGAACAAGGACGGGAAGAAGAAATCTGTAATGCGCAAAGTCTATCCTGGCTATGTGCTTGTCGAGATGGTACAGACGGATGATTCTTGGTACGTTGTGCGTAATACGCCTGGCGTTACTGGTTTTGTCGGCTCTACAGGTTCTGGTTCTAAACCAACAGCACTACATCCGGAAGAAGTGGAAGCTATTCTCAAGCATATGGGAATGGAAGAGCCGAGACCGGTGGTTGAGTTTAGTCTTAAGGAAACGGTTCGCGTTAAAGTTGGTCCGTTTGCAAACTTTGTTGGAACTGTTGAGGAAATTTTGTTTGATAAGAGCAAGTTAAAGGTCCATGTCAACATGTTTGGCAGGGAAACCCCACTTGAGCTAGATTTCGATCAAGTGGAGAAGCTATAGTTTAGAAATGCATCCTTCCGTCAGGTTGGGCAATTCTAATATATGAGGTTTCTGCTGGGCCTGTTCCTGCAAGAGGAGTAGGCTTTTTCAGTGAAACAGAATTTATCTGGGTTAACTCGTTGAATTCTGAACGTCACCTTAAGAAATGCGATTGTTCTTAATGAACGTCGTGGTCGTTTCCCCGGTGGGAGGGACTCAGCATGATCCCGTTTTACCACACTATTGCAAGGAGGTGTCTCACATGGCAAAGAAGGTTATTAAATTAGTTAAGTTGCAAGTTCCTGCAGGTAAAGCGAATCCAGCACCACCAATTGGTCCGGCACTCGGTCAAGCAGGTGTTAACATCATGGCTTTCTGTAAGGAATTTAATGCGAGAACTGCAGATCAAGCGGGACTAATTATCCCAGTTGAAATCTCAGTATTTGAGGATCGTTCGTTTACATTCATTACGAAAACTCCTCCTGCTGCTGTTTTACTTCGCGTTTCCGCTGGTATCCCTAAGGGTTCTGGTGAACCAAACAAGAAGAAAGTAGCAACAGTTAAACGCGATAAAGTTCGCGAAATCGCTGAGCAAAAAATGCCTGACTTAAACGCTGCATCTGTTGAAGCTGCAATGCGTATGGTTGAAGGTACTGCTCGTAGCATGGGCATCACAATCGTAGACTAATTTAGTTTACAATAGGAACGACGGCAATTAGTTGCCGAATCAGTGGGAGGGCTCCCCGTTAATACCACAAAGGAGGAACACAAATGGCTAAGCATGGTAAGAAATATATCGAAGCTTCCAAACAAGTATTAGCTGAAACGCTATACGAGTCACAAGAAGCGATTGAATTAGTTAAAAAGATGGCATCAGCTAAGTTTGACGAAACTGTAGACATCGCTGTTCGTTTGGGCGTTGACCCAAGAAAGCAAGACCAAGCTGTTCGTGGTGTAGTTGTATTGCCACACGGAACTGGTAAAACAAAACGCGTACTTGTATTCGCCAAAGGTGACAAAGCAAAAGAAGCGGAAGCGGCTGGAGCAGACTTCGTTGGCGATCAAGATATGATTAATAAAATCCAACAAGGTTGGTTCGATTTTGATGTCTGCGTAGCAACTCCTGACATGATGAGTGAAGTTGGTAAGCTTGGTCGTCTGCTTGGTGGTAAAGGCCTTATGCCGAACCCTAAAGCAGGTACTGTAACTTTCGACGTTACTAAAGCTGTTCAAGAGATTAAAGCAGGTAAAATCGAGTACCGCCTTGACAAACAAGGACAAATTCATGCAGGCATTGGTAAAGTTTCCTTTGATGCTGACAAGTTGCAAGACAACTTCAAAGCTTTGATGGATGCTCTAGTTAGAGCGAAACCTGCAGCGGCTAAAGGTGTATACCTGAAGAACGTTGCGATCTCCTCAACTATGGGACCAAGCGTTCACGTGAATTTGCAATCATTCAGATAGGTTGTCATTCCAATTAAAGGATAGTGATTGACTTTCATAGTTAGTCATGATAATCTAGCTAATGTTGTGAGATTGAATATATAGACCGTAGACAGTAGGTGCCTTAACAAGCTTAATTCCCTGCCGAGGTGTTGTGATATAAATTCCGATCGGCTTGCCTTATGGTGAGTCGAGAGGGAAACGTCATGCCTTCGTATTGTCTGCGAAGGCATTTCTTATTGCTCAGGCACGAGAAATGCCGAAGACAGATAAGTTTGCTGTAAGGCAAATGAATATGCGATTGAAATGAGGTGTAACAATGGCAAATGCAAAAGTTTTAGCTGAGAAAGAACTATTGGTTGGTGAATTAGCGGAGAAGCTTCGTGCTAGCTCATGCGCAATCGTAACGGATTACCGTGGATTGAATGTAGCGCAAGTAACGCAACTTCGTAAATCTTTGCGTGAAGCAGGTATTGAATTCGCAGTACTTAAGAATACAATGCTTCGCCGCGCAACAGCAACAACTGATTTAACTGATTTGGATCAATACTTGACAGGACCAACAGCGATTGCATTCAGTAAAGATGATGTAGTAGCTCCTGCCAAAATTTTAACTGAGTTTGCGAAGAAAAACGACAAACTTGAAGTTAAAGGTGGCGTGGTTGAAGGTAAAGTTGTTGATTTAACTCAAATCAAAGCACTGGCAGATCTACCTTCCAGAGAAGGTCTTCTATCCATGCTACTCAGCGTCCTTCAAGCTCCTGTTCGCAACTTCGCCCTTGCGGTTAAAGCTGTATCAGAGAAACAAGAAGGCGCACAAGCGTAATACGTATTACCGTGTAGTCTAATGAATTTTAAAAAAATGAATTAATATAACAATGGAGGTATAACCATGAGCAACGAACAAATCTTGGAAGCCATCAAAGGCATGACAGTATTAGAATTAAACGACTTGGTTAAAGCAATCGAAGAAGAATTTGGTGTTACTGCAGCAGCTCCAGTAGCTGTAATGGCAGGCGGCGCAGCTGTTGAAGCTGAAGAGCAATCCGAATTCGACGTAATCCTTTCAAACGCTGGTGCTTCAAAAATCAACGTAATTAAAGTGGTTCGCGAAATCACTGGTCTTGGCTTGAAAGAAGCTAAAGAACTAGTTGACAACGCTCCTAAAGCAGTAAAAGAAAAAGTATCTAAAGAAGATGCTGAAGCAGTAAAAGCTAAGCTTGAAGAAGCTGGCGCAGCTGTAGAAGTTAAGTAATATAGATAAACGGCAAACCTCTTGGGGCAACCTAAGGGGTTTGCTTTCTTTCAAAAGTGGATTAGATATATTACATAAAGGATCTACAATTTTTGAAAGAAAGGTTCGAAGGAGGGTTGCTAATGTCGGAGCATTATTATACAGAGAAGCCAACAGTGGGAAGTGAGCGACATATTGTCGAAGAAGTTCTGCGTGGTAGAAAGTTTAAATTCACGACAGATGCAGGTGTATTTTCTAAGAAGGGCATTGATTATGGTAGTAAGCTGCTAATTGAGACGATGGAGTTATCTAACGATGCTAATGTGCTTGATGTAGGTTGTGGCTATGGACCAATTGGTCTAAGTGCAGCGTTGATCGCTTCGAGTGGTAAAGTTACGATGGTTGACATCAACCAAAGGGCACTTGAGTTAGCAGGGCTGAATGCTCGTTCGAACGAGATTCATAATGTGATCATTCAGCAGAGTGACGCTCTATCAACTGTCCTAGATAGGAAGTTCGATGTCGTACTTACTAATCCACCGATTCGCGCAGGTAAAGATACGGTTCATCGGATTTTTACAGAAGCTAGAGAAGTGCTTGTTGATGGTGGCTCGTTATGGGTTGTTATTCAGAAAAAGCAAGGTGCTCCCTCTGCTTATACTAAATTAGAAGAATTATTTGGCGAAGTAGAAGAGGTAACCAAAGATAAAGGCTATCGAATCTTTAAAGCAACAAGATAATCGGGCATTCGGGAAATGTTGTATGGTGGAAATAATTTGACTTGACTTTTTCAATATGGTATTATTAAAAAATGTCAGCATTAAAATTGCCCTATATGTCTTCATTTAACGAAATGTCAAGTGCTTTTCGACAAGAAGGTATATAATAATAAGCTTAAACGTATATACTTGTTTTTTTGGGCAAATCTAACAAGATGAGTGTAAAATTATTCCATCCATATGCAAGGATATCACGACAACATCAAGAGGGCTTCGATAGAAGCTTTTCTTCATGAATAAGAAAATATAGGTTTAACCTGTATGATTATTCTTATTCATTTGGAAAAAATCAGTCCTTAGCAAGGATGACGAAGTCATTTCTTAGTGTTTTGTTAGTTATATGAATTTATTAGCGCTGCTCATAAATTCGGAATAACTTTAAGAAGCTCATCCGTCCGATCATCGGAAGTGGAGAAGTTTCTTCTTGTTATAAGATATTGATTAGACTCGAGGGGTGAATGAACTTGGCGGGACATCTGGTTCAGTTTGGTCGACGTAAACGCAGGACTTATGCACGAATCAATGAGGTACTTGAGATTCCGAACCTGATTGAAATTCAACAAAAATCATATCAATGGTTTTTGGACGAAGGTCTTCGAGAAATGTTTCAAGATATCTCCCCTATTCAGGATTTTACGGGGAATCTTGTGCTCGAGTTCATCGATTATAACTTAGGCGAACCTAAGTATAGCGTCGATGACTCTAAAGAGCGTGATGTCACATACGCAGCTCCACTGAGAGTGAGAGTGCGTCTTATCAACAAAGAAACCGGTGAAGTGAAGGAACAAGAAGTGTTCATGGGAGATTTCCCAATCATGACTGAAACCGGAACGTTCATTATCAATGGTGCCGAACGGGTTATTGTCTCCCAATTGGTTCGCTCTCCGAGTGTTTATTATAACACAAAAGTTGATAAGAACGGGAAGAAAACGTTCACAGCAACTGTCATTCCTAACCGTGGAGCATGGCTCGAATTAGAGACAGACGCGAAGGACATTATTTATGTGCGTATTGATCGTACGCGTAAGATTCCAGTTACTGTTCTTCTTAGAGCGATGGGCTTCGGATCAGATGCAGAAATCTTAGAATTGCTCGGCGAAGACGAGTTTATTCAAAACACGCTAGATAAAGATAATACCGATACAACAGAAAAAGCATTAATCGAGATTTACGAGCGTCTACGTCCAGGTGAACCACCTACGATTGATAACGCGCGTTCTCTTCTAATCGCACGTTTCTTTGATCCAAAACGCTATGATTTAGCGAACGTTGGTCGTTATAAAATTAATAAGAAGCTTCATATTAAGAACCGTCTATTCAATCAAAGATTGGCGGAGACTTTGTATGATCCAGATACAGGGGAAATCATTGCAGAGTCTGGTCAGTTAATTGATCGTAGACTACTTGATCAAATCCTACCTTCTTTAGAGAACGGTGTAGGTAAACAAGACTATCGTGTGCCTAATGGCATCATTGATGCGGACATTCCAATTCAAACGATCAAAGTCTTCTCTCCAATTGAAGATGGCAAAGTTGTAAAAGTGATTTCCAATGGTGTTATTGATAAATCTATCAAGAATATTACGCCAGCAGATATCATTTCATCAATTAACTATTTCGTTGACCTGTTGCATGGAATCGGTAGTACCGATGATATTGACCATCTTGGTAATCGTCGTTTGCGTTCAGTAGGTGAACTCTTACAGAATCAATTCCGTATTGGTTTGTCTCGTATGGAACGTGTTGTTCGTGAACGTATGTCTATTCAAGATGCTAACGTCATTACGCCACAGGCATTGATTAATATTAGACCGGTTATTGCTTCTATTAAAGAGTTCTTTGGTAGCTCTCAATTGTCGCAATTTATGGATCAGACGAATCCGCTAGCAGAATTAACGCATAAGCGTCGTTTATCTGCACTAGGACCCGGTGGTTTGACGCGTGAGCGCGCAGGCTTTGAAGTGCGTGACGTCCATCACTCTCACTATGGTCGTATGTGTCCGATTGAGACGCCGGAAGGTCCGAACATTGGTTTGATTAACTCATTGTCTACATTTGCGAGAATCAATGAGTATGGCTTCATCGAAGCTCCATACCGCTGGGTAGATCCGAAAACAAGTATTGTTACGGAGAAAATCTCGTATTTAACAGCAGACGAAGAGGACAACTACGTTATCGCGCAAGCGAATGCGGAACTTACTGAAGAAAGTAAGTTTGCAGATGAAACGGTTATTGTCAGATTCAAAGATGAGAACTTAATCTTACCAACTGAACGTGTGGATTATATGGACGTTTCTCCAAAACAAGTTGTATCCGTGGCAACGGCGCTCATTCCGTTCTTAGAGAACGATGACTCCAACCGTGCGCTCATGGGTTCTAACATGCAACGTCAAGCTGTTCCATTACTGATTCCTAAAGCGCCATTAGTAGGTACAGGCATGGAGCACAAATCAGCGAAGGATTCGGGAGTTTGTATCGTTTCCAAGCATGATGGTGTTGTTGAGCGCGTTTCTGGTAATGAGATTGTGGTTCGTCGTCAACAATCGATAGATGGTCGTCTAGTATCAGGTGATTTAATAAAACATAAGTTGCATAAGTTTATGCGCTCTAACCAAGGTACGTGCATTAATCAGCGTCCGATCGTTCACAAAGGTGATATTGTTCGCGTAGGTGATATCCTCGCAGATGGTCCATCAACAGAACAGGGTGAATTAGCTCTAGGACGTAACGTAGTCGTAGCATTCATGACTTGGGAAGGTTATAACTATGAGGATGCGATCCTGTTAAGTGAAAGATTAGTGAAAGAAGACGTGTTTACGTCTATTCATATTGAAGAATATGAGTCCGAAGCTCGTGATACGAAGCTAGGACCGGAAGAAATAACACGTGATATCCCGAATGTCGGTGAAGATGCACTCAAGAATTTAGATGAGCGTGGAATCATTCGTGTCGGAGCTGAGATTGGCGCAGGAGACATTCTTGTTGGTAAAGTAACTCCTAAAGGTGTTACAGAGCTTACTGCAGAAGAACGTTTGCTCCATGCAATTTTCGGCGAGAAAGCACGTGAGGTTCGTGACACAAGCTTACGCGTGCCACACGGTACTGATGGTATTGTTGTTGACGTGAAAGTGTTCACTCGTGAGAACGGTGATGAATTGCCACCAGGTGTTAATCAGCTTGTGCGTGTTTACATTGCTCAGAAGCGTAAGATTTCTGAAGGTGACAAAATGGCCGGACGCCATGGTAATAAAGGGGTTATTGCTCGCATTTTACCAGAGGAAGATATGCCATTTATGCCGGATGGAACACCGGTAGAAGTCGTGCTTAACCCACTAGGGGTTCCGTCACGGATGAACATCGGACAGGTGCTCGAGGTTCACCTTGGTATGGCTGCGAAGCAACTTGGATTGCATGTAGCTACACCAGTATTTGATGGAGCGAGTGAGTATGATGTATTCGACTCGATGGAAGAAGCTGGCATGCAACGCAGTGGTAAGACAATCTTGTACGATGGACGTTCAGGTGAAGAGTTTGAGCGTGAAGTTACCGTTGGTATTATGTATATGATCAAGCTTGCGCACATGGTTGATGATAAAATCCATGCGCGTTCAACTGGACCATACTCACTCGTTACACAACAACCTCTCGGCGGTAAAGCGCAGTTCGGTGGACAGCGTTTTGGTGAGATGGAAGTTTGGGCGCTTGAGGCATACGGTGCGGCTTATACACTTCAAGAAATTCTGACTGTTAAATCCGATGACGTTGTTGGTCGTGTGAAAACATATGAATCAATTGTCAAAGGTGAGAACATTCCAGAGCCTGGTGTACCAGAATCGTTTAAGGTTCTTATCAAAGAGTTACAAAGCTTAGGTATGGACGTCAAAATCCTATCAGGCGATGAGAAAGAAATTGAAATGAAAGAATCCGATGATGACGAAGACGCTGTGAATGATAAGCTCAATTTGAATCTTGAGGGCGCCGAAGTCGGAGTGGAGTAAGCTGTCTTAATTACTAAGGAAACGTGCTCACCTTTAAACGTATGGTGATGCCGTTTCCTCTTTATAAAGTCACCATAACTTTAAGGAGGGTTGCTCCTTGTTGGACGTTAACAACTTCGAGTTTATGAAAATCGGTCTGGCATCGCCTGACAAAATTCGTTCGTGGTCCCGCGGAGAAGTAAAGAAGCCGGAAACAATTAACTACAGAACACTGAAACCGGAGAAAGAGGGTTTGTTCTGTGAGAAGATTTTTGGACCGACGAAAGATTGGGAATGTCATTGCGGCAAGTACAAGCGCGTGCGTTACAAAGGTGTTGTCTGCGATCGCTGCGGCGTCGAAGTAACACGTCAAAAGGTGCGCCGCGAACGCATGGGGCATATTGAATTAGCAGCTCCTGTATCGCACATCTGGTATTTCAAAGGAATTCCAAGCCGTATGGGTCTTGCTTTGGATATGTCACCACGGTCACTTGAAGAGGTCATCTATTTTGCCTCTTATGTTGTAACTGATCCCGGTGACACACCACTTGAGAAAAAACAATTGCTTTCGGAGAAGGAATATCGCTCTTACCGCGAAAAGTACGGTTATGCATTCCAAGCAGGAATGGGTGCTGAAGCAGTTAAGAAACTATTACAGGATATCGAAATTGATCGTGAAGTAGATCGACTCAAAGAAGAGTTGAAAACGGCTCAAGGTCAACGTCGTAATCGTGCGATCAAGCGTCTAGAAGTTATGGAAGCATTCCGTAACTCCAAGAACCATCCTGACTGGATGATCCTTGATGTTCTTCCTGTTATTCCTCCTGAGCTTCGCCCGATGGTACAGCTGGATGGCGGTCGCTTCGCGACTTCTGACCTTAACGACCTGTATCGCCGTGTAATCAACCGTAACAATCGTTTGAAACGTTTGCTAGACCTAGGCGCACCAGATATCATCGTACAGAATGAGAAGCGTATGCTTCAAGAAGCTGTCGATGCGCTTATCGACAATGGTCGTCGTGGCCGTCCAGTTACTGGACCTGGTAACCGTCCTCTTAAATCTCTCAGCCATATGCTGAAGGGTAAACAAGGACGCTTCCGTCAGAACTTACTAGGTAAACGTGTTGACTACTCCGGCCGTTCCGTTATCGTTGTTGGACCGAGCCTGAAGATGTACCAATGTGGATTACCGAAGGAAATGGCACTCGAATTATTTAAGCCTTTCGTAATGAAAGAACTTGTTAATAAAGGCCTAGCACACAACATTAAGAGTGCGAAGCGCAAAGTAGAACGTGTATCTCCAGATGTATGGGACGTTCTTGAAGAAGTGATTCGTGAACATCCGGTTCTACTTAACCGTGCACCAACGCTTCACAGACTCGGTATTCAAGCATTTGAACCGATTCTTGTTGAAGGTCGCGCGATCAAGCTGCATCCGCTCGTATGTACAGCCTATAACGCTGACTTCGACGGTGACCAAATGGCCGTTCACGTACCACTATCTGCCGAAGCTCAAGCTGAAGCTCGTCTTCTTATGCTTGCAGCAGGTAACATTCTTAACCCGAAAGACGGTAAGCCAGTTGTAACACCTTCACAGGATATGGTTCTAGGATCATTCTATCTGACGATGGACAACAAGCAAGCCAAAGGCAGCGGTGCAATTGTACGTACTGTCAATGAAGCAGTTTCTTCTTACCAAAGTGGTAAAGCAGCGCTTCACGCTCGTATTGCTATCCCAGTAAAAGCACTGAACAAAACATGCTTTACTGAACGTCAGCAAGAAGCAATGTTAATTACAACGGTTGGGAAAGTTATTTTCAATGAAATCTTCCCTGCAGATCTGCCGTTTATCAATGAACCTACTAAAACAAACTTACTGTATGGTACACCTGATCAGTATTTTGCCTTCGACAAAGGTGCAGACCTGCGTGCAATGATGGCCGATACACCGGAGTGTAAAGCGGTAGGTAAAGATTATTTAGGAACGATAATTGCAGAATGCTTCCGTAAATACCATACAACAGAGACTTCGGTTATTCTGGATAAAATCAAAGAACTTGGATTTACGTACTCGACAAAAGCGGGAATTACTGTTGCCGTTTCTGACGTAGTCGTACCTGAGGAGAAAGATCAAATCCTTAGAAAATCAGAAGAAAGTGTTCGTACAGTTACGCAGCAATACCGTCGTGGTCTAATTACAGATGATGAGCGGTATGACCGTGTTATCGGTATTTGGAGTAAAGCGAAGGATGAAATCACAGATATCTTGATGAAATCCCTCGATAAATATAACTCAATCAACATGATGGTTGAGTCTAAAGCACGGGGTAACAAATCTCAGATTACACAGCTCGGCGGTATGCGTGGTCTAATGGCCAACCCGGCTGGTAAAATTATCGAATTACCGATTAAGTCGAACTTCCGTGAAGGCTTAACGGTTTTAGAATACTTTATTTCGACGCATGGTGCGCGTAAAGGTCTAGCCGATACAGCGTTACGTACAGCTGACTCTGGTTACCTAACTCGCCGTCTGGTTGACGTTGCACAAGACGTTATCGTTCGCGAAGATGATTGTGGAACAGATAAAGGCTTTACTGTCACCAAGATTCAAGATGGTAAAGAAGTTATTGAAGACTTGTTTGACCGTATTGAAGGACGTTATGCATTTGAAACAATCCGTCATCCTCAAACAGGTGAAGTTATCATTGGCCGCAATGAATTAATTGAAGCTAATGAGGCAAATGCAATCGTTGATGCAGGCGTAGAGAAACTACAGATCCGTTCTGTTCTATCTTGCCGTTCTGTACACGGTGTGTGTAAGAAATGTTATGGTCGTAACCTTGCGACTGGTCAACATGTTGAGATTGGGGAAGCAGTTGGTATTATTGCTGCACAATCGATTGGTGAGCCAGGAACACAACTTACGATGCGTACGTTCCATACCGGGGGCGTTGCCGGAGACGATATTACACAAGGTTTGCCGCGGATTCAGGAGCTATTTGAGGCTCGTAATCCGAAAGGTCAAGCGATCATTACTGAAGTTGATGGTGTTGTCAAAGATATTCGCGAAGCGAAAGATCGTCGCGAAATCGAAGTTGAAGGTGAAGCAGAATCCCGCGTATATCCTGTACCATACGGTTCGCGTGTTCGTGTAACAATTGGTCAGCATATTGAAGCAGGTGACGAGCTTACTGATGGTTCGATCGATCCGAAGGAGATGCTACGCATCAAAGGTATCCGTGGGGTGCAGAACTACATTCTGCAAGAGGTTCAACGCGTTTACCGTAACCAAGGGGTTGAAATCAACGACAAGCACGTTGAAGTTATGATTCGCCAAATGTTACGTAAAATCCGTATTGTTGATGCTGGTGATACCACACTATTGCCTGGTGCCTTCGTTAACATGCATGAATATGAAGAAGCAAATAAAGTGGCACTTTTCGCAGGTACTGAACCAGCGGTCGCTAAACCGATCCTATTAGGTATCACGAAGGCGTCACTTGAAACAGACTCCTTCTTATCTGCAGCCTCGTTCCAAGAGACAACTCGTGTCTTGACGGATGCAGCAATCAAAGGTAAGGTCGACCAATTGCTTGGTCTGAAGGAGAATGTTATTATCGGTAAACTAATTCCAGCGGGTACAGGTATGCCTCGTTACCGCAACATCCGAATTACAACACCGAATGATGACCTTCAGCAATCCGATTCAGTTGAGAAAGAAACGGTAGCTGTCGAATAGTTTGTTGAATAACAAGAACACCGTCCATTACGCTTGATGTGTGTGGACGGTGTTTTATATTTACGAGATAAATTTCAATATCTATTCTTGACACACTTGGCCTGAAATGTTATCATACTTGAGTGTGCCTAGGGTTGATCGTTATTTATGCGAAACTTTGAGTGGGGGATTTCATCCATGTCTTACGAAAAGGTGAAGCAGGCAAAGCAATTAAGCATTGGCACAAAGCAAGCAACGCGAGTTGTTGAGCTAGGTAAAGCGCAATTAGTTATTATGGCGAATGATGCAGATCCGCGATTGACGATGAGAATGGCAGCTCTTTGTTCTAAACTTGGAGTTGAAGTTGACTACGTAGAATCCATGAAGTTGCTTGGTAAAGCGTGTGGTATCGATGTAGGCACAGCTATGGTGGCAATCGTAATCGAATAAACCAGAACTGTTTTTGTCAAAGGGGTTCGAAGCCCAAGGCAAAAACTTTCTCTTTGCTCTTTTACGACTCGCCTGGATCTGTGGGCTTGTTATCGCCGAGATCACTTCTCCTTGAAGTGTTCAACTATCGTCAACAAAATAGCATTGAAATGGTTCTATTATTAGAGAGGAGGTGGCGAAATGCCAACAATTAACCAATTAGTACGTAAAGGACGCCAAGCGAAAGTGGTTAAATCAAAATCCCCAGCTCTTCAAAGAGGCTTTAATGCCTTGAAAAGAGAAGCTACGGATCTTAGTGCTCCACAAAAGCGCGGTGTTTGTACTCGTGTAGGTACAATGACTCCGAAAAAGCCGAACTCGGCTCTTCGTAAATATGCCCGTGTACGTTTGACTAACCGTGTCGAGGTAACAGCTTACATCCCAGGGATCGGTCACAACTTGCAAGAACACAGCGTGGTATTGATCCGCGGTGGTAGGGTTAAAGACTTACCAGGGGTACGTTATCACATCGTTCGTGGTGCTCTTGATACTGCTGGTGTGAACAACCGTAAGCAATCCCGTTCAAAATACGGAACAAAACGTCCTAAAGTAAAAAAATAATATCCGTGACTAATGCATGACATGCATAGCGTCCAAACGGATGATTTTTCAAAGAAAGGGGGATAACTATGCCTCGTAAAGGTCCAGTTACTCGCAGAGATGTATTACCAGATCCAATTTATAATAGCAAGTTGGTCACTCGTCTTATCAACCGCATCATGATTGATGGAAAAAGAGGGACAGCACAATCCATTCTATATAACGCTTTTAACATCGTGAAAGACCGTACTGGTAAAGAACCGATGGAAGTGTTCGAGACAGCTATTAAGAACATTATGCCTGTTCTTGAAGTTAAAGCTCGTCGTGTAGGTGGAGCTAACTATCAAGTACCTATCGAAGTTAAGCCTGAGCGTCGTACGACTTTAGGTCTTCGTTGGTTAGTGAACTACTCTCGTCTTCGTGGTGAAAAAACGATGGAAGAGAGACTTGCAAACGAGATTATCGATGCAAGCAATAGCACAGGTTCTTCTGTTAAGAAGCGTGAGGATACTCACAAAATGGCGGAAGCAAACAAAGCATTTGCTCACTACCGTTGGTAGGATAATACTTGCAATTTAGAAAGGAGACAAACGTATGTCAAGAGAGTTCTCCTTAAAAGATACGCGTAATATTGGTATTATGGCGCATATTGATGCTGGTAAGACAACGACTACTGAGCGTATCTTGTTCTTCACAGGCCGTACGCATAAAATCGGAGAGGTGCACGAAGGTGCAGCTACGATGGACTGGATGGAACAAGAGCAGGAGCGCGGAATTACGATTACTTCCGCTGCTACTACCGCTGCATGGAAAGGTCACCGCATCAATATTATTGATACCCCGGGACACGTTGACTTCACAGTTGAAGTTGAACGTTCCCTTCGCGTGTTGGATGGGGCAGTTGGTGTATTTAGTGCGAAAGAGGGCGTAGAGCCACAGTCTGAAACCGTTTGGAGACAGGCTGACAAATATGGTGTTCCTCGTGTTGCTTATGTTAACAAGATGGATATCATTGGTGCTGACTACCTTAATGTTATCGATTCAATGCGTCTTAAATTGGGTGCGAACGCTGTTGCGATTCAACTTCCAATCGGCGCAGAGAATGACTTTACAGGTATTATCGATATCGTTCAAGAACGTGCACACATGTTCAGAGACGATAAAGGTCTTGATATCGAAGAAGTTGAAATTCCTGCAGAATTCAAGGATAAAGTTGCTGAACTTCGTAACGAACTCATCGAGAAAGTTGCTGAGCTAGACGAAGATTTAACAATGAAGTACCTTGAGGGTGAAGAAATTACAACTACTGAGCTTAAAGCTGCGCTTCGTAAGGGCGTATGTGAAGTTAAAATTTTCCCAGTTATCTGTGGATCCTCTTACCGTAATAAAGGGGTTCAATTGATGATGGACGCTGTTGTAGATTACCTACCAGCTCCGATTGATGTTCCAGCAATCAAGGGTACCCTTGAAGATGGTACAGAAACTGTGCGTGAATCTTCCGATTCAGAGCCGTTTGCTGCTCTTGCATTTAAAATTGCAACTGACCCTTATGTTGGTAAACTCACGTTCTTCCGTGTGTATTCCGGTGTATTGCAATCAGGATCATATGTAATCAATGCAACTAAAGGCAAACGTGAGCGTATCGGTCGTATCCTTCAAATGCATGCGAACAGCCGTCAAGAAATTTCCGAAGTTTACTCCGGAGATATTGCAGCTGCAGTTGGTTTGAAAGATACAGGTACTGGCGACACATTATGTGATGAGAAGCATCCGGTTATCTTGGAGTCAATGAACTTCCCTGATCCGGTTATCGACCTCGCAGTTGAGCCAAAAACTAAAGCTGACCAAGACAAAATGGGTATCGCGCTTTCTAAATTGACGGAAGAAGATCCGACATTAAGAGCACGTACTGATGAAGAAACTGGTCAAACCATTCTTTCAGGTATGGGTGAGCTTCACCTAGAAATTATCGTAGACCGTATGCGTCGTGAATTTAAAGTGGAAACCAACGTGGGTAAACCTCAAGTTGCTTATCGCGAAACATTCCGTAATGGCGCTAAAGTTGAAGGTAAATTCGTTCGTCAATCCGGTGGCCGTGGTCAATACGGACATTGTTGGATTGAGTTTGAACCGCTTGAAGCTGGTTCCGGCTTTATCTTTGAAAGCAAGGTTGTCGGTGGAGCGATTCCTAGAGAGTACATTGCCCCGATTGGTGCAGGTATCGAAGAATCCATGAAGAACGGCGTTATCGCTGGCTTCCCACTCGTTGACCTTAAAGCAACTGTCGTAGACGGTTCTTATCATGATGTCGATTCCAATGAAATGGCGTTTAAAATCGCTGGTTCCATGGCACTCAAAGCTGCTAAAGACAAGTGTAATCCAGCCCTTCTTGAGCCAATCATGAAGGTTGAAGTTACAGTTCCTGAAGAGTACATGGGTGACGCAATGGGTATGCTTAACTCCCGTCGTGGTCGTATCGAAGGTATGGATTCTCGTGCAGGAGCTCAGTTCATTCGTGGTAAAGTACCTTTGTCCGAAATGTTCGGATTCTCAACAGTACTTCGTTCTGGTACTCAAGGTCGCGGTACTTACTCAATGGAACTTTCTCACTATGAAGAAGTGCCTAAAAATATTGCAGACGAGATTATTGCTAAGCATAAAGGCGAGTAATTTCTAGTCAAAAGCCGGTCGTTATATCCTATTCACCAGAATTTGGATATCTCGGCCTGCCTATATAATTAATAACATTCATTTACCCAAGGAGGTATTGTTTAAAATGGCAAAGGCTAAATTTGAACGTACAAAACCGCATGTTAACATCGGTACAATCGGTCACGTTGACCATGGTAAAACAACTTTGACAGCTGCAATTACAACTGTTCTTTCCAAAAGATATGGTGGCGCAGCTATCGCATTTGATCAAATCGACAAAGCTCCAGAAGAGCGCGAGCGCGGTATCACAATCTCAACTTCCCACGTTGAGTATGAAACTCCAAACCGTCACTATGCACACGTTGACTGCCCAGGTCACGCTGACTATGTTAAAAACATGATCACTGGTGCTGCACAAATGGACGGAGCGATCCTAGTTGTTTCCGCAGCTGACGGTCCTATGCCACAAACTCGTGAGCACATCTTGTTGTCACGTCAAGTAGGCGTGCCTTACATCGTTGTATTCATGAACAAATGCGACATGGTTGAAGACGAAGAGTTGCTTGAGCTAGTTGAAATGGAAATTCGCGATTTGCTTAGCGAATACGAATTCCCAGGCGACGACACTCCAATCATCCGTGGTTCTGCTCGTGAAGCGTTGCAAAACCCTGATGGCGAGTGGGCTGACAAAATCATCGAGTTGTTCGAACAAGTTGATACTTACATTCCACAACCTGAGCGTCAAACAGACAAGCCTTTCCTTATGCCAGTTGAGGATGTATTCTCAATCACTGGTCGTGGAACAGTTGCTACTGGCCGTGTAGAGCGTGGAACAGTTAAAGTACAAGACGAAGTTGAAATCGTTGGTATCGCTGAAGAAACTCGCAAATGCGTAGTTACTGGCGTTGAAATGTTCCGTAAGCTTCTTGATTCCGCTCAAGCGGGTGACAACATCGGAGCATTGCTTCGTGGTGTTGACCGTAACGACATCGAGCGTGGTCAATGTCTTGCTAAGCCAGGTTCAGTTAAACCACACACGCAGTTCACTGCACAAATTTACGTTTTGACTAAAGAAGAGGGTGGCCGTCATAAGCCTTTCTTCCCTGGTTACCGTCCACAGTTCTACTTCCGTACAACTGACGTAACAGGTATCATCAACCTTCCAGAAGGTACTGAAATGGTTATGCCTGGCGACAACATCGAAGTTACTGTAGATTTGATTAACCCAATTGCTATTGAGCAAGGTACTAAGTTCGCGATTCGCGAAGGCGGACGTACTGTTGGTGCAGGCGCAGTTGCTACAATCATTAAATAATTTTACTTTGCGCCTAGCGTTAAGTAATGACAAGAAGCTCATTGCCTATAAAGCAATGAGCTTTCTTTAGTATTATAGAATTTATAACTTTTCATATAACAAATTCTAAGTATTACTTGAAGAAACGCTTCCGTCTAACAGATGGCGAAGTCGTTTCTTCTTCTGTTATGAAATTCAAACTTATAATACATAATATAAGAAACTATAGTTAGAAATGGATAAAGCCGATTTAATTATATATTAATCAGATATAATTACTCGGATTAAGGTATTGAAGTTTTAAAATAATTTGTTATAATAAATTTTAGATTTATGATTGACCACATTGAGGGGGAAGCAGCATGAGAAAGAAACGGTCAATATTAGCGATAGCGCTAATGTTCATCATGGTAATTGCTAGTGCATGTAGTTCAAATGGAGGTCAAAATGCTGGTACACCTAACGGTTCAGCAGCTCCAGAAACTGGCACACCTAAAGAAGGTGGCAACTTAGTTATTGCAGTGCAAGATGATCCAAAAGCATTAAATCCAATGTATGCAAGTGATCGTATAACTTTGACGATTAACCAAGCGCTGTTTGCACCGTTGTTTAGTGTTAATAATGGGGTAAAAACCTTTGTATTAGCAGAGAGCTTAACACCGTCAGAAGATAACTTGAAATATACGTTAAAGCTGCGTAGTGGCTTAACATGGCATGATGGTCATAAGCTGATAGCAGATGATGTTGTCTTCACGATTAATAGCATTTTGGATGAAAAGCAGCATAGCTTTTTCCGCAGTTATTTTGTATTGGATGGCAAGCCAATCAAAGTTAATAAGGTTGACGACTTGACGGTAGAATTTATACTGCCGCAGGTATCAGCAGCTTTTGAGGGAGCGCTTGTCCAAATCTTCCCGATTCCAAAGCATATTTTTGAAGGGGAAGCTGATATTGAGAAAAGTCAAAAGAACGCAAAGCCTGTTGGATCTGGTCCCTTTAAATTTAAGGAATATCGTTCAGGTGAATATGTAATGCTAGAGCGTTTTGATAACTATGTTGGTGGTAAACCCAAATTAGATACAGCAACTTATCGTATTGCGAAAGATCCGAATGCATCAAATCTTGCTCTTCAAAATGGTGAGATCCAAATGAAAATGATCGATACACAAGATTACAAGAGATTAAATGATACAGGCAAGTTTGAAATGGTAGTCTACCCAGAAGGTCGTCTGCAATACATGACCTTCAATCTGAATAATGAAGCTATGCAGAAGAAAGAAGTACGACAAGCGATTGCTTATGCTTTAGATAAGAATGAGATGATTGCAGCGTCCTACAACTCACTTGATTTTGCAGAGCCTGCACCATCCATTTTAACGCCCGATACACTTTATCACACCAAGGAAGTTGAAACATATGACTACAATTTGAATAAAGCAAAAGAATTATTGAGTTCTGCTGGAGTGGGTGGATTAAAGCTTAAGTTAGCTTATGTGAATTCCAACAAGCCACAAACAAGTCAAGCACTTTATGTCCAACAAAAGCTTAAAGATGTAGGCATTGAGGTTGAACTTCTTCCAATGGATATTACTGTATTCGGCAATAAATCGTTAGATGCGAATAATAAGGATTATGATTTGTCTTTTGGCGGTTATATTATGGGTTATGAGCCTGACGCTTATAAATCCTTGTTTATGAGTGATGAACTCTATAACTACGCTCATTACAAAAATAAAGAATTTGATGATTTATGGAAACAAGGTGCAGTAGAAATGGATCCTGCCAAGCGCGGCGAAATCTACAAGAAAATCCAACAAACGGTTGCGAATGAAATGACTTATTATCCAGTTGCCTACACCAAAGGTATTGTTGCAGTAGATAAGAAGTTTGGCGGCTTGCAGGAAGCTGTTCCGAAACCAGTTGTCATGTTCGAGGATTTGTCCAAAGTGTATATGAAGCAATAAAATTGATTCTTTATACGAAAATAAGCTGTCTATAGCAGCTTATTTTCGCTATTTTGAAATGATATCGCACAACTCATTTGATTTATAAAAGCGCATGTGCATAAATTGCCAGCGTTGTCTGCGGGGGGAGTTACATTGTTAAAGTACATTTTGCGTCGGATTCTGCAGGCCATTCCGTTGTTGTTTTTTATCTCGATTGTGTCTTTTGCGTTGATTAAGCTTGCACCTGGCGATCCTGTTAATTCGTTCGTTACACCGAATATGAGTCCAGAAGATATAGAGAGAATTAGAGAGAGTCTTGGTCTTAACCAGCCGGTGTACATGCAGTATCTATACTGGCTGAAAAATGTATTCTCAGGTAATTTGGGTTATTCTTTGGCTAATCATAGACCGGTCTCCACACTTATCGCCGAGCGAATACCAGCTACTCTCGGTCTAATGGGTTCTGCACTGGTTTTATCCTTACTTATTGCTATTCCACTTGGATTAATTTCAGCTGCCAATAAAAACCGATTGGTTGACCGTGCCTTAAGTTTATTTTCTTATATTGGGATTTCAATTCCAAGCTTTTGGTTTGCGATGATGTTAATTTACGTTTTTGCAATAAAGCTGCAGTGGCTGCCAAGCATGGGAATGCGAACAATCGGATCTGATTCCATCCTAGATATTATTAAGCACGGAATAATGCCTTGTATCGTTCTCAGCTTAATGCAGATATCCGTTTATATGCGTTATATTCGCTCAAACACAATTAGTCAATTAGAAGAAGATTATGTCCAGATTCAGTATGCGTATGGCTCGACACGAGCAGTTGTACTTGTTCGTCATGTATTAAAGAACGTCTTGCTGCCAGTCATCACCATTTTAGGAATGTCACTTTCCGAGCTTATTGCTGGTGCTTTCATAACAGAGACCGTCTTTTCGTGGCCAGGTATGGGGTCGCTTGGTATTTCAGCGGTATTTAGTCTTGATTATCCTATCATTATGGGTATTACGATGATCACTTCTATTTTCCTCGTAATTGGTAATTTAATTGCTGATATACTATATGGCGTAGTTGACCCAAGAATCAAGACGGCGAGGTGACACAAGATGAATCAATTAAAATGGCGGTTTCTTAAAGATCAACTCAAACAGCAAAAAGCAGGGTTAGCTGCTCTAATTATCCTTGTTGTATTTATCTTAATGTCTATATTTGCTTTTCTAGTTCCTTATGATCCCAATGCAATGGTTGTAACGGAAATATTACAGCCACCGAGCGCGACTCATTGGTTTGGTACAGACGACCATGGTCGTGATTACTTGGCTCGAGTGTTATATGGTGGAAGGGCCTCATTAAGCGTAGGTTTTATAGCAATGGTAATATCCATTACAGTAGGTACCGCGGTCGGCACGATGAGTGGTTATTTTGGAGGATGGTTTGATAATTTAATGATGCGCGTGGTGGACATTTTCCTATCCATTCCTTCTTTCTTCATTATGTTAATATTGAATGCTTATCTAAAGCCGAGTATCACTACGATTGTGATTATTATCGGTCTACTTAGCTGGATGAACATTGCTCGGATTGTGCGTGCAGAAACGTTATCGATTAAAGAACGTGAATATGTACTTTATGCACGAGTCTCAGGTCAAAGTGTTTTTAAAATTATAATGAGACATATCGTGCCAAATATCATGCCTACCATTATTGTTGCAGCATCCATTAACATTGCGGGTGCGATTATGATGGAATCGGCATTAAGCTTCCTGGGGCTTGGGGTACGGCCACCTGACTCCTCTTGGGGCAGTATGCTGTATGATGCGCAAGGCTTTATAGGCGAAGCACCTTATCTCGCTTTATTCCCAGGTCTATTTATATTGTTAACCGTATTAAGTTTTAACTTCTTAGGAGATGTATTCAGAGCTGCATTTGAACCAAAAATAAATCAACGGTAATGGAGTGAAGCATATGACAGAGCTATTGACGGTTCATAACTTAAAAACGTCATTTTTTACACGCAGTGGCGAAGTCCAGTCCGTTAGGGGCGTCAGCTTCACAGTTAGCGAAGGAGAAATGGTCGGTATTGTAGGAGAATCTGGAAGTGGAAAGAGCATTACAGCGAAATCCATATTAGGCTTAATCCAGCCTCCAGGTCGTATAATTGAAGGTGAAGTTCGCCTGCAGGGTGAGAATATATTAGAGATGACAGAGGAAGAACTACGGAACATTAGAGGGAATCGGATTGCGATGATTTTTCAGGATCCGATGACGTCACTTAATCCAGTTCTTCGAATAGGCAAGCAGCTGATTGAGGTCATACAGCGACATCAAAAGCTTAGTAAAGCTGAAGCTCGTCAAAGAGCCATTGAACTACTCAAGCAGGTCGGCATTTCATCACCTGAAAAGAGGATAGATCAATATCCACATGAATTTAGTGGAGGTATGCGTCAGCGTGTGATGATTGCTATGGCCTTATCCTGCTATCCTGAGCTGCTTATTGCGGACGAACCTACTACCGCCTTGGATGTAACTATTCAAGCACAAATTTTAACGCTTATGAAGCAATTAAGAGATACCACAGGCACATCAATATTACTAATTACACACGATCTTGGGGTCGTCGCACAAGTGTGTACGCGAGTTATCGTCATGTATGGTGGACTCATCATGGAGGAAGGTACTGTGATCGATATATTCGAAGCACCACAGCATCCATATACGCAAGGCTTGATGCGTTCACTGCCTCAGCAAGTGAATGGTGTCAAAGAAAGACTGCTTCCCATTGAAGGTACACCGCCTAACATGCTGAACCCACCAACAGGCTGCCCGTTCAAAGAAAGATGTCCTCATGCTATGGAAATTTGTAACCAAAGACCTCCTTACTTCGATAGGGGACCTGGGCATAGAGCGATGTGCTGGTTACTTGATGAACGAGTTCAAGCTGGAGAAGCAGTGGAGCTTGCTAGAGAGGGGGCTTTGAAATGAGTCAGCAGGGGCAAGATAAATTGCATGATAAAGAAGTTCTAGTAGATGTTCGAGGACTAAAGAAGTATTTTCCGGTGGAGACAACATTGTTAGGCCGTACATCGAAGGTTTTGAAAGCGGTGGATAACGTTAGCTTCCAAATCCATCGTGGTGAGACATTCGGACTCGTCGGAGAATCAGGTTGTGGCAAATCCACTCTCGGACGTTGTATAATTCGGTTATATGATGTTACCTCGGGAGAGATTTTATATGATGGTCGTAATGTAGCGGCTATGAGTGAAAGGGAAATGCATCCCTACCGTAAACGCATGCAAGCGATTTTCCAAGATCCGTATTCATCGCTTAACCCGGGTATGAATGTCATGCAGCTAATTAGCGAACCAATAGAAATTCATTCGAATAAGAATCGTTCTGAACGTCGTGAAATAGTACTTGAACTATTATCTAAGGTTGGATTAAAAACAGAACATGCAGATCGATATCCACATGAATTCAGTGGTGGCCAAAGGCAACGGATCAGTATTGCACGTTCATTAGCTGCAAATCCTGAATTCATTATGTGTGATGAACCCATTTCAGCGTTAGATGTATCGGTTCAAGCTCAAGTTGTGAATATGCTGGAAGACTTACAAGGAGAATTCGGTCTTACTTATTTGTTTATTGCACATGACCTGTCAATGGTACGCCATATTTCAGATCGTATAGGTGTTATGTATCTAGGTAAGCTTGTGGAAGTAGCAACAAGTGAAGAGTTATATCTACATCCGGCTCATCCCTATACTCAAGCATTGCTAGCAGCCATTCCAGTTCCTGATCCTAAGGCGGTGGTGGCAAGTAGGCCCTTGTTGCAAGGAGATTTACCGAGCCCGTTGGAAGATATAGTCGGATGTAAGTTTCGCCCTAGATGTCCACATGCAATGAAGCAATGTGCTGAGGCAGAACCGGAACTTAAAGAAATCTCTCCAGGTCATTTTGCAGCTTGCTATTTAAATGATAAATAATAGAAGAGGAGGGATATGTAATGAATGAAAGAATAAAATTATCCCAGCATACGGCGATACTACTTGAACGTGCAAGACAAGCAGGTATATCAGATGCAATTCTGCTTGAATGTGCAAATTCAGGAGATATTAAGCCATTAGAGTCAGCTCAAGCAGAGCATTATAACTATAACGAATTTATTTCTTATTCATCTTCACATGGTGAACAGCTTGAGCGAGCTATCCAAGATGGTTACCAGATCACATTTAACACGTTTAATGGCCTACAGGTATGGCTTGAGCAAAGATTCGGTATTAAACGTGGTGTTGATTTTGTAGCGACTGAGGGACGTATACAAGGCTTAAAGTTGGCTAGTGAGGATGCTCATGTACTGAAAGACAGACTCGCTAATAACTGGGTTATGCATATTATAGAAGAAACTAATGATTATCAGATGATATCTTTAGTTGTTAGAGGGTTAACTCTATAATATTGTCTGTTCCAACTCGTGCACGTTATATAGAAGGAATACGATCATGAGATCATACTCTTAGCTATTATTGCTAGGAACGTGGTCTCTTTCGTTTTATATAGAAATGATAGATCACAATGTTGGTTCTCCATATTTGCTAATAATTTGATATGGCGAGGTTGTTAAAATCCTGTTAAGGTAAGGTAACACAACGCATTTATACAGCTAGTAAAATTAATTCTTTTAAACCAAAAATATTTTACTTGCATTAGGCGATTATTTTATATATAATAGTGAGCGTTGGTCTGTGACGTTGCGATGATGCGGGAGGTTGCTGATACACCCGGGCCCTTTGCCATGGGATAGGTTGTCAGGAGATTTTCGCGGAGTATGTCCGATACGAAATTGGGCGATAGAAGGAGGGAATTATATGGCAAAGCAAAAAATACGTATCCGTTTGAAGGCTTATGATCACCGTGTGATCGATCAATCAGCTGAGAAGATCGTTGAGACAGCTAAGCGTTCAGGCGCTTCAGTATCTGGTCCGATTCCGCTTCCTACAGAGAAGCAAATCATTACGGTTCTTCGTGCGGTGCACAAGTACAAAGATTCTCGTGAGCAGTTTGAAATGCGTACACACAAACGTCTTATCGACATTGTGAATCCGACTCCACAAACTGTAGATGCATTAATGAGATTAGACTTGCCGTCCGGCGTGGACATTGAAATCAAATTGTAATTAATAATAAAGCATAAGGCAAAAAGGAAAAGAGGTGTCAACGATGACAAAAGGTATCTTAGGTAGAAAACTTGGGATGACTCAAGTATTTACACCAGAAGGTCTAGTGATTCCTGTAACTGTGATCCAAGCGGGTCCTTGCGTGGTTCTACAAAAGAAAGATGTAGACAACGATGGTTATGAATCCATTCAGATCGGTTTTGAAGATAAGAAAGAAAAAAATGCAAACAAGCCAGAAGTTGGTCATGCGAAGAAAGCTGGCGCAACACCTAAGCGCTACGTTAAGGAGTTCCGCGGTATTGAAGCTGGTGCATATGAAGTTGGCCAGGAGCTTAAAGCGGATCTATTCACAGCAGGTGAATACGTTGACGTAACAGGTACTTCCAAAGGTAAAGGTTTCCAAGGTGTTATTAAACGCCACAATCAACACACTGGTCCAATGGCTCACGGTTCGCGTTACCACCGCGGTCCAGGTTCAATGGGTTCGATTGCAGCTAACCGCGTAATGAAAGGTAAGAAATTACCTGGACATATGGGTTCTGAAACTGTAACTTTACAAAATCTTCAAGTAATCAAAGTGGATACAGAACGTAACATCATCATGGTTAAAGGATCCATTCCTGGACCAAAGAAATGCTATGTAACTGTTAAGTCTGCTGTTAAAAAGTAAGAAAGGAGGAACATCGATGCCAAAGGTAGCTTTATATAACGTTTCCGGCGCTCAGGTAGGGGAAGTTGAATTGTCTGATGCGGTTTTCGGAATTGAACCACACATTCACGTTTTGCATGAAGCGGTACTGATGCAACAAGCATCGGAGCGTCAAGGCACGCACAAGACGAAGGGTCGTTCGGAAGTGCGTGGTGGTGGACGTAAGCCGTGGAAACAAAAAGGAACTGGACGTGCTCGTCAAGGTAGCATTCGCTCACCACAATGGAAGGGCGGCGGTATTGTATTCGGACCTACTCCACGTAGCTATGCTTACAAATTACCGAAGAAAGTTCGTCGTTTAGCGATCAAATCTGCTCTATCATCCAAAGTGATTGATAACGAAGTAATCGTTCTTGATCAATTGGAAATGGCAGCAGCTAAAACGAAAGAATTCGCTGCAATTTTGAATAACCTCAAAGTAGAACGCAAAGCACTAATTGTTTCCGCTGAATACAATGAGAACGTAGCTTTATCAACTCGTAACATCCCAGGTGTGAAATTCGTCGCTGCTGACGGAATTAACGTACTTGACGTTATGTTGTATGACAAGCTTATTATTACCAAAGACGCGGTGCAAAAAGTTGAGGAGGTACTTGCTCAATGACAAATCCACGCGATCTAATCAAACGCCCGATTATTACTGAACGTACTAGTGACATGATGGCGGAAAAGAAATATGTTTTCGAAGTTGAAATGAAAGCTAATAAGACTGCGATTAAACAAGCGATTGAGCAAATTTTTGGCGTTAAAGTTGAAGCAGTTAACACGCTCAGAATGCCGGCTAAGCCGAAGCGTTATGGCAAATACAATGGTTACACTTCCGAATGGAAGAAAGCTATCGTTAAGTTAACAGCTGAAAGCAAAGACCTAGAAATTTTTGAATCATCTCAAGTCTAAAAAGCCTCTTAGTAGGTTTTACTAGTTAAGTAAGGAGGGAATCAAGGTGCCAATTAAAAAGTATAAACCAACGTCACCGGCTCGACGTGGAATGTCAGTTTCGACTTTTGAAGAAATCACAACATCCACTCCGGAGAAATCCTTGCTTGCTCCATTGAGCAAACAAGCTGGACGTAACAACCAAGGTAAAATTACTACTCGTCACCAAGGTGGCGGTCATAAGCGTAAATATCGTATTATTGACTTTAAACGTAACAAAGATGGCATACCAGGCCGCGTTGCTACAGTTGAGTATGATCCGAACCGTACTGCTAACATCGCATTGATTCATTATGCGGATGGTGAAAAAAGATATATCTTAGCGCCAAAAGGTCTTAAAGTAGGCGATGTGATCCAGTCTGGTGTAGGTTCTGACATTAAAGTCGGTAATGCATTACCACTAGAGAACATTCCAGTTGGTACAGTTATCCACAATATTGAACTTAAGCCTGGGCATGGTGGACAAATGGTTCGCTCTGCAGGTACAGAAGCTCAATTGCTTGGTAAAGAAGAGCGTTATGTAACAGTTCGCCTTTCATCCGGTGAAGTTCGTAAAGTTCTTAAGGTTTGCCGCGCAACTATTGGTGCTGTAGGTAACGGAGACCATGAATTGATCAAGATCGGTAAAGCTGGACGTAATCGCTGGCTTGGCAAACGACCTGAAGTCCGCGGGGTAGTAATGAACCCGAACGATCACCCACACGGTGGTGGTGAAGGCCGCGCTCCAATCGGTCGTAAGTCTCCAATGTCCCCATGGGGCAAACCGACACTTGGATTCAAAACACGTAAAAAAGGCAAAGCTTCCGACAAGTACATCGTACGTCGTCGCACGAAATAAGGAACGAATTCTGATTAAGAGAAGGGAGGAGCATCAATGGGACGCAGCTTAAAAAAGGGGCCATTCATTGACGGTTACTTACTCAAAAAAGTGGAAGCAGTTGATTCTACTACAAAGAAAACTGTAATCAAGACTTGGTCTCGCCGTTCTACGATTTTCCCACAATTCGTCGGCCATACATTCGCCGTTTACGATGGAAGAAAGCACGTACCTGTATACGTAACTGAGGATATGGTTGGACACAAATTAGGTGAGTTTGCACCTACTCGTACGTATAAAGGTCATGATGACGATAAGAAAACAGGCAAGCGCTAATAGCAATACTGTCTGAGAGGAGGTACTACCATGCAAGCAAAAGCTGCTGCAAATTTTGTTCGGATTGCTCCTCGTAAAGCTCAGCTCGTTGTTGACTTGATTAGAGGGAAAGCAGTTGGTGATGCGATTGCAATTTTACGTCACACACCAAAATCCGCTTCTCTTGTTGTAGAGAAGCTTGTGAATTCCGCAATTGCTAACGCAGAGCACAACTTTTCACTTGACCCTAACAAGTTAGTGATCAGTGAGATTTACGTAAATCAGGGACCGACTCTGAAGCGTTTCCGCGCTCGTGCTATGGGACGCGCAAGTCGTATCAATAAGCGTACCAGCCACATTACTGTTGTGGTATCTGAGAAATAAGGAGGGATAAAGTGTGGGTCAAAAAGTAAACCCGGTTGGTCTTAGAATAGGTATTATTCGTGATTGGGAATCCAAGTGGTATGCAGACAAGGATTTCGGCAAACTTCTTATTGAAGATGTTAAAATTCGCGAATACTTGAAGAATAAACTGAAAGACTCTGCAGTATCCCACATCGATATCGAGCGTGCGGCTAATCGCGTGAATGTAACAATTCACACTGCTAAGCCTGGTATGGTAATCGGTAAAGGTGGAGCGGAAGTAGAAGTTATCCGTGGATATCTTGCTAATATGACTGACAAAAAAGTTCATATTAACATCGCAGAAATCAAAACTCCAGAAATTGATGCAATCTTGGTTGCAGAAGGTATAGCTCAACAATTAGAGCGTCGTGTATCATTCCGTCGCGCAATGAAGCAAGCTATGCAAAGAACAATGCGCGCTGGCGCAAAAGGTATTAAAGTAGCTACTAGCGGCCGTCTAGGCGGAGCGGAAATCGCTCGTTCAGAAGGTTATAGCGAAGGAACGGTTCCACTCCACACACTTCGTGCAGATATTGATTATGGTACTGCTGAAGCACACACCACTTATGGCCTTATCGGCGTAAAAGTGTGGATCTATCGTGGAGAGGTTCTTCCGACTGCTAAGAAGAAAGTTCAATCGGAAGGAGGCAACTAATCATGTTGGTGCCTAAACGCGTAAAACACCGTAAAGAGCATCGCGGCAGTATGGCTGGCCGTGCAAAGGGTGGTACTGAGGTACACTTTGGCGAATTTGGATTACAAGCACTTGAACCAGCTTGGGTAACAAACCGTCAGATCGAGGCAGCTCGTATTGCGATGACTCGTTATATTAAACGTGGTGGTAAAGTTTGGATCAAAATTTTCCCTGCTAAACCAGTTACACAGAAGCCGCTTGAAGTACGTATGGGTAGTGGTAAAGGTAACGTTGAGAAGTGGGTAGCAGTAGTAAAACCAGGTAAGATCATGTTTGAACTTGCTGGTGTAAGTGAAGAAGTAGCTCGCGAAGCAATGCGCTTGGCAATGCACAAGTTGCCAATTAAGTGTAAGTTCGTGAAGAAGGAAGAAGTGGGTGGTGAAGCAAATGAAGGCTAGTGAATTCCGTAACCTTACCACTACTGAAATTGAACACAAAATCAACGGATTCAAAGACGAGCTCTTTAACCTCCGTTTTCAACTAGCTACTGGTCAACTGGACAACCCAGTTCAAATTCGTGAACTGCGCAAAGAAATCGCACGTGCGAAGACTATTTTGCGCGAAAGAGAACTTGGTATTAGTTAAGGATTCGTAAGAATAGGAGGGTTCACAAATGGCTGAACAGCGCAATGAACGTAAAGTTCAGGTTGGTAAAGTCGTCAGCGACAAGATGGATAAAACCATTGTTGTAGCAGTTGAGACTTACAAAAAACATGATCTCTACCACAAGAGAATCAAATATACGAAGAAATTCAAAGCTCATGACGAGAATAACGAAGCTAAAATTGGCGATGTTGTTAAAATCATGGAAACTCGTCCACTCTCCAAAGATAAGCGTTGGAGATTGACAGAAGTTGTTAATAAAGCGGTTATCATCTAATAATGTAACTGTGAACTACAGGGAGGAGGGAATACAATGATTCAAGCTTTTACTCGTTTAAGTGTTGCGGATAATTCAGGTGCAAAGAAACTTATGTGTATCAAAGTTCTTGGTGGTACTGGCCGTAAAGCTGGTTACATCGGAGACCTAATTGTCTGTTCCGTGAAAGAAGCAACACCAGGGGGCGTTGTCAAAAAGGGTGATGTAGTTAAAGCAGTTATCGTGCGTACGAAAAACTCAACTCGTCGTAAAGACGGTTCCTACATCGCATTTGACGAAAACGCAGCAGTAATTGTGAAGGAAGATAAGAGTCCACGTGGTACTCGTATTTTCGGACCTGTAGCTCGTGAACTTCGCGAAAAGGACTTCATGAAGATCGTATCTCTGGCTCCAGAGGTCATTTAATTAGGGGTTTCCCACTAGGGAAGCGTTTAGGAGGTGTAGAACATGCCAAGATTGAAAAAGAGACTTGAGTCTCATAACAATAAGCTTCACGTGAAAAAGGACGATACGGTGATCGTGATTACAGGTAAAGACAAAGGCAAAAAAGGCCGCGTCTTAGCTGCTTATCCCCGTCAAAACCGTGTCCTGGTTGAAGGTATCAACATGGTTAAGAAACATGCGAAACCATCACAACAAAATCCGCAAGGCGGAATTTTGAATCAGGAAGCTGCGATCCATGTATCCAACGTGATGCTGATTGATCCAAAAAGCGGCAAGCCTACCCGTGTCGGTTATAAAGTGCTTGAGAACGGTGAAAAAGTTCGCGTAGCGAAAAAATCCGGTGAAGTAATCGATAAATAGTAGCCAAGGAAAGGAGGGCCTTTACACATGGCAGCAAGAATGAAAGAACGTTTTCTTAACGAAATCACTCCTGCGTTAATGCAGAAGTTCAACTATACGACGGTAATGCAAGTACCGAAGATCGAAAAAGTTGTAATCAACATGGGTGTAGGTGAAGCAGTTTCCAACTCGAAAGTGCTAGATAGCGCTGTGACGGATCTGCAAAAAATCACTGGTCAAAAACCAGTGATCACAAGAGCGAAGAAATCAATTGCTGGTTTCAAGCTTCGTGAGAATATGCCAATCGGAGCGAAAGTGACATTGCGTGGAGATCGCATGTACTACTTCCTCGATAAATTGTTCAACGTTTCTCTTCCTCGTGTTCGTGACTTCCGTGGTGTATCATCAAAAGCATTTGATGGTCGCGGTAACTACACACTTGGTTTAAAAGAACAATTAATTTTCCCAGAAATTGAGTATGATCAAGTGGATAAAGTGCGCGGTATGGATATCGTTATCGTAACGACTGCTAAATCCGATGAAGAATCCCGCGAATTGCTAACGCAATTAGGTATGCCGTTCGTTAAATAATGAAAGAGGTGTAATTTTCAGTGGCAAAAACTTCGATGAAAATCAAGCAACAACGTCCACCGAAGTTCCAAGTGCAGGCTTACACCCGCTGCGAACGCTGCGGTCGCCCGCACTCCGTGCTTCGTAAATTTAAGATTTGCAGAATTTGTTTCCGCGAATTAGCTTATAAAGGTCAAATACCAGGTGTTAAAAAAGCAAGCTGGTAATCCATTGATTTTCGGGAAGGAGGTTTACACAAATGGTTATGACAGATCCAATTGCAGACATGCTAACTCGCATTCGTAATGCGAATATCGTACGTCATGAAACAGTTGAAATCCCAGCTTCCAAGATCAAGAGAGAAATCGCTGAGATCTTGAAAAAGGAAGGCTTCATTCGTGATGCAGAGTTTGTGGAGGACAACAAACAAGGGATTATCCGTTTATTCTTGAAATACGGCCAAAATAACGAGCGCGTAATTTCAGGTCTAAAAAGAATCTCAAAGCCAGGCCTACGCGTTTACGCGAAAAGCCAAGAAATCCCTCGTGTGCTCGGCGGCCTCGGAATCGCTATTATCTCTACTTCTAAAGGGGTAATGACTGATAAGGAAGCTCGTTTCTCTAAAGCCGGCGGAGAGGTAATTGCTTACGTTTGGTAATATAAAGCGCAATTGAATGGAGGTGCAAATACATGTCACGTATTGGTCGCAAGCCAATCGCTATTCCTAACGGTGTGACTGTTACAATTGATAATACCGTGATTACGGTGAAAGGACCGAAAGGAACTTTATCCCGTGATATCCATAAAGATATGAAGGTTAGCGTTCAAGAGAATGAAATTAACGTTGAACGTCCATCTGATAACAAACTGCACCGTTCCCTACATGGTACAACACGCAGCGTTATCTCCAACATGGTTGGTGGTGTTACAGAAGGTTATTCCAAAACGCTTGATCTAGTAGGTGTCGGGTACCGTGCTAATAAAACAGGTGATAAGCTTGTTCTTAACGTTGGTTACTCCCACCCGGTTGAAATCACACCGGAGAACGGCATTGAATTCGAAGTTCCTGTGAACACGAAGATTATCGTTAAAGGGATCGATAAAGAGCGCGTAGGCGCTATCGCTGCAAAAGTTCGTTCCGTACGCGAACCTGAGCCGTATAAAGGTAAAGGTATCAAGTATGAAGGCGAGCGTATCCTTCGTAAAGAAGGTAAAGCTGGTAAGAAGAAATAAGGTAAGCTAGCTTAATCAAGTTAGCCCGAGATCATCTATAGGGGCAAAATCCTCTAAGTAAAGATGAAAGGAGTGCAATTCATGATTATAAAAAGCGATAAGAATAAAGCTCGTTTAAAAAGACATCTTCGTGTTCGCAAGAAAATCGAAGGAACGTCCGCTCGTCCAAGATTGAACATCTACCGTTCATCTAAGCATATGTACGCTCAAGTTATTGACGATACGCAAGGCGTTACACTCGTTACTGCCTCCACTCTGGATAAAGAAGTATCAGAGAAGATCGGCAATGGCGGTAACGTTGAAGCAGCTCGCACAATCGGCGCGTTAATCGCAAGCCGTGCGAAAGCTAAAGGCGTAGATAAAGTCGTATTTGACCGTAGTGGATATTTATACCATGGCCGCGTTCAAGCGTTAGCTGATGCTGCGCGTGAAGCAGGTCTTGAATTCTAGAAAAAGTACAATATAAGGAGGTATACGACTTGCGAGTTGATCCGAATACTTTAGAGCTAACTGAAAAGGTTGTTCATATTAATCGCGTTGCGAAAGTCGTCAAAGGCGGACGCCGTTTTAGTTTCAGCGCTCTAGTCGTTGTTGGCGACGGCAATGGTTGGGTTGGCGCAGGGATCGGTAAAGCTGGAGAAGTTCCTGATGCTATCCGCAAAGGAATTGACGATGCGAAGAAAAACCTGATCCATGTTCCTATCGTTGGAACAACCATTCCTCACTTAGTCAATGGGCATTTTGGCGCTGGCCGCGTGCTCTTGAAACCAGCATCCAAAGGTACTGGTGTTATTGCCGGCGGTCCTGTTCGTGCAGTTCTTGAACTTGCTGGTGTAGGAGATATTTTGACAAAATCACTGGGTTCTTCAAACTCAATCAATATGGTTAATGCAACTTTAGAGGGGCTTTCCCGTCTGAAGAAAGCTGAAGAAGTTGCGAAACTTCGCGGCAAAACCGTTGAAGAACTACTGGGTTAGGGGGAGTAATGATGGCTAAACAACTACAAATTACCCTAAAACGCAGTCTGATCGGTCGTCCACAAGGACAAAGGGTGACAGTGAACACACTTGGTCTTCGCAAGCTGCACCAAACAGTTGTTCACCAAGATAACTCTGCCATTCGTGGCATGGTCAATCAAGTCAGCCACTTAGTAGAAGTTAAAGAAATCGAAGCATAAATCAATAATCTAGCTTAGAGGAGGTGCAACGATGAAATTACATGAGCTGAGTTCTGCAGAAGGAAGTCGCCATTCCCGTAAGCGCGTTGGTCGCGGTATCGGAAGCGGTATGGGAAAAACGTCTACTCGCGGTCACAAAGGTCAAAATTCGCGTTCCGGCGGTGGCGTTCGTCCAGGCTTTGAAGGCGGACAAAATCCATTGTATCGTCGTATTCCGAAGCGTGGATTTACGAACCCAACTCGCAAAGAGTTCGCTATTGTAAATCTTACTGAGCTGAACAAATTTGCAGCAGGTACAGAAGTAACTCCAGAGCTTCTTATGGAAACTGGCGTAGTTAAGTCACCTAAAGATGGCATCAAGATTCTCGGAAACGGTGAACTTACTGTGAATCTAACAGTTAAAGCGAATAAGTTTTCCCAATCTGCGGTGGAGAAGATTAAAACTGCCGGCGGTCAATCCGAGGTGATCTAATGTTTCGTACCCTATCCAATATTTTTAAAGTAATGGATTTGCGCAAAAGAATAATTTTCACCTTTCTAGTTTTAATCGTCTATCGGATTGGTGCTTATATTCCAGTTCCGAATATTAACTCTGCTGCTCTCAAAGCTACTGATGCTACAGCAACCAATGAATTATTTGGTTTGCTGAACACTTTCTCTGGGGGCGCACTATTCCAATTCTCCATCTTCGCGATGGGGATTATGCCATACATCACCGCTTCGATCATTGTGCAGTTACTTTCGATGGATGTAATCCCGAAGTTCTCACAATGGGCGAAGGAAGGCGAAGTTGGTAAGAAGAAGCTGAGCCAAATTACACGTTATGGTACAATCGTTCTCGGTATGGTCCAAGCGTTTGGTTTTGCAATTGGTTTCCATAATATGTACGGCCAAGCTCTTGTTATTAACCCAGGTTTTACAACCTACTTGTTAATTGCAATTGTACTTACAGCTGGTACAGCGTTCCTCATGTGGTTAGGGGAGCAAATTACGGAGCACGGAATCGGTAACGGGATATCTATTATCATCTTCGCCGGTATCGTTGCAGGTATCCCAACGGGTATCAAACAAATTGCGACTCAGTTATTTTACGAAGCAGGCGATGCGTTATTCATTAACATCATCAAGGGCTTAATTATCGTAATAGTAACAATTGCGATTATCGTATTCGTTATTTTTGTTCAACAAGGGATTCGTAAGATTCCTGTTCAATACGCTAAGCGTGTTGTTGGACGTAAAATGTACGGTGGACAATCGACACATATTCCGATGAAAGTTAATGCTGCAGGGGTTATCCCAGTTATCTTTGCTTCATCACTTCTAACTTTCCCAACGATTATCGCATCGTTCTGGGTAAAACCAGAGGGTGGTATTGCAAACTGGATAGTACAAAACTTCAGCCTTACCAATTCTTCACCACTTGCGATTGTGCTTTACATTCTGTTGATTGTTGGATTTACGTATTTCTATACGTTCGTTCAGATCAATCCAGAGCAAATGGCCGATCAAATGAAGAAAAATGGCGGATATATCCCAGGCATTCGTCCTGGTAAACCGACTCAAACGTACTTGACTCGCGTGATGACGAGAATTACTTTGTCAGGTTCTTTCTTCCTAGCCTTTGTATCAGTCTTACCGATGATTTTCGGTAAACTTGCTGGACTTCCGAGCTCAGTAACAATCGGTGGTACTTCCATACTAATCTTAGTAGGTGTAGCACTTGATACAATGAAGACGGTTGAAGGTCAACTGATCAAGCGTCATTACAAAGGTTTTATCAATAAATAGCTAATAGGTTCTGATGGATGCATTTATTGGCGACATCGGCACCTATTGTGCTGTTCGTTGCAACACCTGACAGGGAGTGTGGCGGAATGAACGTAATATTTATGGGGCCTCCTGGTGCTGGTAAAGGCACCCAGGCGGAACGAATCGTAAACAAATTTCATATCCCTCATATCTCAACAGGAGATGCCTTTCGACTTGCTATGAGCCAAGGAACTTCCTTAGGGATTGAAGCAAAAGGATATGTGGATAAAGGCTTATTAGTACCAGATGAAATTACGAACGGAATCGTTAGAGAACGACTTCAGCAGGCTGACTGTGAGAAGGGATTCTTGCTTGATGGATTTCCAAGGACAATCGCTCAGGCGGATGCACTGGACGGAATCTTAGAACAACTTGGTAAGAAACTTGATCATGTTATCAATTTAAACGTTGATCGTGATCGTCTATTAGCAAGACTGACAGGTCGTCGTATTTGTAAATCATGCGGTTCAACATATCATGTCATGTTTAATCCGCCGAAGCAGGAAGGCGTATGCGATAAATGTGAAGGCGAATTGTACCAACGCTCTGACGATACGGAAGAGAAAGTCGGTACAAGGCTTGACGAGTATGTAAGCAAAACAAAACCACTTTTGGTATACTACCAAGAGAAAGGTTTGTTACGCGAAGTAAACGGTGAGCAGGACATTGACAAGGTAACTACAGAAATAAGCTCACTACTAGAGAGGTTAGCTTAATGATCATATGTAAGTCCGAAGTTGAACTTGAGTTGATGAGGGAAGCTGGTCGCATCGTTGCGAAGACACATCAGTTGTTGAAGCAAGCGATTAGACCTGATATCACAACTAGGGAACTTGATCAAATAGCAGAAGACTTTATTCGTAGTCAGGGAGCGACACCTTCTTTTAAAGGCTATAACGGTTTTTCTGGCTCTATCTGTGCTTCTGTCAACGAAGAGTTGGTTCACGGCATTCCTGGCCCGAGAAAGCTGATGGAAGGCGACATTATTTCCATTGATATTGGAGCGCAATATAAAGGGTATCACGGTGACTCCGCATGGACCTACGGTGTTGGTGAAATATCTGACACAGCGAAGAGGCTCCTCGAAGTGACTGAGAGGTCTTTGTATGTCGGACTTGCTGAAGCAAAGCCGGATGCAAGGTTATACACGATCTCTCATGCGATCCAAACTTGTGCTGAAGAAGCTGGATTTTCGATTGTTCGCGAATATGTAGGTCATGGCATAGGCACTGAGCTACATGAAGAACCACAAATTCCGAATTATGGACTACCTGATAAAGGACCACACCTTAAGCCAGGTATGGTGCTTGCGATTGAACCGATGGTGAATGTAGGTAGACGTTACGTCAAGACCTTACAAGATAATTGGACAGTCGTCACTCAAGACGGTTCCTTATGTGCTCATTTTGAACATACGATTGCGATTACGCCAGATGGTTACGAGATTTTCACGAAACTGCCTGAGTAATCATGTGAGAACGTAGGTGATGAAGTGTGAATAAGGATATGGTTCCACGAGTGGGTCAGATTGCTAAGGTTCTAAGCGGCAGTGATCAAGGGAAGTACACAGTCGTAATCGGCATAGTCGATCATCGTTATGTACTCATCGCAGATGGGGACAAACGAAGGTTTGATCTTCCTAAGAAGAAAAATCTGCTTCATTTACAGTTAATGGAGGACGCATCCGAAGAGGTTGTATCCAGCTTAAAGGAAACAGGACGTGTAACGAACGGTAAATTGCGTTTTGCACTGAATAAGTTTTCAGAGAAGATGCAGTTGAATGCACATGAGAAAGGAGAATGACAGTGGCCAAAGAAGATGTAATTGAAGTAGAAGGCACCGTAATCGAACCTCTTCCCAATGCGATGTTTAAAGTGGAACTGGAGAACGGTCATAAAATTTTAGCGCACGTATCAGGGAAGATCAGAATGCACTTCATTCGGATTTTGCCAGGTGACAAGGTAACGGTTGAATTGTCTCCATACGACTTAACGCGCGGCCGAATCACCTACCGATTTAAATAAATGGAAAGCAAATTTTTTCTACGGAAAAATGCATTTATGCTTTCGAAGTAGTTTTGCTCCGTATAACTTGCAGCGTTTTAAACGCTACGCAGAACTTTTAGGAGGGATTCAAGATGAAGGTAAGACCCTCGGTCAAACCGATTTGCGAAAAATGCAAAGTCATTCGTCGTAAAGGTAACGTAATGGTAATTTGCGAAAATCCAAAACACAAACAAAAACAAGGATAAGGAGGTGCTCGGATGGCTCGTATAGCTGGCGTAGACTTACCTCGTGATAAGCGCGTAGAAATTGCGCTCACGTATATTTTTGGTATTGGTACAACTACTGCTCAAAAAATCGTAGCAATGACTGGTATCGATCGTCAAACTCGCGTTCGTGATCTTACAGAAGACGAAGTGAGTAAAATTCGCGAAGCAATCGACAAGAACTTGAAAGTAGAAGGTGATCTTCGTCGTGAGATCTCTCTTAACATCAAGCGTCTAGTTGAAATTGGTTGCTACCGCGGTGTTCGTCACCGTCGTGGATTACCTGTTCGTGGACAACGTACGAAGACAAATGCGCGTACGCGTAAAGGTCCTCGTCGTACAGTAGCTAACAAGAAAAAATAATAAAGGGGGTTAGAGCACATGGCAAAACCTAAAAAAGTCGTTCGTACAAAACGTCGCGACCGTAAAAATATCGAAACTGGAGTAGCACATATTCGTTCTACTTTTAACAATACAATCGTTACAATTACGGATCCGCAAGGGAATGCAATTTCATGGGCAAGCTCCGGTGGACTTGGATTCAAAGGTTCCCGTAAAAGCACTCCATTTGCGGCTCAAATGGCAGCTGAGTCCGCTGCAAAAGCTGCAATGGAACACGGCATGAAAGTTGTAGAAGTAATGGTAAAAGGTCCAGGCGCTGGTCGTGAAGCTGCGATTCGTTCGCTTCAGGCTGCTGGTCTTGAAGTTAACCTGATTAAAGACGTGACTCCGATTCCTCATAACGGATGCCGCCCTCCAAAACGCCGTCGCGTGTAATTTCAGTGAATCAGGTTAACTGATTCACCTTAGGAAACGGCATCGACTTTCAAAAAGTTGATAAATCGTTTCCTTTGGGTTCTAACTGTGGTATAAATATCCATAAGTTGTGAATAATGATTGTGTTGGATAGGCATACTATACGTTTTATGTGTTGTTCCATGGAAACGACGTTTTGAAGGAGGGTTCATGAGATGATTGAAATCGAAAAACCAAAAATAGAAACCGTGTCGCTAAGTGAAGATGGCTCCTACGGCAAGTTTGTTGTAGAACCGTTAGAACGTGGATACGGAACAACTTTAGGTAACTCACTACGTCGTATCCTACTGTCTTCATTACCAGGTGCTGCAGTTTCTTCAGTTCAAATCAATGGTGTGTTGCATGAGTTCTCAACGATTCCAGGCGTGAAGGAAGATGTAACGGAAATCATCCTAAATCTCAAGGGCTTGTCGCTGAAAATTCACTCTGATGAAGAGAAGATTTTGGAGATCGATGCAGAAGGAGAAGGCAATATCGTTGCTGGTGATATTCGCGGAGATAGTGATGTGGAAATCCTTAACCCGGATTTGCATATTGCGACTTTAGCTTCGGATGCGCGTTTACACATGCGTATTCATGCTAACAGAGGACGCGGATATGTATCATCTGATAAGAACAAACGGGAAGAACAATTAATTGGTATGATCCCGATTGATTCTGTCTACACTCCGATTACCCGTGTGAATTACAGTGTGGAAAATACTCGTGTTGGTCAAGTGACCAACTATGATAAATTGACCCTCGAAATTTGGTCCGATGGAAGTATTCGTCCGGAGGAAGCTGTTAGCTTAGGAGCGAAGATTCTAACTGAGCACCTAATGTTATTTGTAGGCTTAACTGATGAAGCGAAAGACGCTGAAATTATGGTTGAGAAAGAAGAGGACAAGAAAGAGAAAGTTCTTGAGATGACTATCGAGGAACTTGATCTATCTGTTCGTTCTTACAACTGTCTAAAGCGTGCCGGTATTAATACTGTGCAAGAGCTAATCACCAAAACCGAAGAGGATATGATGAAAGTGCGGAACCTTGGCCGTAAATCTCTTGAAGAAGTTCAAGAGAAGCTTGAAGAGCTAGGTCTTGGGCTACGTACGGAAGACTAAGAAGGAGGCAAAACGACATGGCTGCATATCAAAAATTAGGTCGTGACTCAAGCGCACGTAAAGCTTTATTTCGTGACTTGGTAACGGATCTGTTTTTATACGAACGCATCGAAACGACTGAAGCTAAGGCTAAAGAACTTCGTTCCATCGCTGAAAAGTTAATCACACTTGCAAAGCGTGGAGACCTTCATGCTCGTCGTCAAGTGGCTGCATTTGTACGTCGCGAGACATTAGAAGGCGGAGAACAAGACGCTATCCAGAAACTATTCAGTGAGTTAGCACCACGCTACTCCGAGCGTCCAGGCGGATACACACGTATCCTTAAAATTGGACCTCGTCGCGGTGACAACGCACCAATGGTATTCTTAGAGTTAGTTGATCGCGCTTAGTTAATTGAGAAAGGGTGGGCAGAATCTTAGTATTCTGCTGAAGCCCTTTTTTTGTTGTTTGGAAGGAGGGAAAGTATGAGAAATCTTCGATTTGTTGTTTCCTATGATGGTACAATGTATTCGGGTTTTCAGACGCAACCAGATGGAAATACCATACAAGATAAACTCGAGTCCGTAATTGCCAAGCTAACGGGCGAACAAATCAAGATCGCTGCCTCTGGACGAACAGATGCAGGTGTTCATGCACGTGGACAAGTGTTTAATTTTCTAACGGAGTCTAGCATTCCAACAGATCGTTGGTGTGTAGCTCTGAATACGCGTTTACCTGAAGACATTATTGTCACTAAGGCGGAGGAAGTACCACTAGATTTTCAATCATGGAAATGGGCTAAGCGCAAGACGTATTGCTTTACCATTCGAACAAGTAGACTGAAAGACGTATTCCACTGGCGATATCAATTACATCATCCACCTCGGCTGAATATAGAAGCCATGAGGGAAGCTCTAGGTCATTTGATTGGTGAACATGACTTCACTTCATTTTGTTCAGTGAAATCGACTAAGGCAAGCCATGTACGTAAGATATATAATGCATGGATTGAGGCAGACATCGTGCAAACAGACGGTAAAGTCACACCTTACGATCCTGCAATGAACATAACTGAAGGAGCTCAAGTGATCCGGATCTATGTAACGGGCAATGGCTTTCTTTACAACATGGTGCGTATTATTGTCGGTACACTCATTCAGGTAGGGGATGGCAGACGGGCAAGTAGTGATATGCCACGTATTTTAGCTGCTCAGGATCGCAGTCAGGCAGGTCCAACTGCCGAGGCTCATGGTTTAATACTATGGAGTGTAGAATACTGAATCCCTAAGGAGATCTGAATAGATCTCTTTTTTCAAACTTCTTGTTTCCAAACACTACGGACTATATAATAGACATGAAGAAACGAGACTTAGAGACTTTGATATAGAAGTCATATACATACTTTTTCGCTTACAATTATCGTAAACTTCAGTTAATTCAGTTCGAATATCCAATGGAATTGCAAGGTTATGCTGTAGTCTAAACGGTGTGATAATGAGAGGATGATTGGTTTTGGCTTCGAATACGACTATTATTATGCGTCTTGAACTAGATTTACAACATGGTTCATTCGCCGAACTCGCTGGTGTAATTGGGCAAGCAGGTGGAGATATCATCGCTGTCGACCTTATACATGCAGGTAAAGTCTCAACAACCCGTGATATAAGCGTTAATTTAGAGGGAAGTACTACGGAGAGTCAGATTACTGAAGCTGTTAAGAAGCTTCGTGGGATTCAACTAATCAACGTATCAGATGCTACTTTCCTCGTTCACCTTGGTGGTAAAATTGAAGTTCAGCCCAAAATAAAAATCAAAAATCGTGATGATCTATCTAAAGTATATACACCAGGAGTTGCAAAAGTATGTATGGCGATACACGAGAATCCCTCAAGAGCTTATTCCCTGACTATTAAGCGTAATATGGTAGCTGTCATTTCAGATGGAACTGCAGTGCTCGGTCTAGGGGATATTGGTCCAGAAGCAGCGATGCCTGTTATGGAAGGAAAGGCAATGCTTTTCAAACAACTTGCAGGTGTGGATGCTTTTCCAATCTGTTTGGCTACTAAAGATACGGAAGAAATTATCCGAACTATTAAACAATTATCTCCGACTTTTGGAGGGATTAACTTAGAAGATATTTCTTCTCCACGTTGTTTTGAAATTGAGCAGCGATTGATCGAGGAGCTTGATATCCCTGTTTTTCATGATGATCAGCATGGAACTGCTGTTGTCTTATTAGCGGGATTACTTAATGCGATTAAGGTTGTAAATAAGCAAATTGATGAAATTCGTGTCGTAGTTACGGGGATAGGAGCCGCTGGAGTTTCTATTGTGAAGATGTTGCTTGCAGCTGGCGTACGCCATATGATCGGGGTTGACCAACAAGGAGCACTTAGTCGTAATAATAACTATGACAATGCGATGTGGAGCTGGGTGGCAGCGAATACGAATGCTTCCTGCTTAGAAGGTTCCTTGTCAGAAGTTATTGATGGAGCTGATGTGTTCATTGGTGTATCTCGAAAAGGTGTTCTTCAAGTAGAAGATCTTAAGCGGATGGCTGTAGATCCGATCGTATTCGCTATGGCTAATCCTGAACCAGAAATTGACCCGGAAATGGCTGAACTCTATGCGCGCGTAGTAGCAACTGGTCGGAGTGATTACCCGAACCAGATTAATAACGTTCTATGCTTCCCTGGTATTTTCCGTGGTGCACTTGACTGCCGAGCATCTGTAATTAATGAAGAAATGAAGCTCGCGGCATCTTGGGCGATTGCCTCTGTTGTTAGTGAGGACGAGCTGAATGAGCAATATATTATCCCGAGCATTTTCAATGATCAAGTCGTTCCATTGGTTCGTAAGGCAGTTATACAAGCAGCCATAGATACGGATGTGGCAAGGCGTATTCCTTCCGAATTTCGTAAAGAACGTTCCTAGTATTAAGTTCAAAATTTATACTTGAAAAACATATCTTTATGGGTTATACTAATTAACGGTGTTTCTTAATCGGCTAACCCACGGCCCCGAAGATTAATGAAATGTCCAACTAACTTTAAAATGTTTATAACAACGAATATTAAATGTACAAGATATAATTTTTTAGGAGGAACAAGCATGCGTACTAGCACCACATATATGGCTAAGCCGAATGAAGTAGAGCGCAAATGGTACATTATTGATGCAGAAGGCAAAACGCTAGGCCGTTTGGCGAGCGAAGCTGCAAGCCTTATCCGCGGCAAGCACAAGCCTGAATTTACACCACACGTTGACACAGGGGATTTCGTAATTGTTATCAATGCGGAGAAAATCCACTTAACAGGTAAGAAACTTACTGACAAAAAGTACTACCGTCACTCCATGCACCCAGGTGGTCTTAAAGTGACTCCTGCTGGTGAAATGCTTAAGAAGAACCCTGATCGTTTGATCGAGTTTGCAATTCACGGTATGTTACCGAAGACTCGTCTAGGTGACAGCATGAAGACAAAGCTTAAAGTGTATGCAGGTTCTGAGCATCCACATGCAGCACAACAACCAGAAGTTTACGAACTTCGCGGATAAATTAAAAGGAGGACTGTAACGTGGCACAAGTACAATACTATGGAACGGGTCGTCGTAAGCATTCGGTAGCGCGTGTACGCCTTATACCGGGCGAAGGACGTATCGTTATTAATAAACGTGATATTAATGAATATTTTGGTCTTGAAACGTTAAAGCTGATCGTAAAACAGCCACTTTCATTGACTGATACTTTGGGTCGTTATGACGTGCTCGTAAATGCTCATGGCGGTGGTACTTCTGGTCAAGCAGGAGCAATTCGTCACGGTATTTCCCGTGCATTGCTTAAAGTTGATCCTGAGCTTCGTGGCTCTTTGAAGAAAGCTGGTTTCTTAACTCGTGACCCTCGTATGAAGGAACGTAAGAAATACGGTCTTAAAGCAGCTCGTCGTGCACCACAATTCTCCAAACGTTAATTCTATTGGAGCATATCAAAATTCAGGCCTCGAACCTATATGGTTCGGGGCTTTAATTTTGTTTACTTTTGACTAGATAGATGCAATAAAGACCCCGATAATCGGGGTCTCTTGTAGGTATTCGTTATGGTCTATATGAAATGTAATCTAGCAGCAAGACTGATGACCACAATAACTCCGACTAATAACATGAAATACCATTCCTTAAAAATTGATTTGTCCTTTCCCATGGGTACTTCGACTTCCTCTCAATTTTTATAAAAAATACAAATATATTATATCAAACTTAGGCAAGTGAATATGTTATTTTTTTCACGTTTTGAGATAAAAAGTGAGTCGAATCAATTTCATAATACCTTTAGCTGCTTCAATCAAGGCTATATATAGATCAAAATGGTTTAATTTGTCTATATATAGTTTCAATTAAAAGGTTTCAATGAGTTATGAAATTGATTCAGCCAAGAACAAATTAAAATATAGGCAGATGTCACATAAAGGGTCTTCTTTGCATTTATTATGCTGAGAAGGCTCTTACTTGTATTTAAGGAGGTTAATAAATAATGAATAGATTAAATAACGTTTCATCGCTTGAAGAGCAAGCAAGTGTTTTGGAGAAGGAGACAGCTGAAGCTGTGTTACGCTTTGCAACTGACAGGTATCCTAGTATAACACTAGCTTGTTCATTTGGTGCTGAGGATGTAGTGCTTGTGGACATGCTGCAGAGCATTTCACCGGAGACAGACATTTTCTATCTAGATACGAATGTACATTTTGCGCAGACATATGAGACAAGGGACCGACTCTCTGAACGTTATGGCGTTAAGTTCAAACAAGTGCAACCAGTAATCACCTTAAATGAACAAGCAGAGTTATATGGTGATGAACTATGGAAACGGGAGCCTAATGATTGCTGTAACATTCGGAAGGTAACACCGTTAACTAATCATTTACAACAGTATGATGCTTGGATTACAGGAATCAGACGTGAGCAAGCGCCAACAAGGGCGAATTCCAAGAAGGTTGAACTAGACACCAAGTTCGGATTAATTAAATTTAATCCATTGGTCGATTGGACCGAGGGAGATGTATGGCGCTATATTCACAATCATAAGCTCATCTATAATCCTTTACATGATAATGGCTATCCAAGTATAGGTTGTGAGCACTGCACGCGTCAGATTGCTGCTGGAGAGGACCCGCGCGCGGGTCGTTGGTCAGGTAGCGAAAAAACAGAATGTGGTCTGCATAAGTAACTACAGAGGAAGTTAGTTTAAGGGAGTGTGCATAATGAGCTTTAACGGTTGTATAAGACCACACGGAGGAACACTAATTAATTGCATTGTCTCTGAGGAGTTAAAGGAACAATTGCTGGAAGAGGCACAATCGTTAGAACAAATAATGATCAATGCGAGAACCATTTCAGATATGGATATGATCGGAATAGGTGCTTATTCGCCGCTTGAGGGTTTTATGATAGAGGAGGATTATCACGCCGTATTATCTAGCATGCGATTAGCAAATGGTGAAGTATGGAGCTTACCTATTACGTTAGGCATAGATCGTACTATCGCAAATCAGCTACAGATTGGTGAGAGAATAGCGCTTGTGGGTGAAGCAGATCATGTTACTTATGCGATTCTTACCATACGGAGTATTTATGACGTTGATCAGCAGGAAGAGGCACGGCAAGTGTTTAAAACGGATGATTCAGCGCACCCAGGTGTAAATAAGCTGTATACGAAGTCAACTACGTATATTGGAGGACCTCTCCAAGTACTGCATCGTAGGCAGGAAGGTCCATTCATGGAATATGATTATACCCCTGAAGAGACAAGAACGATATTTACGGATAAGGGTTGGCGGACGATTGTTGGTTTTCAGACACGTAACCCTATACACAGGGCTCATGAATATATACAAAAAACAGCCATGGAAATCGTAGATGGTCTATTCTTAAATCCGTTAGTCGGTGAAACGAAATCAGATGATATCGATGCTGATGTACGGATGAGGTCTTATCAAGTATTGCTGGATAACTATTATCCACAGAATCGCGTTTTTCTTGGGGTGTTCCCAGCAGCTATGAGGTATGCAGGGCCTAGAGAAGCTATTTTCCATGCGATCGTACGTAAGAATTATGGGTGTACACATTTTATCGTTGGACGCGATCATGCTGGTGTTGGCGATTATTATGGAACGTATGAAGCGCAACAAATATTTGATTGTTTTGCGAAGGAAGAGTTAGGAATTACGCCTTTGTTCTTCGAGCATAGCTTTTATTGTATCAAGTGTGGGAATATGGCTTCGAGTAAGACCTGCCCACATTCTAAAACAGAGCATATGCATTTGTCAGGAACTAAAGTAAGAGAAATGCTTAAAGCGGGTTTATGTCCGCCAGTCGAATTTACACGCCCAGAAGTAGCGGAAGTATTAATTAGAGGAGTACGAGAGCAAGTAATAATTTCATAACAACCTCTTCTATCAGTCTCTAAAAAAGCATATTTCACCACCTTGTCCCATATAGATGAAAGGAAGTCTATGGAGATTGAGGTGTTTTTTTTATGAAAAAAACAAGAAAGCGTGTTGTCGTATTCTTATCACCAATAGGGCTATTGAAGCTTGCATTATCAATGGGTCTAGTAGCGCTGATTGTGTTCATATATACGAACGAATTGCCTGCTACTAAGACATGGAGTGATTGGACAACACCGTTGTCAGGAAAGACAATTGCTTTAGATGCTGGTCATGGAGGACCTGACGGAGGGGCATCGAGTAAAAGCGGTGTAATTGAGAAGGATGTTAACTTGGCTATAGCCATGTATTTGCGTGATTTTCTGCAAGAGGCTGGTGCTATTGTAGTAATGACTCGCGAAGAGGATACGGATTTGGCTAATCCCGGAACCACTAAGCTGAGAAAACGTAAAGCAGAGGATCTACGTGCACGAGCTGATTTCATTAATCAGAAAAAAGCGGACCTGTTTCTATCCGTTCATATGAATGCTACACCATCAGGTAAGTGGAGTGGGGCTCAGACCTTTTATTATCCGAATCATGCTGATAATTACACACTTGCCGGCCTTATACAAAGTGAATTAAAGCGGAATTTAGGTAACACGAATCGTGTCGTTAAGCAGATAACCACGACATATTTACTCAAAGAGCTCAAGATGCCAAGCGCACTTGTGGAGGTAGGGTTCTTATCCAATTCAGCAGAGGCAGCTCTGATTCGAGATACAAAGTATCAGAAGAAGGTGGCAGCTTCGATCTATCAAGGGATTCTGCGCTATTCATCGGGAGAAAAGATATCTTCGATCAATCCGAATATTCAGAAGGATTAGAAGGTTCATAAGGTTAGCATTCGTTCTGAGAGATTTTGTGGTATAATAGGGTAGTGAAAAACGGTACTTATGAGGTGTTGAGATGATAACAAGAGAACAAGTATTAGAAGCATTACATAGCTTGCTTGACCCTGAATTCAAGAAGTCTGTCTCTGAATTGAATTTGGTTAAGGACATCATGATTAAGGAAGAGAGCGTGTCACTGACTTTCGTATTAACGAAAGAAGGAGAAGCTTATCAAAATAATGTGAAGCATGCTGTTACAAACATGCTGAATGAACTAGGTGTAGGAAGCGTACATATCCGTTTCCGTGCCATTACGGACCATGAGCGTTCGCAGATCGCTCAAGATAGTGGGGCAACAGCCGCTGTTAAGCCAAGTAGTGGTGCACCAACTGGTGCTGTCGCTAAGGGAGGCAACGGATTATCATTGCTTTCACCTGAGTCGAAAACAACGTTCATTGCAGTTGCATCAGGTAAAGGCGGCGTGGGCAAGTCAACCGTTACGGTCAATCTTGCGGTCGCACTTGCACGCTTAGGTAAGCGTGTAGGGATCATCGATGCTGATATTTATGGTTTCAGCATCCCTGACATGATGGGCATTGAAGAACGCCCAGTTATTGTGGACAATTCCATTACACCAATCGAACGTCATGGCGTAAAGGTTATTTCAATGGGATTCTTCGTACAGGATAACTCTCCTGTAATCTGGCGTGGACCTATGTTAGGCAAAATGCTTCGTAACTTCTTCAGTGAAGTGAATTGGGGAGAGCTAGACTACATGTTGCTCGATTTACCTCCTGGAACAGGTGACATTGCTTTGGATGTACACTCCATGCTACCTGAATCCAAAGAAATCATCGTCACAACGCCACATGCCACAGCAGCGTTCGTTGCTGCAAGAGCAGGTGCAATGGCTCGTCAGACGAACCATGATATTCTGGGGATTGTTGAGAACATGTCTTACTATGAATGTCGTAAATGTGGGGAGAGAGAATACCTATATGGTCGCGGTGGCGGTGGCAAGCTTGCTGAAGAATTGCAAACCGAACTACTTGCACAAATGCCATTAGGTGCACCAGATAATCATGTATCAGAAGCTGATTTCTCTCCATCTGTATACAAACAAGAGCATCCAACAGGTCAAATGTACTTAGAGCTTGCTCGTAAAGTGTTAGGTAAAATCGAATAACAATCTCAATCATTTCTTTTCAAATTAAACAACCATCATCGCATAGCGCGGTGATGGTTGTTGTCTATTATAAAGAGAGTCAAAACGTTCTTTCTAACTCAGCTCGCTCCTCCTTCTCCTTGATCACCTTCTCCACCACCACCGCCGCCACCTTCTCCGCCGCCTTGACCTTTTCCTTGCTTCTGTTGTTTTTTCTCAGATTCTTGCAAATACTCTTCCACAGATTTCTTCAGCAAAGTAACAAGCTCGGCCTTAAACAGTGGACTTTGCATAGTATCTTGTACAATTATTTTCATTTGTTGACGTGACTTCATTGTTTTGAGCGTATTCATGAGAATTGTTTGAAATTCTTGGTTCTTCATGACATCGAGTAATTCCTTTTGATAATCAGGGTCCTTCATTAAGTCCATATAGAGCTGCTTTGTTTCTTTTTGAGTTGCTTTAGCAAATTCACCTGCAAACTTTGGATCTTGCATCATACTTTGCATGAATTTACCGTTTTCCGGGTTGGTTAGAACTTCTTTAACGACCATTTTCAGTTCTTTGGTGTCCGAGGTATTCAAGGTTTTCATTTTCCCTTTGCCTCCACCACTACTACCGCCACCACCCTCGGCACCTTGGCCACCACCCTCGCTACCTTGACCACCACTGGAATCTTCTCCACTAAGGGCAGATTCGATTGCTTTCTTGCCTTCCGCTGATTTAAGAATATCGAGAACCATCGTTTTTTCGTCTTTATAATTCTTCCCGCCACCTGCTTGCTCTTGTCCGCAGGAAGTTAGAAACACAAGTGCTGACGCAACAGATACGATGACACCAAACATTTTAATTGATGATTTCATGTTTAAACCCCTTTTCGGTAAACGCTTATGTTTTATTATTCGACACAATTACATTGTTTATGACTTAGCATTTTGGTGTTCAAGTTGCTACAATTATCATATATTTCAGTTTGTGGGGGAGAAATTACATGACATTAAAGAAATGGTTCTACTTAAGTTGGACCTCATTTGCATTTGGTATTGTAGCTACGATTATTTTGAGTTTGATCATGTTCTTTACTAACCCAAATTATCCAGATCCTACTATTAAGGAGATTGGATTTAATTTGATTAATTTTACGTTGGCTGGGGCGACAATATCTGTACTGAGTCAAATGGGCTTTTTTGCATTCCTAATATTAAAGTGGATCGCAATTAGCGTATTTCGTAGCAAAGTAATATGGGATTGGTTACAGGCTATCCTTGTTATTGTCGCAGTTGTTGATCTGGCTTACTTAAGACATCTATACTATGGTGCTGGTAGCGGGATCGGAAATTACATTGCATTGCCGCTGATAATATTAGTTGTTGCTCTTGGGGTTGCTTATTGGAAAATGAAACTAACGAGTAGAAGTGCTTTTATTCCTGCATTGTTCATTATGTCTGCAGTTACCATCCTCGAAGCTGTACCTGTATTTAGAGAAAATAACATTGATTCGCTTGTAGTCGTACTTATTCCATTAATGATCTGCAATGCATGGCAATTGCTCATTCTGCATAAAATAATTGGCAACAAAAATACCATCTAACCAGTAAGGACTAGTTAAATGGTACCCTGTATGACTTATGGTTATGATTAATAGTATTAATAAACAGGAGTGTTAGAAGTATCTTGGACTTCCTTATTGTCGATCTGAGTTTGTTTAAGCATTTCGCCTACTGTTACGAATTCATAGCCCTTAGCTCTGAGTTCATCAATAATGACTGGCAATGCTTCATGAGTTTGTAGACAAGTATCACTGGCATGCAGAAGGATGATATCGCCTGGGTGTGCCTTGGAGACAACTCGGTTAATTATTTTATCCGTACCTGGATTCATCCAGTCGAGTGAGTCTGTATCCCACTGTATGACGGAGTATCCGAGCTCGCCGGCGATACGCAGCACTCTTTTGTCAAAATCACCATTAGGCATTCGAATGATATTCGGACCTGTTCCTGTGAGGTCTGTAAGTATGGTATGCGCGGCAGATATTTGCTTGCGTATTTCCTCGTCATTCAAAGAACTATAGTTGACATGCTTATGCCCATGACTTCCGATTTCAAATCCATCCTTCTTAATGCGATCTACGACTTCAGTATGTGTTTTACTCCAAGGGGAAGAGAGGAAGAACGTTGCCTTCTTGACCCCTTTATCCTCTAAAATCTTAATAATTGGTTCCGCACGCTTATCGCCCCAAGAAATATCGAAGGTAAGAGCAATTAACTTCTTGTCCGTTCTAACACTATAGATAGCTTGTGGTTGTTGTTCTCCGGTAAACACAGACATATTACGTTGCTCGGAATATACGATCCCTGCTGCAAAAAGAATTGCCACTGCGATAAAAAATATTCGTTTCAGCTTCTTACCATTAATCACATAAAAATAATTCACGACTATTGTACCTCCTTTAAGCTTGGTTAGGCTTGTTCCATTTCGTTTACTACAAAATGTATGCTCGTACAAGCAAGATATGCTAATCTTGTGATTAGTAAGTAAGAAGTTATTAGCAGGAGTGTGATGAAATGAGTTTAAAAGCATTGTTTCGCCATTTTCGTGAGATGAAGGTTTATTTTCTTATAGTTATTGGTTTGTTTGTGCTTGGTATTGTGCTAGGTGCTATGCATTGGAATGAGGCCTTACTCAAGAAACAGCTTGAGGCAGTAGCTGAAATAGCTAAATCTGTTCAGGGCAAAGAATCAGTAGAGCTTAGCTTGTTTTGGGTTATTCTCAAAAATAATATAGTTGCTATGTTAATGATGGTTGTTACTGGTCTAATGTTTGGCATATTCCCGGTATTTAGTGTTTTTACGAATGGACTTCTTATTGGTTATGTAGGAGAGCTTACCCTACAAGAGGTAGCCTGGTTTGATTTTGCTAAAGCAATTGTTCCGCATGGAATTTTAGAAATACCTGCCTTGTTTATTGCCTGTGCATATGGTTTGAGACTAGGTGTATTAGCCTTCTCGGCGATTGGCTCCTTATTTTCCGGAACGACAAGAAGGGAATTTGGCATAGAGGCACCTAAACTGTTAAAATTACTTGTTCCTTTAGCAGGGTTACTTATCGGAATGTTGCTTGTTGCAGCTCTTATTGAAAGCACAATTTCATACTGGCTAGCTCAGGGGTAGGGAATAGGATAATTTATTTGTATTTCATATCATAAAATTTGTTAATTTTGAGCATAACAGTAAAATGGAAAAATGTTCGAAGACAAGAAGAAACTGTATCCGTTTTATAAAGATCTTATAAAACGGAATGTTTCTTAAGGTTCTATAGAATCCAGTTTCCACTACTTCTACTTCTATGTAACTTAGAAAGGGGATCTACTGAAGCTATGCTCGGATTCTTATTTAATGAACGGGAATGCAGAGAATTGGATTATGTACTGCGCAAAGAACTTGACGAAATGTTATTTGATCTAAGCGATAAAGTGATTGAAATAGATCTTAAAACTGCAATTGAAGCTAGGTATAAGATCATCTTTCGCATGTATGCACGGTTAGCATCCCCAAAGGAAATATCCAGATATGCTCGTAATCGTACATATCATTAGTAGATCAGAAGCAGATCAGTAGCAGATAAGTAGCGGATCGTAAGCAGATACCAATAGTTCGCAAGCATATCAAGAATGGTTTAGAATTGAATGTAATATTTTACCTTGTTCTAAGCTGTTGACGGATCGCTCAAAATTTGATAAATTATTCTTCGCCCCCAATAAGGGCGCAAACAAATAAGGCGAAGCAAGTAAGAGTGAAAAAATGGAAAGAAAAAAACACTTGCAATTGAGTAGCCTGATGTGGTATATTAAAGAAGTCGCCGCTAAACGAAGCGGCAACGAAATAAGAAACAAATTGTCCTTTGAAAACTGAACAACGAGTGAAGAAATAAAGAGGTTATTAACCTCAAAAACGTTGAGAGAACGAGCGCTTCGGCGTAAGTGATTGAGACAAGCTAGCAAGAAATTTTGAGCAATCAGCTCTAATTATAGCAAGTCAACTTCGGTTGATGAGCACTTTAATGGAGAGTTTGATCCTGGCTCAGGACGAACGCTGGC
>NZ_JBFULK010000020.1:0-73705 GCF_056400365.1 Paenibacillus sp. P5_B5
TGTGAAAGCATCTAAGCGCGAAGCCCCCCTCAAGATGAGATTTCCCAATTAGTAAGACCCCTTGTAGACGACGAGGTTGATAGGCTTGAGGTGGAAGCGCAGCAATGTGTGTAGCTGACAAGTACTAATAGGTCGAGGGCTTAACCTACAARTTTTRAYWCTAACTGCCATYTGGCAGAGGTYAAAAYTACTTCGGAAGYAAGYATTTATGGCAGTAGTTTGCGTAAGCAAACTGCGAGAATAAATGCGCTRCCGAGAAACACGGATGATTTGTAAACAATTACCTTCGTTTYGCTACTAGTTTTCAGGGAATAAACCCTGTATAATAACTAATGTCTTGCACAAGCAGATTAAATTGGAGAGATACCCAAGTGGCTATAAGGGGACCCTCTGCTAAGGGGTTAGACTGCGTAAGTGGTGCGAGGGTTCGAATCCCTCTCTCTCCGCCAGTCTCCAAATAATAATCTAGTGCATAATGTGGCGGTGTAGCTCAGCTGGTTTAGAGCGTACGGTTCATACCCGTGAGGTCGGGGGTTCGAGTCCCTTCGCCGCTACCAATTTTATATGGAGGCTTAGCTCAGCTGGGAGAGCATCTGCCTTACAAGCAGAGGGTCAGCGGTTCGATCCCGTTAGCCTCCACCATATAATTACTAACAACGTGCCGTTGTAGCTCAACTGGTAGAGCAACTGACTTGTAATCAGTAGGTTGGGGGTTCAAGTCCTCTCGACGGCACCATTTATCACTTAAGAATATGGAGCTGTGGTGTAGTGGCCTAACATGCCTGCCTGTCACGCAGGAGACCGCGGGTTCGAATCCCGTCAGCTCCGCCATTATTCTTGTCTTAACTTGATAATTTAAAACGTGTATGGCTCGGTAGCTCAGTCGGTAGAGCAGAGGACTGAAAATCCTCGTGTCGGCGGTTCGATTCCGTCCCGAGCCACCATTACCTGAGTAGCATAATTATTATTGCAATGAGGTATACTCAATCTTATGGAGGATTAGTGAAGTGGCTAAACACGGCAGACTGTAAATCTGCTCTCTTCGAGTTCGGTGGTTCGAATCCATCATCCTCCACCATTTTACCTTTTTTACCTTTCGGAGCAAATGACTTCGCAAGTAATTACTTTGAGAGCCATTAGCTCAGTTGGTAGAGCACCTGACTTTTAATCAGGGTGTCGAAGGTTCGAGTCCTTCATGGCTCATCTTGTTACAAATGATAGACCTGCTAGAGGAAACTCAGCGGGTCTTTTTTGTTACCCTATAAGTGATGTTTATTCTGAATATTTTCATTTAAATTTGTTTCATTGACAAACGATGTGAGCTCTCTTTATAATTAGGCACAGAAAACGTTTTCGAAAACATTATTGTGTAGTGGAGTAATAACATCTATGATAAAGATACAATAGTAAAAATCGGCATATTCACAATGTCTGATAAGAACATTGAACGTGGTGAATTTGAATGGTAACCATCAAAGATGTAGCAAAGCACGCCAATGTATCGATTGCAGCAGTATCTAAGACTCTTAACGGATACCCGGACGTGAGCGAAGAAACACGAAAAAAAGTGCTGAAATCAGTAAAGGAATTAAATTATTCGCCTAACGTGCTGGCCAAAAATTTAAAACAAAAGGTTGTCAAATCCATCGCGCTTATATTCTCTAACTTTGAAAGTTCTAGTAGTAAAGATGATGTTCTATTTCAAATTATGCAAGGCACGTATGACGCAGCGAGTCATCATAACTATGAGGTCGTGATTTATACCCGTAGTTTATCCGAACAAATGGATAAGTCTTACTGGCAATTTTGCAAAGATCGTAAGCTATCTGGAGCTATCATAACGGGATTGAAGACAACAGATCCTTATTTTCTTGAAATTATCGATAGTAAGTTCCCATGTGTTGTTATTGATGCCGAAATGTCGGGGGATTATACGGGCTCGACGATGACGGATAATGTCGCCGCAGCTGAAACGGCAGTTCAGTATCTAATTGATAAAGGTCATCGACATATTGGAATGGTTAATGGACATGAGTACGCTGTAGTTAGTAAAGAGCGTCAGAAGGGTTATCGGATTGCTCTTGAGAAGAATGATATACCTTATCGGGATTCTTATGTTATTAATGCTGATTATAAAGAGGAATATGCCTATACAATGGCAAAGCCCTTTTTAGAATCATCGCCAGAGATGACTGCTATATTTTGTTCTAGCGATTTGATGGCTATTGGTTTTATGAACCGTTGTCGGGAGTTAGGAATCCACATACCTGATCAATTATCAATAATTGGCTTTGATGATATTATGTTATCTACTTATACAACCCCTAAGCTTACAACGATTAAACAAGATTTTAAGTTTATGGCATCTACTGCCTTTGAACAGATTATACGTATTATGGAGCACGAGACTAGAGGACACAATGAAACAGTTCCATTTCAGCTGTTGGAAAGAGAATCTGTTAAATCTTTGTAGACAAATTAAACCGTTTTGATCTATATATAGCCTTGATTAAAGCAGCTAAAGGTATTATGAAATTGATTCAAATATATATTTATTTTAGACACAGATTGAGAGGATTGGAGATACCTATATGAATTTGCAAGCTATTTTATTTGATTTAGATGGCGTAATTACGGATACTGCAGAGTATCATTTCGTAGCATGGAAGCAGATGGCTGATCAGATTGGAATCTCGATTGATAGAGAGTTCAACGAGTGTTTGAAAGGTATTAGTCGAATGCATTCATTAGAACGTGTTTTGATGCATGGTAAGGTTCAAGATAAATATACGAATGAGCAGAAAGAAGAGCTAGCACGGCAGAAGAATGAACACTATGTTTCGCTGCTAGCTAATTTGACTCCAAAAGATGTGTATCCTGGGATCAGAGAATTGCTTGAACAGCTACATGAACAGAAGATTCCAGCCATTATTGCATCAGCTAGTAAAAATGCACCGCAAATTTTGCGATCTTTAGGAATTACGGATAAGTTCCAATACATTGTCAGTCCAGATGGTATTCCAGGTAAACCTGCGCCCGACATTTTCTTAAAAGGTGCTGAGGCTGTCGGTGCTGATCCTGCCTATTGTATAGGAATCGAAGATGCACAGGCTGGGGTTGAGGCAATTAAATCTGCTGGCATGTTTGCAGTGGGCATCGGTCAGAATGAGCTGCTGCGTCAGTCTGGAGCAGATGTTGTTTATTCGACCACGAAGGAATTAGAGTTAAATAAATTAAATGAGCAGTTCAAGGGTGATCGTTAATATAGCGTAAATAGGTAAAAGAAGCTAAGTCCAAGAATACGGGACTTAGCTTTTTTGCATTTTGTCAAACTAATTGTAGTTTTATTAAATCTGGAGTAGACTTAATTCGGGTAAAGCTAATAGATCATTGAGGTGCAACGCTATGCAAAAGTTTATGAGATTATTTTCCTTGCATTATTTGCGGAATCGAATGGTTGCAGCATTCGTATTGTTAATTTTGATACCGTTTTCATTGCTGACAGCACACAATTTTAATCAGACAGAAACGCTTCTCAAAAACCAAATGAGTTTCCAAGAAAAGGAACAGCTTGCGAATATTAAAGGCTCATTCGAGAGCGTGATAGAGGTGTCTCTTAAAACACTCACTTTACTTGAGCAGGATTCGACTGTGACGGAGATTATGAGTGCGCCAGATAAGTATAGTACTGGTGAAAGAGTCAAATTGATTGAGAATAAATTTTCTAGCATAAGTAATAGCTTTTTTCTGTCTGGATCTCAGGTGTATTATACCTTATTGGATTATCACGGTAATGTGTATACCTCTTATTCACCTCGGAAGTCTTTAAACTACAATGACTTTATTGCGGAGGATTGGTATAAGCAAATCACGTCAGGTGAAGCCTCACGATTCCAGTGGAACGGTGTGGATACTAATTATGTGCATGAGGGACTCTCGAAGAGTCCATATCTGATATCGGTGTATTCTTTGCTGAAAGCAGACAATCTAAATGATGTAGCAGCTGTTCGAATTAGTATCGATTATCGAGATTGGTTTAAGGCATTGACGGGAGCTGCAGCCTCCAGTTCAGATTATTTCATTATGGATAATAACAAAAATCTCATTTTTCAATCTAATGAACGTTCCCAAATAGAGTCACAGGTAGTAGAGCAAATTATTCAATCTTCATCAACAGATTCTTATATAGAAAATGAACAGGACAATTCGATGTACAGTTATAGCTCAATTCCGCTGTTAAACTGGTATGTTGTCAAAAAACTACCCTTAGATATATTGTTCTATGAAGTGAATCAGCAAAAGCAACAATTTTATTTAACATCCATTATGTTTGCCTTGCTGTTCGTTACGATTACTTATCTGATTTCCTATACCATCACGAATCCTTTGAAATTATTACAGAAGAAGATGGAAACAGTCGTAAAGACTAATTTTAAAAATCGGATTCCTGAAAAAGGTAAGGGAGAAATCCTCTATTTAACGCAAAGCTTTAATCGGATGATTGTTGAAATCAACGATCTGATTCAGAAGCTGAAAATAGAAGAGCGTCAGAAAGAGGCTGTAAGGTTTCAAGCTTTAATATCACAAATGAATCCTCATTTTCTTCTCAATACCCTACATACGATTAAGAGCATTGCACTCCTTCATGATGAAGATGAGATACATGATATCTGTGTTTCACTCGGGCGTATTCTAGAGACAAGCCTTAATCTAGACGTCGATTTAATTCACTTAAAGGAAGAGATTCATTTAGTAGAGTCTTTTACACAAATTCAGAAGTTTCGTTTTGGTGATAAGTTTGCTGTGGTCTATGAGTATGATGATGATCTACAGTTTGCTCTTGTTCCAAAATTCAGCCTTCAGCCCTTGGTTGAGAATGCAATTAGTCATGGTCTAGCAGAACTACCAGGAGCAGGCGTAATACGAATCCATATTTATTTGGATAATCATAATCTCATCATGGAAGTGATTGATAATGGAGTAGGGATGGAGAAGTCACAAGAGTCCAAAAAAACGAAACGACACAAAGGGATTGGACTACACAATTTGAAGGAACGTTTGGCTCTCTTATTTCCGAGACAAGCTCAGCTTGTCATTATGCAACTGGATCAGGGAACGAAGGTACGCCTTGAATTGCCGCTTTTATTATCGACACCGTATACTTCAGATCCCAATTCATTATATAAAGGTGGGGAACTAGATGTGGAACGTGCTAATCGTTGAAGATGAGGTACTAGCCAGGAATTATCTGCATGCAGTTATTAAGAAAACAAAGTCCAATTTTCAAGTAATAGGAGAAGCATCTAACGGGGAAGAGGCAGTGCGATTCATTCGAGAACATAAGCCACATCTTGTTGTTACGGATATCATTATGCCATTGATGGATGGGGTTCAATTACTGCGACAAATGCGTGAAGAAGGATTTGATTGCAGCTTTATCATGCTGACGTGTATGAGTGATTTTGAGTATGCCAGATTAGCGATTGAATACGGGGCTTCAAGTTATATTCTCAAACTTTCTATGGATATCACTTCTATGAATGCAGCGCTAGACAAAATAGAGCGAGAGTTAAATGAACGAGCGAAGCTACATAAATTCCAAGCGTTATTTAAGGACGAGGAAGCTATTAATAATCCGACAGATCATGTAGAAATCAATAAAATCATCCGTTATTTATACGAGCATTTGGATGAGAATATAGCTTTATCGGATATGGCTGTATACGTGTGTATGGATGCGAGTTATCTCAGTTATCTTTTTAAAAAGAAAACAGGACAAACCCTCACTCATTATTTACAGAAAATCCGAATCGATCGTGCCAAGGTATTGCTGCTTGAAACGGACAGTACAGTAAGCGATGTAGGAGAGAAGGTTGGGTTCGTGAATGATAATTATTTTATAAAAACATTTCGGAAGTGGATGAATATGACACCAAGTGATTATCGCAAACAAAGCCAGATACATTAATTAACAAAAACTGTTCTATTGAAACCCAAAAACCGTTCCTTATGACGAACTAAACCAGATGCTATGCTTAAGTTGTTAGAATAATTGAACTGGGGGAGGTTTTGTAAGTGAAATATAAAAAAATGCTCACATTAGCGATGTGTTCAGTTCTATCAATGGGAGTTCTAGCAGGTTGCGGTTCTGGCTCAAACACATCAGATGCATCGAAACCATCAGAAACACCTGGGCAAACAGCTGCTAAAGAGGATGGCAAAAAAGGAAAAGTGGTTAAGCTTAAATTCTGGGGTGGTGTACCAGCTGAGTCTGGCCCACAAGCAGTTATGGATGATTGGAACTCCAAAAACCCTGATATTCAAGTCGAATATGTTCGTTATGTAAATGACGATGCGGGTAATTTGAAGCTTGATACGGCCTTAATAACAGGACAGAATGCCGATATTTATGTCTCTTATACAGTTCCAGCCCTTAAGAAGAGAATTGATGCTGGGGTTGCAAGCAATCTAAGTGCTAGAAGTGATTATAACATTGACGAGAAGATGGGTCCTGATGCGAAGGATTGGAAAGTTAACGATAAATATTATGGAATGCCGACGAAGAAGAATATGTCGTTCATCTGGTTGAATAAAGATATGCTGGATGCTGCTGGTCTCTCAATTCCCGCGATTGATTGGACTTGGGATGATTTAAGAACGTATGCAGCTAAGCTAAAGAAAGATAAAGTATGGGGTTATCTACAGCATGAATCAGGATCTATGATGCAATTTGATGGTGTTCTCTCTGGAGCTGACTTCTTAAAGCAGGATGGTACCTCGGATTTCAAGAATCCGTTAGTACAAAAGGGATTTGAAACCTACTATGCGATGATGACGCAAGATAAATCGATTCCTTCGTATGGAGAGCAAATTACTAGTAAAATGCCGACAGATACCATGTTCCTGAAAGGTGAATCTGCAATGCTTGGAGCAGGAGAATTCATTTTCAGAAACGCAGCGAATAAGAAGGATTATCCACGAGACTTCAAAATTGCTTTTGCAACGATTCCTAAGGTAGATAAGAATCAGGCGGATTATAAATATCCAGGCGGTGTAGGTGATTTTGTATCTATTAATGAGAAATCAGCCAATAAAGAAGCTGCTTGGAAATTCTTAACTTGGTATGCGGATGGTGGTATGATGCCGATGGCCAGCGGTGGACGGATTCCTTCTTCTAGTGCAGTGAATTCGGATGACGCAGTCAAGTTAATGCTTAATGGAATGGAAGATAGCTATGATCAAGAGTCACTTAAGAATGTCGTGTTTGGTAACTTTGCAACGGCTCAGATCAATCTCAGCAAACAAGTTGTTGATGCTCGCAAAGAGGAACTAGAGAAGTATTTCCTTGGTAAGCAAGATATTCAAACTGCATTAGATAATTTAGTTAAAAGTCATAATGAATTAATTAGCAAGCAAAAATAGCTGGATGTGTAAAACTGATAAGAGATCTGAATAAATAAACGGATAGCAAACTGAGAAAGGAAGTGTCAAGGTACACTTCCTTTTTCAGACCTATCACTTAGCTTATAAACCTATTATACACATGCGGTTAGTTGGGAGGGGAGTAATCATGTCACATAACTGGATGAAGAGGCAGCAAGGATTAGGTTATTTATTTATCCTACCGAACATGCTTGGCGTACTCTTGTTTTTCGTCATTCCGGGAATTATTTCATTAGGTCTGATGTTTACAGACTATCAATTCGCAAACCCTAATTTTAGCTTTACAGGTCTTGAGAATTTCAAACGATTATTTGCAGATGATTTATTTTATAGCTCCTTACTGAATACCGGAATCTTGCTGCTGTCTGTACCTGTCTCCATCATACTGGCTTTCGTTATTGCGTTAGCACTTAATAAGAATGTTTATCTCACAAGCTTAATGCGATCTATGTATTTTCTTCCCTATATTACAAGTGGTGTAGCCGTCGGTTTCGTATGGATGCTTCTATTTCAGCCAACAGAAGGACCGATTAATCAATTTTTGCATTGGATCGGAATTAGTAATCCGCCTGGTTGGTTTGCTGACACAGATAGTGCGATGTTTGGGATCGATATCATTATGATCTGGCAGTTAGTTGGTTACAACATGATTATCTACTTAGCTGCTATGCAGGAAATATCACCAGAGCTTCTAGAAGCCTCCAAAATGGATGGTGCTAAGTTCTGGACGACTGTTAGAAATGTCATTTGGCCACTAGTTAGTCCTACGACCTTCCTGCTTTTGATTACAGGTCTTATAATGACAATTAAAACTTTTGGGATCATCCAGGCAATTACAGCCGGTGGCCCAGGAAGCAGTACGACCGTTATGTCCTTGTTTGTATACAAAACTGCGTTTAGCTACTACGAAATGGGATATGCCTCTGCAATTTCTTGGGTGTTGTTTGGTATCATTCTCTTGATTACATTAGTTCAATGGTACGGACAGAAGAAATGGGTGCACTACTAGAGGGACGGTGAAACAATGCGTAAATGGATACTAACATTCGTGATGATGTTTTTTGGGATTCTCATGATTCTGCCCTTTATTTGGATGGTGCTGACCTCAGTAAAGTCGCCTTCGGAGGTATTTACAGGCTGGCTGCCAAGCTCGATACAGTGGGAGCATCATATCAAGGTATGGACAGGAGATAAGAGTTTTGTCACATATTATGCGAACTCCTTGAAAATATCGCTAATTGGCACATTTGGAGCTGTATTACTTTCAGCATTTGCAGCCTATGGATTTGCTAGGATTGAATTCAAGGGAAGAAATCTTCTTTTTGTATTTTATTTATCGATGATGATGATTCCCCCTCAAGTATTATTTGTACCGAAGTTTATCATGTTTGATTGGGCTGGTATTTATAACACACATTTAGCGCTTATACTGCCTGGTCTCTTTACGATATTTGGCGTTTTTTTGCTAAGACAGTTCTTTATGGGTGTACCGAAGGAAATTACCGAATCAGCGTTTATTGATGGTGCAGGGCATATTCGTATTTTCTTTCAGATGATGCTTCCTCTAGCTAAGCCTGCGCTAGCGACACTCGCTATTATTGATTTCTCTTGGCAGTGGAACGATTACGAGAATGCGTTAGTTTTCCTAACGGATGAAAGCTTATATACAATTCCACTTGGTTTGCAGAATTTTATTCTTGAATACAACATCGATTACAACGGAATGATGGCTGCAGCATCCGCCGGAATTGTTCCGATGATTATCATTTTTCTAATCGGTCAAAAATATATCATTCAAGGCATTTCTAGTACGGCAGTTAAAGGGTAGCAGAGCTTACGATCAATGAGTCATCGTATATGAAGGAGGATTAACATGAGACATGAGGAAGTTCAAACGGATATTACTGTTATCGGGGGCGGCTTGGCAGGTGTATGTGCAGCTGTTGCAGCAGCAAGATTAGGTCAGACGGTTGCATTAATACAGAATCGTCCTGTTCTAGGTGGCAACTCAAGTAGTGAGGTTCGTGTATGGGTATGTGGAGCAACGGCTCATGGACAGAACCGATATGCGAGAGAAACGGGCATTATGGGTGAAATGTTCGTAGAGAATCAGTTTCGTAATCCTGATGGTAATCCTTATTACTGGGATCTTGTTGTATTAGAAACGGTTCAGAGAGAGAAGAATATTCAACTATTTCTAAACACCGATGTACACGAAGTTGAAGCAGTAGGCGAAGAGCAGAATCGCAAAATTACATCTGTAACTGGTTGGATGATGGCCTCAGAGCGCCAAATTCGCTTCGAAAGCAGTATGTATCTCGATTGTACGGGAGATGGTCTTGTTGGCTTCATGGCAGGAGCAGAATATAGAATTGGCCGTGAAGCTAAGCATGAATATAACGAGGATTGGGCTCCTGAGGTTTCGGATGATATTACGTTAGGGAGCACACTTCTATTCTATACAAAGGATGCAGGTCATCCCGTGAAGTTCGTGCCGCCAACCTTCGCTAGGGATATTACACAGACGACGATTCCACTTAGACGCGTGATTCGTAGTGGGGATAACGGGTGTGCCTATTGGTGGATCGAATGGGGTGGCGAGCATGATATCGTCCACGATAACGAGCGAGTTCGGGATGAATTGTGGGCAGTTATATATGGCGTATGGGATTACATCAAGAATTCGAGCAATTTTGATGCGGATCATATGACATTGGAATGGGTTGGATCGGTTCCTGGCAAGAGAGAGTACCGCAGATTTATTGGCGATTATGTGCTGAATCAGAATGATATTCTTGCACAGGAACCATTCGATGATCGTATCGCCTTTGGAGGCTGGTCCATTGATTTGCATCCACCACAAGGGGTGTATGCGGAGGAAAGTGGTTCTAAGCATCTGTACGCGGATGGGATCTACCATATTCCTTTTCGATCCTTATATTCGGTGAATGTCTCGAATCTGATGTTCGCAGGAAGGGATATTAGTGCAAGCCATGTTGCTTTTGGCACTACACGGGTAATGGCAACCTGCGCAGTTATTGGGGAAGCAACTGGTAGCGGTGCAGCACTAAGCATACAGAAATCCGTAACACCTAGAGAATTACATGCGAACTATATGGACGAACTGCAGCAGGTTATGCTGCGTCAGGACGCATCAATTATTGGTCTGGCTAATAAGGATGATCGGGATCTGGCTCGGACAGCTCAAATATCAGCTTCAAGTTCATTACAGAGGATTGGTGTGAAGTCGACTGATCTGAAGCATCGCTTAACAGAAGATATCGGATTTATTATCCCTGTTGATCCGAAGGTGGAATTTATCGACTTACTTGTAGATGCAGATGTTAATTCAAGCTTACAGGTTGAGCTATGGGACACGGGACGTAAGGAGAATTATGTTCCGATACGAGAGCAATTAAGTACTGTTGTTTCAATCGAAGCGGGTGAGAAGCAATGGGTTCGAGCAAGTCTGCCATGGAGCCCAGTTGAAGTGCAGAATGCTTTTATCATTGTACGAGCTAACAAAAACATCTCTCTATATACATCAGATGTTCCACATAGCGGTGTATTGACCTTTGAGAAAAGGGCTAAGCATTTGGCCTCCAAAGATCTGGAAGATCATAATGATGAGCAGCTTCTTATTCTATGGAGTATGCGTAATTGGATTCGCAAGTGTGTGGTGTTCCGTACTTTGCCTGCAAGCGAAGCTTATGCACCAAGTAAAGTTACCGATGGTTACAGTCGGCCTTATGGTGGACCGAATATGTGGGTATCTGAATCGATCTTAGATGGCAGCGAAGAATGGTTGGAGTTAGCCTGGGATAAAGAGGTGTCTATAGCTCAGATCCACCTTACCTTTAATGATGATGTAAACGAAGATTTAATAAACTTACACCATCATCGTACACCTTTTGAGATTATCCCAGAGTTGGTAAAAGATTATCGTGTAGAACAGTGGACTGGATCGCAGTGGTGTACGATTGCTACAGGAAAGAACAATCGCCGTCGTAAGGTGGTTCATCGCTTAAAGCAGTCAATTTGTACGGATAAGCTGCGGGTTGTTATTGAATCGACTAACGGAAGCAGCCATGCAGAGATCGTTGAAGTTCGCTGTTATAGCAGCCCAGAGTAATCATTAAAACAAGGTCAGCTGTTGATCCTGATAGTTATGCTTATAGGCATGGATAATATCATTCATTTTATAGAGTAATCCGAGTCTGTCACACTCTCTGGAGAACATTTGCCACAGCTCATTTGCACGCGGTGAAGGGCATTCATAAGCATTACCGTATTGCTGGATGTATTTGTTTTTGAGAAGAGGAAATATCTGATCTAACTTGTTATAATACCACTCTCTTTGGTTCTGACGCAGTGTCATGCCAAAAGAGGGATAGATGAATTTAGCACCATTCTCCTTAGCTAGTCGAATAATCCCTCTAATATTGTCTTCGTTGTCTTCAATAAAAGGCAATATAGGCATCATAAGGATTCCTGTGAAGATACCTTGACTAGCTAGCTGATTAATTGCAGCAAATCGGTTAGATGAAACAACTACATGAGGCTCAATTAATCGGCAGAGGGTATCATCACATGAGGTTATCGTTATTTTGGCGAGTACAGGAGAGTGCAGCTTGATTCGAGATAAAATATCGATATCACGTGTTATAAGATTACTTTTGGTCGCAATAGCAACTCCGAACTTGTTGGCATGGATATATTCTAGCGCTTGGCGGCTTAGTTGATGCTTGCGTTCAAAAGGATTATACGGATCTGACATAGAGCCTGTTCCAATAACGCCCGTATTTCGCTTATTCTTTAGTTCGCTACTGATCATGAGCGGTGCATTATCCTTGGCTCTAACAGTGTCAAAGTTATCAATGCCATAGCAATCACTGCGGCTATCACAATAAATACAGCCATGATTGCAGCCTTTATAAATATTCATCGTATATTCAATACCGAACCATGAGGTATCTTTGTTTTTGAATATCATGGATTTAGCAGGTATGCATTCCATTGTCGCCCGCCCCCTTATTTCCATTATAGAAAATAGAATATGACAGCTGTATGTCATATTAGTGGGAACCTCATACTAAACACAGCACCATGATTAGCATCGTTGTAAGCTGTGATTTGCCCCTTGCATCGTTCGATAATTGCCCGAGAAATAGCGAGTCCTAGTCCAGTTTCTCCATTCTTCCCCTTAATAAATCGCTGGAATAGCTGCGGCAGCAGTTGATCAGCTATACCTTCCCCGTCATCAATCACTTGTATTTTGACATGATCATCATCCACTGAAATTTGAATACGGATAATCTGTGAAGCATGGCGTATCGCATTACCCATAATATTCAATAGAGCTTGTAAGAGCTTTTCGGGATCTCCGTTAATGACAAGACTAGCTGGGTCATCGACTTCATATCGCACCTCGATTTCCACTTCTTTGTTCATCGTTAATGGCTGCATGCGTTCAACAGCTTGAGCGATTAACTGTTTAACGAATACTGCTTTTGTATGAAAAATTCCATCTTCACTCTCAAGCTTTGCGAGTAAGATCATCTCAGTGACAATTTTCTTTAATCGTTCACACTCATTCGTAATCACATCTAAGCCTTTGTCAGCTTTATCTCCTGTGAAGATACCATCTCGAATTCCTTCTGCATAGCCTTGAATGGTCATCAAAGGCGTCTTAAGCTCATGAGAAGCATTCTGGAAGAACTGCTTTTGTGCAAGTTGGTGTTGGTTTAGCTCCCCTGCAAGATGATAAACGCTTTGTGCAACTTCGCCGATCTCTCCTCCAGTCTGAATAAGCTGCACCTCATCGAAATGGCGTTTTTCAACTTTCTTAAGCTCAAGTTTAAGCTTCTCAAGAGGTGTAACAAGTCGCTTGGTAATAAAAACACTTAGAATAAAGGCTAGAATTCCTCCGATTGCTAAGATGATCATCATTCTTGTAAATAACTCTGCTTGAAATGATTTCACCTCGCTAAGTGGTGTAGACATGACGAGTGTAGCTGGAGTTAAATTGATAGTTGGATTCAGCTCTTGTGGACTGGAAGTAAAGGTTTCAACGATATATTTATCCTCTTTGCCTTCCCATAAGCCTGGTTGCTTATTATTTATGTTTTGTTCTATGAGTGGTAGCCATTCTGCTGATTGGGAGTCTGTCATTGTACTAAATAAAATGTTTTTATTGGGCTCTATGAGAATCGCATCTATTTTTCCCTTAGCGTTAATTGCTGGCAGAGTTAATGTTGCTGCTGTTACTTGATTAGCAGATATGTCTTGGGTAGGTAACGTTTCTACCAACTCCATCATAGCAGTACCTTGCGCTATTAATTCTTTTCTTTGGTTATCGACTAGCGTATTTAAGAGTAGAGGATAGAGGAATACAGCTGTAAGGACTAGTATGCCGACAAGCAATATCCCAAATGATAATTGAAGCTTATAGATCAGTTTCATGTTATGTTCTCTCTCCATCCACGCGCATTCGATAACCATAGCCCCAGACTGTTTCAATCGGTAATTCTTTTATTTTGCGGCGAAGTCTTTTAACCAAATCATCAATCGCGCGATCGCTGCCAAAATAATCATCTCCCCACACTAACGTTAACAGCTCATTGCGTGAAAAAGCACGATTCGGCTGCGCTGCTAAGGCGTGAAGTAGGGAAAATTCTTTCATCGTCGTTTCAATTTCTTGAGACTCCCAGTAAACAAGACGACTATCTAATACTAGGTGGAGCTCGTCAATGATAAGATCGTCTGACTTCGATAGAGTTAAATTCATATGTGAATTTACAGTAAGCGAGTTGAAGCGATGGAATAAGCGATTAACACGCGCAACCAGCTCACGCGGGCTGAATGGCTTGGTTAAATAATCGTCGCTTCCAAGCTCAAGTCCTAGTATTTTATCCACTTCCTCATCGCGAGCAGAGATCATGATAATTGGAACCTCAGCTTCTTTGCGGATTTGTCTGCAGAATTCATACCCATTCATACCTGGAAGCATAATATCGAGAATCCACATATCTGGGGGCTCTGTGTTCCAAAGCATGAGCGCTTCTTCTGCTGAACCTAACGGGATGGTTCGGTAGCCTTCCTTTTGCAAATAAGCCTCAACAATATCTCTTATATGAAAATCGTCATCGACAACGGCGATTTGATAGTTTTTCATCAATAATACTCCTCCTATCCTCTCATCCCTTTATTCTAACAAAATTGCATCTTAAAATGGGCAATTCCATACTTTTTCCACATCTGCTCCAAAGTTTTGCCTAAGCTGATCTATAGAATAAATAACTGTACGACAGACAAGATTTAATTTGGTTCTGTTGATCTAGATTGATTGGAGGGTGATGCTGTGAGAATTCCATATTTGGCTCGCAAGGAGATTCTGGCAGCTTTCTGCTTTCTAGTTCCGAGCTTGGTTGGTTTTGCTGTATTTTATTTAATTCCGTTTGGTCAGAGTATTGTATTCTCTTTGGAGAATCCAAGCGGTGATGCAGGCTTGTCGGTTGCCAATTATCAGAGTCTGTTAGCCAGTTCTTCCTTTCAAAAGGCAGCAGGGAATACATTCTGGTTCACCATCGTTGGGGTTCCGATTCTCATCCTTCTATCACTTGGTCTTGCTATGCTGCTGAACAAGCGTATGTTCTTCCGTAACTGGCTGCGTACCTCTTATGTGCTGCCATTAGTTGTTCCAGTTGCTTCAATTGTCCTCGTATGGCAGATCCTATTCGATTGGAATGGATTTTTTAATTCTGTATTGGAGCGACTTGGACTCGTTCGAGTTGATTGGATGAACTCAGATTGGGCGCAAGCCATTATTATTTTAATCTATGTATGGAAAAACATTGGCTATAACATGATTCTGTTCTTGGCCGGTTTACAAAATATTCCCCAGCAATATTACGAAATTGCAGACTTAGAAGGAGCAGGCAGATTTGATAAGCTCCGTATTACCCTGATTTATCTCATACCGACAGGATTCTTGGTTATGCTGATGTCGATTCTGAACTCGTTCAAAGTATTTCGGGAAACGTATTTGGTTGCGGGTGATTACCCACATGACAGCATTTATATGCTTCAGCACTATATGAACAATATGTTCCTGTCGCTCGATATTCAGAGGTTGTCGGCTGCAGCATGCTTGATGGTAATATGTATTCTCGTCATTGTGCTGATGCTCTTTCGAGTGGAACGGATGTTCCGATCATTTATGGAGTAAAGGGGAGGTGTATGGATGAACAAGAAACAGATCAGACCTCTGATGCTCACGATTTTCTTAAGCGTAATCGCACTTGTGATGCTGCTTCCAGTTGTGTTGACATTCGTGAGTTCCTTTATGACGGAGAAGGAAATTATGCTGAATTATGGCATGCTGGGTCAAAGTCAAATAAGTGATTTCGTAAATTTGAAATGGATTCCAGATTGGGTTTCATTCGAGCAATACTCTAAGGTACTGATTTCAACTCCGCAATTTCTTCATATGTTCTGGAATTCAGTATTTATCGTAGCTCCGATTATTATAGGTCAGGTAGTAGTGGCAACATTTGCGGCATTTGCATTTGCCAAGCTGCGTTTTCCAGGCAGAGAGCCTTTATTTATTGTGTATTTGATCACCATGCTCATGCCGTTTCAGGTCACACTTGTGCCGAATTATATCATGTCTGACCGATTGGGACTTATTAACAGTCCAAGCTCGATTATTTTACCAGGGATATTTGCCGCATTTGGGGTGTTCCTGCTCAGGCAGTTCATGCTCCAGATACCAACTGCTTATATGGAAGCTGCCAAAATGGATGGAGCAGGCTATTTCCGTTCATTTGTAACGATTGTCCTGCCTATGGTTAAACCAGGAATTGCAGCGCTTGTTGTTCTGCTGTTTGCAGATTACTGGAACATGGTTGAGCAGCCGCTGATCTTTCTGCATGATGCTGAATTGCAGCCCTTGTCCATTTTTCTATCTCGTCTGCAAGATGATGCGCTGGGGGTATCCTTTGCTGCTGCGGTCTTGTATATGATGCCGATGATTCTCTTGTTTCTTTTGGCAGAACGGTATTTTATCGAGGGCATAGAGCTTTCGGGAATTAAGGGGTAGGAGGACAGAGATGACAAGCATATCTAAGCGACAACGTTTAATGGCTGCTTTCTTTATTATATTTTTTGCCATATTGGCTGGCTTGACTTTTTTTAGCAGCACTTTCGAAACGATGATGCTACCCAAAGTGATTACGGAGAAGCCTGTTTCAAAAGCATTAGTTCATCACGTTAAAGGAAGTGGTGTCTTAACGCCTCGAAAGCAAGTGGAATTGATGAATGAGAGTGGCTCCAAAATCAAGCAGATCCATGTGAAAGAGCATGATGAGGTTAAGATGGGTCAAAAGCTCGTGACGTTCGACAGCTCCGAGCTGGATGAACAGTTATACAATGAAGAAGCCATGCTCAAGAAGCAAAAGCTGAACCGAGAGGTGCTGCAGGAGAATTTAAAGAAAGCGCAATGGGAAGGCAATGAGGAAGCGATTGCCAAAGCTGAGCGAGATCTTAAGCTAGATACTTTGGATCTTGAGATCGCAGAAAGAAAAGTAAATAAGCTGCGTAAAGAAATAGCGAATAAACAATCGCTGAAAGCACCTTTCGATGGCAGGATTTCGGAGATTAAAGCACAGGACAGTATGAATACCCCACAAGGGGGGGCTATTCTGACACTCATGGGCAGCAGTGAGGGCTTCGAATTTTCTTTTAATGTCGATTCAGGGAATACGGCTTTATTTGAAATTGGAGCCCAGATCTCCGTTCGATTGATGAAAGAGAATAGATTGGTTAACGGTACGATTCAAGAGATGAAGGCTGCTCCTAAGGCAAATAATAAAAATAATAAAGATTCATCCGACGAATCCGGTTATCAAGTTGTAGTTTCTGTATCAGAAGATGGCCTTCAAGGAGGCGAACAAGTAAGTATAGATATAGAGAAGAAATCAAATGAAAAAGGTTATATTTTGCAGAAAAAGTGGGTGCATAAAGATGCGACAGGCAGCTATGTCTATGTAGTTGATGAGAAGAAAAGCTCACTCGGCAATACGTTCAGTGCACGCAAGGCTTATATTACGACAGGTGATTCAAACGAAGATGAAATCGTAGCCCTAAGCGGAATTAGTCCAGATGATCAAATCATTATCGATTCTAGCGAACCGCTGAAAGAAGGAAATCGAATCCGAATATATTGAAGGGAATGAAGTAATTTGAAGAGAAAATGGATATTCGTTTTATTAGCCATGATGATGGTATTATCCGCATGCTCTAGCAGCAGCGTTGGATCAGGAGCAACTGATCAAGATTCAGGTAAAGGGGACAAAACGATCGAGATTGCAGTCATGAATGCAGATCCTTATTTAGAGGAGGCAGTAAAGCAATACAAAAAGCTTCGTCCAGATATCCAGATTGAAATCAAACAGTATCTAGCCACAACGCCTCAAGCGGATGAAAATGGAATGAGTCAATCAGGTGCAGCATTCACACAGGCGGATGTTGAGAAATATGTACAAACGGTCAGCACGCAGATGATGTCTGGCAAAGGGGCAGATATTATTGCAATGAATGAACTGCCACAGGATAAATATGTTCAAAAAAATATGTTAGTGAATCTATATGATTACATGGATAAGGATCCAAAGTTTAAGAAGGAGCAGTATTATCAGAATATCTTTGAATCGTCCCAGGATGGAGATGGTTTGTATGCAATGCCATTCTCATTTGTCCTTGACGCAATGACTGGGAATAAAGAGTTATTAGATCGAGCCAAAATTAAAATTGATGATCAGACCTGGACATGGGATGAGTTTAAAGGAATTTCCAAGAAGCTCAAGGAACAAGCAGGTGAGGATTATGCGGCATTCGTCAATCTATTCCCGGTTCAGCTGTTAGCGGATTATATAGAAGCTAATTATGATAAGCTGATCGATCAAGGTAAAGCAAACTTCGATTCCGATCTGTTTCGAGATATGATGAAGCAAATCAAATCGATGTATGATGAGGGCGTACTTAAAGCCGAATTTACGTATGACTATTCCAAAACGTTGTTCAACAATGCAAATCTTCTCGATCCAATTACAGGGCTGTCTCAAATCCTGGATCCAAAGCTTCAAATCTATCAAAAGCCAACAGTAGATGGCAAATCTAAGGGAACTTCATTTAAGTCATATTTCACTTTAGGAATCAACAGTAAATCCAAGGTGCAAGACGAAGCTTGGGATTTTATCAAGTTCATGCTTTCGGAGGAAATGCAATCTTCTCAGGTGTTATTGAGCTTCCCGATGCACAAGGGAGTTGTGGAGAAGAAGCTCAAAGATGCGGAGAAGCAGGCAATAGCGGGTACTTTGCCTCTTCTTGAACAGCAGAAGTTTGATGCTAAGACAGTTCAAAGCAAGATCCAAGAATTGCAGCAGCTTATCGCTGGAGCGAGTACGAACTTATCCAGTGATCAGAAGGTCGTTTCAATCGCGATTGAAGGATTCGATTCCTATATGAGCGGTCAGAAGTCGGCTGAAGATGTCAGCAAGCTGATTCAGAACCGGGTGAACACTTACATTAACGAGTAAAAATAAGAGCAGGGCCAGTCAAAGGGACGGCCCTGCTTTTTATTGTTTTGTAGTTTACATTTTCTCAGCCACTGACTTTAATTTTTGCGCCATGGAGCTTGGCTTATCCCGTCGATCGTCAATTTTGATTGATGTCGATACACGAGCAGCACCATTGTCGAATGGTACCTCATGTAGCACACGTATAACCTCGAATAACCGATCTATCGGTCCTTCAATAATTGTGCTCATGGAAGTAAGTTCATGCGTCACACCTTCTTGCTTGGCTAAAAGTTTCTCTATATCAGCAACGTATTGACTTACACTCGTGGAACCCGTTCCAAGCGGTATGATCGTTACTTCTGCGATAGCCATTGATATAACTCCCCTCTGACATCTTTTCATCCTATTTCAATTCATACTTAGTCGCTTTATCAATAATGTAATCAGCTGTTCGCGCAGCTATCGCCATTACCGTATTGGTGGGGTTAACGCCGCTTGATGTGACGAAAACACTTGCATCGCATATAAACAAGTTTGGAACATCGTGTGATTGGCCATAGGAATTTACCACGGAGTCTTGCGCATTCTGTCCCATTCGGCAGCCTCCCATCAAATGTGCAGTATCTGAGACGACATGCTCAACTTTACCTGAAGCCGCTCTTAGAATAGCACTCATCTGATCAACAGCGTGATTAATCAACTTTAGGTCATTATCCCCATAGCTGAAGGATACATGGGCACGTGGTAATCCGAAAGGGTCCTTCTCGTTACTAAGAGTAACACGATTACCTGCATAGGGTAGAACTTCGCCCACCATCGTAACTCTTCCATAATAATTATAATTGAGCATGGTCTCACGTAATGCACTACCCCACAAGGGAGGTGAATGACCATCACCATTTGAAATTCCTTTAGCGAATTCAAGTGGTCTTGAGCCATGAGCATGAAGTGTATAACCGCGCGCGAATCCTCTAGAGCAATCTGTGGCATAGAATTCTTGTGTTGAAGCAAGAACGGGTGTTCCTTTGTATAACCGAACCTCATAATCAAATTTAGCATAAACATCATGTGAGCTATGCGGCATTATGCCTCGCCCAACCCAGCCGGAAGAATTCGCAAGTCCTTCTGGAAACCGTGAAGTTTCTGAATTAAGTAGAAGTCGTGGTGTCTCAATGGCAAATGCGCAGATAATAACAAGCTTGGCACGTTGTCTATATTCCACACCTTGATGCATGAATAAAACGCCTGATGCCCGATCGTCTTTCATTAAAATTTGGGTAACCATACAATCAGCGAGCAGAACAGCTCCATTGTTGATTGCTTGGGGAATATGAACGATTAACGTACTAAATTTAGATGTTGGCATACAGCCCTGGTTACAGAAGCCGCGGTTAATGCAAGGCGGTCTGCCCTTGAATGGTGCAGTTACAATCGCTAGCGGGGTTACAACGGATTCGATTTGTAGCTTCGAGCAGCCATTACGAAACATCTCTGCATTGGGACTAAGCGCATTGCGTTCCGGTAAAGGATAGGGGCCATGATAATTTCCCCATGGGAAATAGCGCGGTCCAGCGACTCCGATCTCTTGTTCAATTCGGTTATAGTACGGCTCTAGGTCCTTATAATGTATAGGCCAGTCTTCTCCTACACCTTCAATCGATTTGGTTTTGAAATCAGCCTCATGGAATCGTAAGAATACACCGGTGAAATGAACGGTACCGCCACCAACTCCATAACCACAGTTGTTATGTCCCATCGTTAGAGGGTCATCACCATCAACAATGCGAGTTTCTTGCCAGCCAAGGCTTTGCATATCTAACTCGTCACTTGCTAAATCCTTTTGTGAATCACGAAGGGGCCCAGCATCTAATATCACTACACTTAAACCTGCCTGACTAAGCTCCTTCGCAAGTACGCCTCCAGCTGCACCTGCTCCTACGATAACAACATCGACTTCATTATGTTCATAGCTCCATTGTAATTTTTTCATCTCTCCACCTTAGCTTCCCAGGGATCTAGCTGTCCTAAATCTAATCGAACATAGCCTCGTGGATAAGCTGGTCCGCCAAAACCAATCTCTGACCATACTTCAGGGTGAGAATAGAAAGCTTCGATCGTTAAGGATAACAGCTTATGAAAAAACTCCTGCGGCGGAACATGCATGTGCTCGTCCCCTTGTTGACCTAATGCTTGGCTAATATCTGACATCAAGCTGCGCTGAACATGCGCTTCTAGTTGATAAAAATGATGCCCATGCAGGCTTAGTGCTAAATTATTGATGTCTTCTAAACCGATTTTAATCAATTCTGTCACGGATGGAACGTTTAGCTTACGTTGACCTTCACCTTTATTTGAAGTTAGCGTCTGATCGATGTGGTCAATCACGTAATTAATAATTTCAGCACGATTATCATCCATTAACTGTGAGCACCAGGCACGAAGTAGTTCTGCTTCTTGAAGTGAGATTTGCTTATAGCCAATTGTCCTATGTAATCGTTCTTGCACAATTTGGCGCGTATTTGGATCCCAATTATCTTGCTCTTCCATAATGTCATAGGAAGGATAGTGTCCTTTATCTGTCATATCATGGTCATCTCCAATACACAGCGATAAGTCCGAGTACAGCGATAGATGAATACATTAGGGGCATAATAACAGGTGGCCCTACTAGAAAATTACGTAGTGCATAACCTCCTACCCGCAAACCTACTCCTCGAAAATGATAATAGAAGCCTATTAAGCCTGATATCACACCGAGCCACATGAATATGTGAAAGGTCGTAAACAACCAACTACGTCCCCACAAGGCAAGTGCTATGGCTATCACACAATAAAGAGGTGCAGTGAGAACGGGTACAAGCATCACCTTGCGATAAAAATTTTGCCGATAGTGCGATAGTGTTACCTGTATGGCTATTAAAAGATAAGCCAAACCTACAAACAGAATAAGCACGCGTGGTAACGTCCATTCATTCCAAATCATATAATCCCTCCAGGCCATGCTTTATGTATTCCAATTATTGCCCTATTGAAACATAAATATTGCCGAAGATTAGTTTTACATGGAATTTTTTTTAGCATGAGATAGATTTTATAAGTTTTGGAAATTATATAGGCTATCTAAATCACGCGCTCTCATCTTACATTTGGAAGGAGTCATGAACGAGATGCAGTTGCTGCTTCCTTTGCTTATAAGTGCGATCATCGTTTGTCTTGCAGTGCCTATTCTTGAGAAGGTTGCACTGCAAATCGGATTTGTCGACAGGCCGAATAAACGTAAGATTCATGCAAAGCCAGTTCCACTGATGGGCGGTGTTGCTTTATATCTGGCATGTGTAATTTCGACTCTCCTGTTTCATCATGACTATCCTACATCTGTAGCAGTAGTTTCTGGCGGAACGATCCTCATGCTAACAGGCTTACTTGATGATTGGTATAAAACACGAGGCAAAGACTTTCCAGTCTGGCCGCGATTGATTATTTATGGGATTGTATCTTCAATTCCCCTGTGGTTTGGTATTAAAATCGCTGGGATAACTAACTTACGTCTAGATGGAATGATTGTTTTCCCTGATTGGCTAGCTTGGATCGCAACGATGATATGGATATTCGCACTCATTAACATGATCAATTTTATTGATGGCGTGGACGGGCTTTCATCGGGAATAGTGACGATTTCATCCTTAACCTTATTTGTAATTGCAATTCTTCAACATTATCCTGACTTGGCTATTCTTGCTGGGATTTTAGCAGGTGCTTGCGGTGCTTTCCTTAGATTTAACTTTTATCCTGCACGGATCTTTATGGGGGATGCCGGGGCTGTATTTATTGGGTACATGATAGCCGTGCTTGCTATAGATGGTGCATATAAGAGTGCAACGATCATTACCATTATTGTTCCCATGCTTGTTCTCGGGGTTCCTATAATGGATACAGTTATTGTCTTTTTTAGGCGGCTTATTAAAGGTCAGGGGCTACATAAAGCGGATAAACTACATACACATCATAGCTTAATGAAATGGGGCTTAACACAGAGGCAAACTGTACTTTTCTTATATCTAATTGGTATTGTTTTTTCGCTCCTTTCCATTATTTTAGTGTTGGTGTTAAAATACAAGTAGGCAATATACTTGAATTGGACAGGGAGTAAGCTAATGATTTGGGGACAAATGAAGGAACGTTTAGCGGAAATTTTGAGTGCTCCTGTAAGTTTAAGGACGATCACGAATGATCAGTGGTTAAAATTAGTGAAGCGTATAGGTGAAAGTCCAAGTCTATGTAAAAGTGTTAAACAAGATCAAGAAACACTGTTTTACTTGCAAGCGACTCAAGAGGAACTGCTTCTTCTAGTTGTCGGAAATAGTGAACTGACGCAGTCAGAGCGCAGTTTAATAGAATTGTCCATTGAATCGGGGACCACTTCAGGCTCCTTATTGAACGATATAAGAAAGAATGTGTCAGATGATCGAAGTGCAGTTATAGAACTGCGTGATTGGGTACTAGGACAGATCGAACGAGGTAGCGAGAACCCGGAAGTACCCGATTCGTTAGCACTTGCCCCACTTCTTAGTAAGCGTGTAATTCCATTATTGTTAGCTACAGATAAGCAATTACAGGGAACGGCACCATACGATGCTTTCAAAAAGCTGCTAAAACAGTTTTTTGGGACAGAAGTCATGTTAATTCCTTTAGAAGATAAAGAGTGGATTATTCTCGCAACGAATGAGCTGCTGAATAATGAATGTATAGAAGAGAATGGTTCAGTTGAAGAACAATTAGATGCACTAGCAATGGGGCTTCATGAGATGTTGGCATCCGAATGGGCTTTGGAAAGTCATATTAGTGTTTTTCATCCGATCGTACCAGTTAACCAAATCGTAGCAACGATTAATAGACTTCGTGAAGCCATTATGGTGGGTCGAATGTTCCATGCTAACAGTAATGTACATTTGCCATGGGAAATTCATTTGGAGTCATTGCTATATTTCATACCTGATAAACGTAAGTCTGCCTACTTGGAGCAACTACTTGCAGGTACAGAAGGAATATTGGATGTAGAAATGCAAACGACCTTGGGACGTTTCTTTGAGCTAGATTGTAATGTGAGTGAGACAGCCAAGCAATTGTTTATTCACCGAAATACATTGCTGTATCGCTTTGATAAGTTTAAACAAGAGACAGGCTTCGACGTTCGTTCGTTTAGTGATGCCGTACTTGTGCGAATTGCACTTGAGTTGTACAAAGTTACAAAAAGAAAGCGCTAAATTTGTAAAGAATGAACATAGTCAGATGTAGGTACTTGGGTTATGATTAGAACATACTTAATCCAAACATTTCGAGGAGGGTTTCATAATGGCTGGCGTTCGCTTAAATCACATTGTGAAGAAATACCAAGGTAATGATGAGGCTACTGTTAAAGATTTTCATTTAGAAATTCAAGATAAAGAATTCGTTGTACTTGTAGGTGCATCTGGTTGTGGTAAATCAACAACTCTTCGTATGATCGCAGGACTTGAAGAAATTTCAGAAGGCGAATTGTACATTGGAGATCGTCTTGTAAATGATGTAGCTCCAAAGGATCGCGATATCGCGATGGTTTTCCAATCCTACGCTTTGTACCCGCATATGAATGTATACGACAATATGGCATTTGGTTTGAAGCTTCGTAAGTTCAAGAAAGCCGATATTGACAAGCGTGTACGTGATGCAGCTAGAATTCTTGATATCGAACATTTGCTTGATCGTAAACCAAAAGCTCTTTCCGGTGGTCAGCGTCAACGTGTTGCCTTAGGTCGTGCGATCGTGCGTGAGCCTCAAGTCTTCTTGATGGATGAGCCTCTTTCAAACTTGGATGCTAAACTTCGTGTACACATGCGTGCTGAGATTGCTAAATTGCACAAACGTCTACAAACAACAATCATCTATGTAACGCATGACCAAATCGAAGCTATGACAATGGGCGATAGAATCGTTGTTATGGACAAAGGTATTATTCAACAAGCGGCTTCTCCTGAAGTCATTTATAATACACCTGCAAATATGTTCGTTGCTGGTTTCATTGGATCTCCTTCCATGAACTTCCTTAACGGTTCCGTTGTTGATAAAGGTGGTTCCCTATACTTCCAAGGTGAAGGCGCAAATGTAGAAATTCCTGCAGGCGTTGCTAAAACTTTGAAAGATAAAGGTTACACTGGTAAAGCTGTTGTTTTGGGTATTCGTCCTGAAGATTTCCACGAAGAGCCAGTATTCTTAGAAGCTTCTCCGAACTCAATCGTGAATGCAAGCATTGAAGTATCTGAGAACTTAGGTCATGAAATGTACCTATACCTAAACGGAATTGGCACAGGCACAATCATTGCTCGTGTAGATGGACGTTCCACATTGAAAGAAGGAACAACTGCGAAGCTTGCTATTGATATGAACAAAGTTCATTTCTTTGATAAAGAAACTAGTCTATCTATTCTTTTTGAAGGATAATAACTAATTTAATAAAGGCTTATCGGTTTACACCGGTAAGCCTTTTTATTCGTTATCATACGTTTAACGGTTAGATGAACAAAGTTGATTTCTATGCTCCTTTCTATTACGATGGGAGTATCGTAGGAAGAAGGGGACATGAACGATGCCTGAAAAAACGAAAGTTTCGGATTTAGTAAGTGCGTTTCGCTTAGAAATTATTTGTGGTGAAGAAGGATTAAAGCGACCTATTACTGTGGCAGATTTATATAGACCTGGACTTGAAATGGCGGGCTATTTTAATTTCCATCCGCGGGAGCGAGTGCATATTCTAGGACGTACAGAAATTACATTCTACACTCAGCTGACCGAAGAAGAGCAGAGAGACCGCGCAAGGAAGCTATGTGAATCTGATGAAACACCTTGTATTGTTGTAACAAGAGGTTTGCCTGTTCCAACTATACTGATTGAAGAAGCTTCTGAGGCTCATATGCCTGTTCTCCTTACTAGCATGCAAACAACAACAATGTCTTCTAGAATTACAGGATATTTGGAGAAGAGACTTGCCCCATCAACGACCATTCATGGCGTTCTTGTGGATGTATATGGTGTGGGTATGTTGATAACTGGCGGTAGTGGAATAGGTAAGAGTGAAACAGCACTAGAGCTTGTTAAGCGCGGTCATCGCCTTGTAGCTGATGATGCTGTAGAAATCCACCAAACAGAGGATCGAGTACTCACAGGTACAGCGCCTGAGTTGATTCGTCATCTACTCGAAATTCGTGGTGTAGGTATTATTAATATGATGACCTTGTTTGGAGCAGGTGCGATCCGCAATCTGAAGAAAATATCAGTTGTCGTTATGCTTGAGAACTGGCAACAAGACAAGCAATATGACCGCCTTGGACTGGATGAAGAGACGACACAAATCATTGATACACATTTGCCGCTCGTAACAATTCCTGTTAGACCAGGTCGTAACCTTGCGGTTATTATTGAGGTAGCAGCAATGAATTTCAGGTTGAAGCAGATGGGTTATAATGCTGCATTACAATTTACGAATAAGCTAACGGAAACAATTGCGCTAGATATGGAAGAAATAGATTGAAGATTAGATTACCAAGTAGATAGCTTATATAAGGGGATGAACTATGTTTAGTCAGATAGCTTTTAATATAGGTCCTATACCGATTTATTGGTATGGTATTATCCTAGCTACAGGTGCCTTAGTTGGTATGCTGCTTGCGGCTCAGGAAGGTAAACGGTTTGGTATAAAACCAGAATTCTTTATGGATTTATTGCTAATTGGAGCAGTGGTAGCTATTATCTGTGCACGTATTTATTATGTTGCATTTCAATGGGATCAGTATAAGGATAACCCGCTTAAAATATTTGCGATATGGGAAGGTGGTATCGCTATTTATGGGGCATTGATAGGAGCAGTAATAGCGGCTATATTCTTGACCAAGAGAGAGGGCTATTCCTTCTGGAGAATTGCTGATATTGCAGCACCAGGTCTTCTAGCTGGACAGCTTATTGGACGTTGGGGTAATTTTGTGAATCAGGAAGCTTATGGTGGTCCTGTGAGCGAAACCTTCTTGCGTAATACACTTCATTTACCAGATTTTATTGTTAATCGAATGTTTATTCAAGGTGAATTTCACCATCCTACATTCTTATATGAGTCTGTTTGGAATTTGATTGGTTTATTATTGATTGTCCTTTGGCTGCGCCGTAGAAATTTCATGCGCGCTGGTGAAATGTTTATGTGTTATCTGATTTGGTATTCGATAGGCCGTTTCTTTATTGAAGGACTTCGTACAGATTCACTCTCCTTTACAGGTCCAGAATGGCTAGCAAGTCTTATGAATGCGCTGTGGTCCCCGATGGAGCTTGTGTTCGAATGGGGCGCAATGACTTACGGTGGTAACATCCGCATTTCGCAATTGGTAGGTGTTCTGACTATTATCGGCTGTATTGTGATTATAGTTGTTAGAAGAAAGACTGGAGCATCTAAAGAACGTTACTTAGATCCCATTGTTTCAACCAAGGTAGTAGAAACAACACCTCAAGCGAAGAATTAAAAGCTTAGATCGAGATAGAATTTGGCATCTTGCATACAAAGGAGCGGGACAGATGATTCCTACTGTACTTTTTGATCTTGACGGTACCCTATTAGACACGAATGAATTAATCATTCAATCATTTCTTCATACATTAGAGGGAAGAACGTCAATACCCTATACAAGAGAAACATTAATACCGCATATGGGAAGACCGTTAATTGATCAACTTAAATTTTTCACAGGACTAGATGATGTTGAAGAACTCACTCAAATTTATCGCGCTTATAACTTTAGTAGACATGATGAACTTGTAACTGCATTTCCACATGTTCGTGATACATTAGCACAGCTACATGCTGCTGGCGTGAAGATTGGTATTGTAACTGTGAAAATCCGCAAAACGACTGAAATGGGTTTGCACTTATGCGGCTTAATGCCTTATATCGATTCGATTGTAACGCTTGAAGAGGTTGAGAAGCCTAAGCCGGATCCTGAGGGGATTTACCGCGCGCTCAAAGAGCTTGGAGCCGAGGGGACAGAGGCAATTATGGTGGGGGATTCCCATTATGATATTCAAGCAGGACAAAATGCGAACTTGATAACAGTAGGTGTAGGCTGGTCGCTTAAAGGTCGTGAGTATTTACAACGTGAGAATCCAACTTACATCATCGACGATATACGTGAACTATTACCGATTGTAGGAGTTATGGAGGCGTAAGCTTGAGAAACGTCGATCGATATCCCGTTCAGGGGTCGAACTCTTTATGGCAAATATATAAGACGGTCAGTAGATGGAAGGGAATACGTAACTTTATCTTTATCCAGATTACCCGTTACTCTCCATCCTTACAGCTTAAGAATTGGATATTTCGCCGCGTTCTTGGAATGAAGGTTGGGCAGAACACTGCCTTTGGGCTTATGGCCATGGTTGATGTTTTTTTTCCAGAGAAAATAACGATTGGTGATAATTCCATCATAGGCTATAATACAACTATTCTAGCGCATGAATATTTAATTAATGAGTATCGACTTGGTGAAGTAAGAATTGGATCCAACGTGTTAATCGGTGCTAATTGTACGATTCTACCAGGGGTTACTATTGGCGATGATGCTATCATAGGTGCTGGATCAGTTGTCCATAAAGATGTTGCAGCAGGGAGCTTTGTAGCGGGTAATCCGTTAAGAGTCATTCGTACTGCAGCAGACAACTGATGTCGAGTGGAAATACAATATTATGCGTATATAATATAAAGGCAGTAAAGAACTTGATATTAAAGTTCTCTACTGCCTTTAATTATTTGTTGAAACCCGTGAATTGTATAAAGTTTGTTGATATATATAATATTTCGTTGATTTGATAAATAGTTGGGGTTAGGTTTTCCCTATACAATTAGGTTATACACTGTAGCAGGGGGAGTGCTTATGGAACCAACGAATCTAGCACCAAAAAAAATGATTAAAACGCAAGAACCCGGCTTATTTAAGAGAATGGTGAAGCAATGGGATATTCAATTAATGGTGTTACCAGCACTTATCTTTATTTTTATATTCAGCTATATCCCAATGTATGGTGTGTTAATGTCGTTCCAGGATTACAATCTCTTTAAAGGATTTTGGGGTAGCCCTTGGGTTGGATTCAAACATTTTGAAATGTTTTTTAATAGTCCTGATTTTATGAGAGTTATGAAAAATACGATTGTCATTAGCTTTTTGAAGTTCTTCATTGGATTTCCTGCACCAATTATTCTAGCTTTAATGCTGAATGAAGTTCGTAAAATGGCTTTCAAGAGAGTTATTCAAACAGTCAGTTATTTACCGCATTTCATGTCTTGGGTAATTGTGTCGGGGATGGTCATTTCAATCTTATCGACCGATAACGGGAGTCTAAATATTCTGCTAATGAAGCTTAAGATGATAGAGGAGCCCGTTAATTTCCTTACTCTTCCCGAATACTTCTGGGGAATTCTTGTTACAACTGGCGTATGGAAAAGTATTGGCTTCGGTTCAATTGTATACTTAGCCGCTATTGCAGGGGTGAACCCACAACTGTACGAAGCAGCTTCAATTGATGGAGCTAGCAGATTCAAACAAATTTATCTGATTACTATTCCAACGATTATGCCCGTGATCATTATTTTTATGATTTTAGCCATAGGTGATTTAGTTAGTGCAGGATTTGAGGATATCTTGTTACTCGGGAATGACGGTATTCGGAATGTATCTGATGTTATTGATACGTATGTGTACCGCGTTGGTATTCAGAATCAACGATATTCTTATGCTACCGCAGTAGGGCTGTTTAAATCAGTCATTAGTGTGGGTCTACTTGCAATGGCTAACTATTCTGCTCGTAAGAGTGGGAACAGCTTATGGTAAACATCAGATTAATGGAAATGGGGAACTGATTCATTATGGCGAGAACAAGCTTCGGTGATAAAGTGATGGTTACATTCATTTATATCTTTTTAATCATTCTTGGATTTGTTACCTTCTATCCATTTTGGAATTCTGCGGTCATCTCATTCAATGCTGGACTTGATACAGCACTCGGTGGTGTTACGTTCTGGCCGAGAGAGTTTACACTAGGGAATTATGAAATTGTTTTTAAAGATAAGAGGCTGATCAACGGATTTATTGTTTCGGTTTTAAGAACCGTGGTCGGAACGGTACTAGCCATATTTTGCACCGCTATATTTGCTTATGGTATGTCCAAAAAGGGGCTTATTGGAAAGAAATTCTATATGGTCGTATGTATCGTAACGATGTATTTTAGCGGTGGATTGATTCCTTATTTTCTCGTTATTCGTTCGCTGGGCATGATGGATTCGTTCTGGGTGATGGTTGTCCCTGGGCTAATCAGCGTATGGAATATGATTATTTTCCGAACCTTCTTCCTTAGCTTGCCTGATGGGTTAGAGGAATCAGCCAAAATGGATGGCTGTAACAACTGGGGGGTCTTCTTCCGAATTGTACTCCCTTTATCTGGACCGGTTATTGCGACGTTAGGGTTATTTACAGCGGTATATCATTGGAATGATTGGTTTACACCTAGCATCTTCATTAATGATATCGATCTATTACCGATTCAAACCAAGCTGCAACAAATTCTGAAAACGAACATTATGCGAGAACAAATGTCTCAAATGAGCTCTGCTGCACAAGCTGCGATGTCACGTATGAAGAATAATATAACGACCAAATCACTGACGATGGCTACAATGATGGTTGCTACAGTTCCGATCATGCTCGTTTATCCTTTTGTACAGAGGTATTTCGTCAAAGGTGTTTTGATTGGTTCATTAAAGGAGTAGTTTAGAGCCTCTTGGCTTTGAACATAGATTATTATATAACGAAAGGGGTTCATGGAATTGAGTAGACTTAAAAAAAGGCTTTCTACTTCACTAACGCTTTCGCTAGCAACTGTAATGCTCTTAGCAGGATGTTCGTCCGGTAAAGAGGCTGTTACACCAACGGAACAACCCAAAGGAACGGAGGCTACTAAGGCTCCAGTAGCAACTGAAGGTGCTGTTAAGAGTGCTGGAATCACACTTGGAGATAAGCCGATTGATTTCACATTTTATGGACACTACGATTGGTATACGATGCCTCCTTGGGGTGAAGATGCTGCTACAGCTTGGATTAAGGATAAGAAGAAAGTTAATGTTACAGCTATTCAGTCTGGGGGTAATGCAGAGCAAAAGCTTAGTACAATGATTGCCTCCACATCACTTCCTGATGTCATCTGGTTAGATCGGGGTAAGGACGTAGAGAAATTGCGCGAAGCAGGAATGCTAGTAGCTTTGGATGATTATATTGAAAAGTACCCGAATCTTAAAAAATGGACGAACGAATCAACGCTGAACTTATTGCGTTCATCTGATGGCAAGATCTATCAATTCCCGAACTGGTATACGACTAGACCTAACGGTAACGCAGGTTATGTCATTAATATGAAAATTTACAATGAGCTTGGAGCTCCGAAGCTAGAGACTTTTGATGATTTATATAGTTACTTGAAGCTTGTTAAGTCCAAAGCTAATGGTGTTACTCCATACGATCCAGGTATTGAAGGTCAAGGCATAGATTTATTAATGTCAGGATTTGCAATCGATTACCCAACAACCTATGTTGCGAGCCGTGCTGTACCGAAAGGAGATAAATTAACATCCATATTTGCTGATCCTGTTTATCGTGAATCAGTTGTGTATGCAAATAAATTGTATAGTGAAAAGTTAATTACACAAGATGCATTAACCCAAACGCAAGATCAGGTTAAAGAGAAATTGTTAACGGACAGAGTTGCTGTATATGCAGATTCAAGTCCAACTGAAGCTTCTGCTTTGGGTCATAATGCACTAAAAGCACAGGATCCGAATCATCCGGGGTATAACATGATTTGGCCATTACACAAAGAGGGTGTAGATAAAACTAAAGTTTGGCCAGGGGATTGGACTCAGCTTGGATGGAATGTTAGTGTAATTACCAAAAATGCGAAAGATCCTGAGGCTATCTTTGCCTTCCTGGATTGGTATACAGGTGAAGAAGGAATGCGTACCATTTTCTGGGGACCAGATGGTCTATATTGGAATGGCGTAGATAGTGAAGGCGGTCCACAATTTAATGATAAGTATTTCTCAGATAAAGAAGAAGTAAGTAAATTGATGAACACAACCAATGAGTTTCAGTGGGCTGGTAATACTGTTTATGTCGATTCAACGAAGTCTCGTATTGAAAATAAGCTACCTGTTGAGAAGCGCAATTGGGAAACAAGATGGCAGTCTGAAATTACTTGGAAGACACAATATAATAGCACTCAGTTCCTGAATATGGCTCCACCACCAGAGTCCGAGGAAGGCATTACTGCACAACGTATTGATGATATTTTCAAAGAAACTCGTGCGCAAGCTCTATATGCTAAGAGTGCAGAAGATGTTATTAAAATTCTAGATAAAGCAGAGAAAGACGCTCAAAGCGCTGGTTATGAGAAGCTCTTGGCTTACCAAACTAACGTATGGCAAAAGAATCTTAAAGTTATGAAATAAAATAATTTCATCCTTAAATGGAACAGGGTATACTCATTGTATACTCTGTTCTTGTTCATAAATAAGAAAGTATAAGTTATTGATCACTTGTATGCTGACAAATAATGGATTGGTAGGTGATAATCCTGTATAAAGTGCTGCTTGCCGATGATGAGACACTTGATTTGGAAGGTTTACTTAGATTTATCCCCTGGCCAGAGCTACATATGGAAGTTGTTGCTGCTGTGAACAGCGGATTTGCAGCAATTGATGTCCTTGAAAGAGAGAAAATTGATATTCTGGTTACAGATATTCGAATGCCGAACATGTCAGGTTTGGAGTTAGCTAGAAGAGCACTTGAGAAGTGGGATGATATCAGAATTATTTTTATCAGTGGACACAAGGATTTCAATTACGTTAAACAGGCAATTTCATTAAAGGCTTATAGTTATGTCTTAAAGCCAATGGATGACAATGAATTAATCGAATCTTTAGTTAAAATAAAAGTAGAGCTCGATCGAGATAAGAAACGTAATGAAACAGAACTTGCCTACAAACAAGTGATGCCAATCGTTCAAAATGAGTATTTATTGCAACTGCTCGAAGGTTCGACGGATCGACATGCTTTGAATGCACTCTTTACAGGTAATGATAACGATTCTATCGTTTGGCCTGTTCGAATAGCTGTACTAGAGATTGATGATTTATCTTGGAAGTTAAATCCTTATAGTGATGCAGAGCAGCAAGACATACTGAATGCATTTAGCACTCGGATGTTTGCCTTATGCCAACAACATCGGATCGGAAATGTCTGTAAAATTACGAGGCAGCGTATGGCGTTGTTATTAGAAGGCAGCGAGCCTGATTTATCTATTTTTGGGGAATGGATCGTTGATGTTACAAACAACTTCCCCTTTACAATGACTGTTGGTGTAGGAGGGGGAGCGACGAATTTATCGTTACTCCGTCAATCGTATCGCGAGGCGATAGCTGCACTTGAGTATAAAATGTTCGATGGAAAAGGTAAAATAATCGATTCGGGTGACCTTCACAGAGCTGAAATTGAAGATGCGCATAACCTGGATATACGGCTTGATGCTTTATTTTCCTCGATGAATAATTATGAGCTTGTACGTATTCATGATGAAATTGAGGGTTTGTTCAAATTGACGACTACTTTACGATCTAGCCTATCGATTCATAATTTCTCTATGTACATCATCATGAAGCTTGATGGTTATTTACATACCTTGAATGAGGACTTGTTTCAAGTCCTTGATATGGAATTCAAGAATCTGGATATCTTGCTACAGTTCGAGACCATTAAAGATATTCGCTCTTGGCTCACCAAGAGAATGTACGAAATATCTGAAGTTTTGCATCAAAAGAAACAAAAGAAAAATTGGAAATTAATAAATGAAATAGAGAAATATATGCGAGATAATCTGCAAGATAACATTACATTACGTGATGTGGCTAACCGTTTCTCGTTTTCTCCCAATTACCTTGGGTTTATGTTTAAGGAAGGCAAAGGGAAGAACTTCAGTGAATATGTAGTGGAATTGCGCATGGAGAAGGCTTCGAATTTACTGAAAGATCCGACAATCAAAATATACGAAGTTGCGAGTCAAGTTGGCTATCGTCACCTACCCTATTTTAGTAAACAATTCAAAGAGACCTATGGAATAACACCAAATGATTATAGACGACAAAGTTAAGCGGCTACCTCTAACGGGGAAAGGAATTTATGGAGACGAACAAAACGCGGAGGTTTCTTCCATTCGGCTATAAATTAATGCTATCTTACTGTTTATTTCTTCTTGTACCTGTAGTGATCGTAGGAGCACTGGCAAGCTCAACTTATGTGTCATCGATCAGAGAGCAGACCAGTAATAATCTTCATGGCACACTTCAGCAAATTAAAGATAATATCGTATATAAATTGGAAAGCACGGAGCGGGTGAGCGATTTACTCTATTATGATCTAGCCTTAGCTAAGCGATTAAAGCATTATGAATCAGGCTGGGTTAGCTATGAAGCAACAACACAATATTTGATGCCAAAGTTTAGTCAGACTGTTGAATCAACGAATCACGGATTGTGGCTTTCCATCTACTTACATAATGAAACACTACCAGAAATCTATTATTCGCATGAAAATATGAATCCGTTTTCTAAATTAGGACGATTTTATGAGCAGTATCATATTCAGCGGATTCTGAATGAAGAGTGGTACAAGCAGTTCCCACCTGAGAAATATGGAGTTACGATGGAGTGGAAACAAATTGAAGACGACATAAGCTATGAGCATATATCTCTCCTTCGTAGAGTTGTGGATAACGTAAATCCACTTCAACTCAAAGAAATTGCGTTCATTCGAATTGCAGTCAGCATGTCCGACTTATTTCAAAGCGTTGATTACAAGAAAATTGGTGAGGGCAGCGAGATTTATGTTGTCGGAGAGGGCAATAGAATAGTTTATTATTCAGGAGACCATGAAGGGCAGATTAAACAAACCTGGAGCGATAGCTTATCAGAAGATAATTTAGTTATTAAAGAGCAGCTTCCAGGGATGAATTGGACGTTAGTAACATTTATTCCGAATAGTATCATACAGAAAGATGTATCAAAGGTTTTCATATTTACGTTTATTATCTGTTTCTTATGTTTTATTGTATTTTTCTTTATAGGCGGATTCATTACAAAGTACTTTACTAAAAGGGTATTTAAAATTGTATCGGTGTTGAATGCTTTTCGAGAAGGTGATTTTCATAAACGTATGCCCAATACTGGGAATGATGAATTTTCTCAAATTACTTCAGCACTAAATGAGATGGGTAAGAACACAGAGGAACTGATTCAAGAAGTGTATTTGACGAATATGCAGAAGAAAGAAGCCGAGCTTGAAACGCTGCAAGCGCAAATTAATCCTCATTTTTTATACAATACGCTATCTTCCATTAGTCGATTATCGAAGTTTGGGGAAGCGGAGAAGCTTCAACAAATGGTGCTCGATTTGGCTAAATTTTATCGGTTAACACTGAATGAAGGAAGGACCATCATTCCGGTAGCGAAGGAAATTGAACAAGCGCAAGCCTATATTAATATTCAAAAAATAAAGTATGGTGATAGGCTGAGTGTCCTGTATGAAATTCAAACTGACATCTATAGGTACGACACGATTAAATTAATCCTACAACCTTTGATCGAAAACATTCTAGAGCATGCTTGGTTTGGTGATCGGATTCATATTCGAATCGTTGGTTATTTGGAAGAGGATATCATTACTTTCAAAATTATCGATGATGGTGTCGGCATGCATCCTCATCTTATTAAGCAAATATTAGCACCAATGGGGAGTCCGAACGTCGGATACGGTATTCGGAATGTAGATCAACGGATTAAACTTCATTTTGACAAAAAATATGGTCTTTCAATTTATAGTAGACTAGGCATTGGCACATCCGTAATTATTCAAATCCCAGCTTTTCAAGATAATGAAAAAAAGGAATATAGATGAATCTGTCGAATGATGGATTAGATAGAATTTGAAACTTGAAGTTATTGGGGATGTGCATATAGATGAATGAGAGCATCACGCATAATAGGAATCGCTTAGTCGTAAAAGTTTTGTGGTTTTGTTTGTTGCTTGGTATAACAGCTGTTATTGCTATAGGGCAATCTCCTCAAGTTATTTATACAGTGGCTATCGCAGGATTTATCTTAATTACTATACCAGCCGTACTCGTGTGGAAAAAACGGTTTATTCGACAAACGGTTTATGTTATTACAGTCTGTTTGAATCTATTAACCTTTATAATTATTGAGTCTGATCATACGATTGGTTCTTTTATGATGATTTTTTTCGCGCTCGCAGTTGTAACACTTTATAATAACCGTTTCCCAATATTGTTAAGTGGATTCCTTGGAATCGGGATGAGTATTTATTTCTTCATACAATACAGTGATACAATTTTCCATGGTCAATTCATTAGCACGATAGCAATCGTCGATTTGATCTTCTTTTTAGTCACACTAACGTTGTATTTTCAAGCTAAGATTGGCAGTCAACTGCAGATGGATACGGAATTGAAGCAGAATGAGGCGCTTGTTTCGAAGCAGGAAATGGAAAAAGTCATTATTCAAGTTAAAGCTGTGCTTGATGAGATGAAATCCTTCCAAATTGGGCTAGAGCATAATATGGAGAGTACTTCTAGGGTTTCGCAAGAGTTATCGATTGCCTTTGGAGAGATAGCCAAGGGTGTCGAGCAACAGGCAGTTAGTGTGAATGAAATTGGGGAAGCTATTGGTTCGATGGGGTTAAAAATCGAATCTGTAACCAGTAGCGCCGATCTCATGAGCAAATTAAGTGAAGAAGCAAGTGGAATTACAAGGCAAGGAAACGATCAGATTACGAAGTTAAGTAACGAAATGGGTAGAGTGGGTAAGTCTCATGAGGTTACGGTGTCAGTCATTGAAGAGCTTCAGCAGCAAATGAGTGAAATTAGTGGGATTACGGAAGTAATCGGTGGGTTAGCGAGACAGACGAATTTATTATCGCTCAATGCAGCAATCGAAGCTTCAAGAGCAGGTGATGCAGGGCTAGGGTTCGCTGTAGTTGCTCGAGAGGTTCGGAAGCTATCTGAGGAATCTGCTGGAGCAGTGAATCAGATCAATCAAATAGTAGAAGCGTTACAGCATAAAGTGACACAGACAAGCCAAGAGGTTGAGAAGAGTTCTTCGGCTATTGAGGCAAGTACGTCTGCTGTTCAAATCGTAACAGAGATGTTTAGTCAAATAGATGATAGAACTCATCAAGTATTCGAACGCGCCGATGATGTTGATCGAGATATGGTTGTACTCCAAACATCAAGTCGCAACGTGCTGGAGGAAGCTACATCGGTCTCAGGAATTACAGAGCAACACTCGGCATCAATAGAAGAGGTAACGGCAAGTATTGAAGATCAGGAACAGCGAGTTGTTCAACTTACGGTTAGTATGAAACAACTTGAACAATTAATGACGAGACTTCAAGGCTTGGTATCGGAACAGAAATAGATCTTTTCAAGTCTCATTAATTATATAGTAGTTGCGAAGTTGATAAGGGAAGGCGTATGCCTTCCCTTTTGTGTATGTATGATCGGAAACCATTCTAGATAATGATCTAATTACTTTTACAGACTGTCATAAAATTTGTACAGTTGCTCATTAAATTCTACAGATGAAGTTCAAATAAAAGTAAATAACAACCAAATAATTGGAATTGTTTTTGCAATATGAATAAGGAAATCGAAGTATACAATAAGGGAGGTCTACAATGAAAAGAAAATGGAAACAGATCGTAATTCTTGTGGCAATTATAGGCTTGGTCTTACTAACAGCTTGTTCACAGAAATCAGGAGTAAAAGGTGAGATTCTTGTAGGATTGCAGCTCCCACTTAGTGGTAATGAGGCGAATATGGGACAGGATATGCAGAATGCATCCGAGCTTGCGGTTGAGCAGATTAATGCAGCTGGTGGAATTAATGGTAGTAAACTTAAATTGATAGCCGAGGACGACGCATGTGATCCTCAGACGGCCACAGCTGCAGCAAACAAGCTTGTATCAGAGAAAGTAATTGCAATTGTAGGTGGTTACTGTTCTGGAGCAACGATCCCAGCAACAAGTGTCTATCATCAGAATGGTATTCCTATCATTGTAAGTGCTGCTAACTCACAAAAGATAGCAGATCAGAAGTATCCTGAAGTGTTTATGATCGATGGAACAAGTATACATCAATCCGCATTAGCATCTGAGCATATCGTGATGAAGAACAAAGCTCAGAAGGTAGCAATAATTCACGATAATTCGGGTTATGCGAAGGATCTAGCTGAACTTACCAAAGCTAGTGTGGAGAAGGATGGCGGGCAAGTTATTTTATATGATGCTGTCAATCCTGATGAAAGTGATTTTTCACCACTCGTTTCTAAACTCAAACAGCTTAAGCCAGATGCAACGTTCTGGACTGGTTATTATAAGGCGGGTGGTTTGCTGATTAAGCAATTTAAGCAACAAGGTGTATCTGGATTTATTGGCGTTGGTGATGGTTCAAACGACAAATTGCTTGTGACGATTGCAGGACAAGAAGCAGTTGAAGGAACATTTATTACTACTGCACCAACTGCAGAATTTTTGCCAGATGCTAAGACATTCATCGATGCTTATAAAGCTAAGTTTAAACAAGACCCAGGCACATATTCAGCTTTGCAATACGATGGTATCTATTTATTAGCTGATGCGATTAAGCGTGCTGGATCTACAGATCGGGAAGCCATTGTGAAGGAATTAAAGAAGAGCAATATCAAATTGCTATCAGGGGTTATTGAGTTTAATGATGTGAACACCTTAAAAAAATCCAACTTTGTGGTATTAAAGATCAAAGATGCTAAGTTTGTATTAAGCGATTAGATTGTACTCCGCTATATAATGCGGCACTTTCTGGTGCCGCCTCTTTGTATATGAGATAAGGGAGGAGCAGGTAACATGCATCTTTCAATAACATTAGATATTTTTATTCAACAAATTGTAAACGCTCTTCTTATCGGCTCATTCTACGCTTTAATTGCATTAGGTTACTCGATGGTGTATGGCATTATCAAATTGCTCAATTTTGCCCATGGAGACTTGTTTATGGTCGGCGCATTTATTGGGTACACCGTGCTAACTAATTTCACAGGTACTATGGAAAGTCTCATAGGCATTGCTGTAGCTTTTCTAATTGCTATGGTAGCAACTGGGTTAATGGGTATGGGAATTGAGAAGGTGGCCTATCGACCTCTGCTCAAGGCCCCTCGTTTATCTATCTTAATTACAGCAGTGGGTATATCACTTGTACTTGAGAATGGCGTGATGGCTATATTCGGTGCCAGACCCCATATTATGCCTATAACGCTTCCAACAACAGGGTTTACTTTTCTTGGAGCTAATATTATGTATTCTCAAATTGGAATTATATTATTTTCAGGGGTCTTACTATTCGGTTTGCATCTCTTCATTCATAAAAGTATTTACGGTAAAGCCATGCGTGCCATCGCAATTGATAAAACGACATCCAGTCTAATGGGAATAAATGTTGTGAAGGTCATTGCGCTTACATTTTTCGTAGGTTCATTCTTAGCTTCCGCAGCTGGGATGATGCATGCCACGTATTATGGCAACATCACATTCATGATGGGATTCATTGTGGGGATGAAGGCATTTACAGCAGCAGTGATTGGTGGCATAGGTAATTTACCAGGTGCAATGCTCGGTGGTCTAATTTTAGGATTTCTTGAAACTTTCGGAACTTATACGGTTGGGGGCGAGTGGAAAGATGTGTTTGCCTTTATTATTTTAATTGTGCTTCTTGTATTTAAGCCGACAGGAATTCTTGGTGAAAAAGTAACGGAGAGGATGTGACCTGATGAGCGTTATTCCCAAAGCATCCACTTCAATCAATCGTTTGATACAACCCTTATCTAAAATGAAACGATTACGTCTCATTAGTATTACTTTATTATCATTGACGTTTCCACTTTACTCAGGGGGATATTGGCTTGATGTAGGATTTTTGGCTGTTTTCTATATTGTCTTAGGGTTAGGGCTCAATATTGTTGTAGGATTTACGGGATTATTAGATTTAGGTTATTCTGCTTTTTTTGCAGTGGGTGCTTATACAACAGGTATTTTAATGACTGTATATGATATAAGTTTTTGGCTCACAATTCCTATCGGAGGGGTAATTGCTGCGATGGCTGGAATTGTTATCGGATTACCTACCTTGCGTTTGCGAAGCGACTATCTTGCTATCGTTACGTTAGGTTTTGGAGAGATTGTCCGAATTTCAGCTAAGAATCTCTCTTTTACAGGAGGTTCTTCAGGGATTTACGGCATTAAAAGTCCGTTTCCTGACGCTATTCATATCGGTAACTTAACAATTAATAATTTAAGCTATTCGTATTGGGCAATGTTAGTACTAGCTTGTATAGTGATTATCGCTTCTAAGCGGTTACAGAACTCTCGACTAGGACGTTCATGGGCATACATTCGTGAGGATGAGGATGCAGCAGAAGCGATGGGAGTTAATCGAGTACGAACGAAGCTAAAGGCTTATGCCATTGGTGCTGTGTTTGCAGGCTTAGGTGGGTCTATCTTTGCTGTGAAAATGACAGCGATTGCACCCGAAAGCTTTAGCTTTATGCAATCTGTGCTAATCCTGCTTGCTGTTATTCTAGGTGGAATAGGAAGAGTGTCTGGGGTAGTTATAGGCGCCATACTTGTTATTGTCATTCCAGAGTTATTAAGAGATTTGGACAAAGTAATCAACTTAGGAATTGGCGTCGATAAGTATCGATTTTTGATATTCGGAATTGCACTCGTTATGATGATGGTTTTTAGACCACAAGGGTTATTACCAGTAAAGCATAATGGAGAGAAGTAATTGATTGGGGGCGCTATGATGCCGATCTTACAACTGAAAAATTTGCATCTGCAGTTCGGAGGGGTAACTGCAATAGATCATTTAAGCTTCGATATTCCTGACAATATTATCATGAGTGTAATTGGTCCGAACGGAGCGGGTAAAACGTCTCTATTTAATATGATAACGGGGTTTTATCAGCCTACAAGCGGGGAAATTATTTTTAATGGCAATAAGGTTGTAGGGAAGAAGCCGAGTGAAATAACAGGACTTGGTATGGCACGTACGTTCCAGAACCTTCGCATATTCCCGAATTTATCTGTGCTTGATAATGTGAAATCGGGGATGCACACGAGAACGACGCAAGGGATCTGGGGAGCTTTGCTCCATACCAAAGCTCAGAGAATGGAAGAAGAGCGGATCCAGCAGGTAGCAGAATATTATATTCAATTTGTTGGACTGGAAGCTTATAGGAACCGCCAAGCGGCAAATTTACCATATGGCGCACAACGTTATCTTGAAATTGCACGGGCGTTAGCTATAGAACCCAAAATTTTATTTCTAGATGAGCCTGCGGCAGGGTTTAACTATACAGAAAAACTTGATTTAATCTATTTAATCCGTCAAATTCGCACTGAATTTCGTATTCCTATCGTATTAATCGAGCATGACATGGGGCTGGTTAACCAAGTTTCGGAGAAAATAATCGTTCTTAATTATGGAAAGAAGTTAGCTGAAGGAACCCCTGAAGAAATTCTACTGAATCCACTTGTTATCGAAGCTTACCTTGGAACGGAAGAGGAGAGTGAAGCGATATGAGTATGGTCCTTGATGTAAGAAATATACAAACGTATTATGGTAAAATTCAAGCAGTTAAAGGTGTTTCCATATCGATCAAGCAAGGAGAAATTGTAGCACTACTTGGTGCCAATGGTGCAGGTAAGAGTACAATCCTCAAAACCATATCTGGTCTTGTCAGACCATCCGAAGGCTCTATTCACTTTCTAGATGATGATATAACAAAGGCAGAGGCGTATACCGTTGTAGAGAGAGGTTTAATTCAAGTACCAGAAGGTCGGAGAGTATTCAGTGGACTGTCTGTCCTTGAAAACTTGGAACTTGGTGCTTTCACGAAGAGGCATGATAAGCATAAGATTCATCAAAAAATAAATGAGATGTTCGATATGTTTCCGCGGCTGGCAGAGAGGAGAAAGCAAATGGCGGGAACACTTAGCGGTGGTGAACAGCAGATGCTCGTGATTGGACGTGCTTTGATGTCAGAGCCAAAGCTCCTTATGCTTGATGAACCATCGATGGGTCTAGCACCGATTATTGTTAATGAAATCATGAAAATTATTAAGAGTATTAATGAGCATAGCAAGACTGCGATTCTTCTCGTAGAACAAAATGCCAAATCTGCACTGAAGCTTGCACATAGGGGTTATGTTCTTGAGACAGGCTATATATCAATAGAAGACAATGCAGAAGCTTTACGTAAAAATGAACATGTCATTAAAGCATACTTAGGTGAATTTAGGAAGGTTACTACTTAGATCTATCACATTTTGATCGACACAATAAGCACTTACCCTCTATTATAAGTAGGGTAAGTGCTTTATTGACGTCATTTTTAAATCGTGATAAACTTAAATAACTTCATTTTGTTAGAGAGGTAACATGGTAACGCAGTAAAGCGTTTATTTTTGAATCAATTTCATAACTGATCTAAGTGGATAACACATTTAAATATATAAAATTGTGATAATAGGGTTAGGGGTGTGACAACTATGTCTAAGCCAAAAGTATTCGAGAAACCAACTGGACTGAAAGATTTTTTGCCAGATGCGGCAAAACAATTGCGTTCTGTCGAACGTCAGGTGCTAGCTTGTATGGAACGCTGGGGTTATAGAGAAATTATGACGCCCACATTAGAATTCTATGACACCGTAGGTATCGCTTCATCAACAGAAGATCGTAAGCTGTTTAAGCTTCTCGATCGTAACGGAACGATGCTTGTGCTTCGCTCTGATATGACAACACCGATTGCGAGAGTAGTTTCTTCTCTACTTAAGGAAGAGTCGTTTCCAATTCGTTTATCCTATCATGCAAATGTGTTTCGTGCCATTGAAGCGGAAGCAGGTCGGGGTGCGGAATTTTATCAGACTGGTATTGAGTTAGTAGGCGACGCATCTCCTGAGGCAGATGCAGAGGTCATAGCACTGGCTATTGCTTCCTTACAAGCAGCCGGTGTTCATCGATTTAAGATCGCTTTAGGTCATGTTGGATTTCTAAACGGTCTATTTCAAGAGATATTATCTGGCCAGACGGAGAATGAAAGGCTGCTTAAAAATTATTTAATAAATCGAGATTATGTTGGATATAGAGAAAAATTGCAATCGTTAGATCTTAATCTAGATGATCAGAGAAGATTAGAAGGTATACTGCGTCTTCGTGGTGGTCTTGAAGTAGGAGAGCAGGCATTATTGCTCACGACAGATCCTCTAGCGCAGCAGTCTATCCGTCATTTAAATGAGATCTGGCATGTGCTTGATGCCTATGAAGTTAGTGATCACGTTGTCATTGATTTGACGATGGTAGGTGATTTTGAATATTACACAGGAATGACGTTCGAAGGCTATGCTGCTGATCTTGGATTCCCTGTTTGTGCAGGCGGTAGGTATGATAAGCTTCTTGGACAATTCGGAAGGCCTGCTCCAGCTACAGGATTTGCACTCAAAACAAATCGTATTCTTGAAGTAGTTGATCCAGAACTAGCAGGTTCAACACCCAAGGTGTTACTTGTATATGATAGCGAACATCGTGTAGAAGCACTTGGACATGCAAGCAAGCTGCGGATGGACAGTAAGCTCATAATGGTAGAAACGGTTCTAATTCCTAATAATTGTGATCTTAAGTCAATGAATATAGATCAGGCTTCACTAACTTATAACAACACGGTATATAACGAAATCATCCAGTTTGTGCAAGGGGATAAGCAATGAGAGATTTACTAAAGGTTGCGATGCCAAAAGGTCGTATATACAAACAAGCATTCAAATTGTTTCATCAAGCGGGGATACCACTTCCAGAGGAAACGGATGATTCTAGAAAACTAATTATTCCATTTCCGGAGGCAGGTATGGAATTTATTATGGCTAAGCCAGTTGATGTACCTACTTATGTAGAGTATGGTGTGGCAGATATCGGAATTGTCGGCAAGGATGTGCTAATGGAAGAGAATCGAGATGTATACGAACTTCTTGATCTCGCGATTGCTCGTTGCCGTATGTCGGTTATTGCACTTCCAGATTGGAAGCCTGTTTTAAATCCACGAGTAGCTACTAAATATCCGAATGTAGCATCTCAGTATTTCCGGGAACAGGGGCAGCAGGTTGAAGTGATTAAGCTTAACGGCTCTATCGAGCTTGCGCCATTAATTGGTTTAGCAGATCGGATCGTTGATATGGTTGAAACAGGTCAAACCCTGCGAGAGAATGGTTTAGTTGAAAGAGAAGAAATATTCCAAATAACGAGTCGATTAATTGCTAATCGGGTGAGCTATCGAATGAAGAATGTTGAAATACAACGACTGTGTGACATGCTTCAAGTAAATTTAGTGAATTAGAAAATATAAGTTTTACACCTATACTTTCTAGTATTCACCTTACGAAACGCAGCCATCCTATAAGGACGGCGAAGCCGTTTTATCTTGTTGAATTAATAGTGGAACTCATAGAGGGGGAACAGCGTAATGAGAATCGTTGAAGTTAGCGAATTTAAATTAATAAGAGACGTCGAATATGGCACGCCAGAGCAGAACGAGAGTGTTCGAGTTATTTTAGATGCCGTGCGCTCAGAGGGAGATTCTGCGCTGCGTAGATTCAGTCAGCAGTTTGACGGTGTAGAAATAGACAAACTTCGTGTTGATGAGGCAGAGATCCAAGCAGCGTATACGCAGGTAGACGATAAGTTCTTGGAGGCGCTGCGCTGTGCCGCAGCGAATATAAGGTCCTATCACGAGAAGCAGAAGCGCAACTCGTGGATGGACCTGCAGGCGAATGGGAGCCTGCTTGGACAAGTGATCAGGCCGCTTAAGCGTGTCGGCCTGTATGTCCCTGGTGGGACGGCGGCGTATCCGTCGTCCGTGCTTATGAACGCGATCCCTGCACAGGTCGCGGGCGTGTTAGAGATCGTGATGGTGACGCCTCCTGCGACGGCAGGTGAAGCGGGGATTAACCCGCATATTCTTGTCGCAGCAGCGGAAGCGGGCATCACGGAAATCTATCGCATTGGCGGAGCACAAGCGATTGCTGCTCTTGCCTATGGCACCGAGACGATTGCACCGGTGGATAAAATCGCAGGTCCAGGCAATATCTATGTCGCATTAGCTAAGCGCGAAGTGTATGGTGTAGTCGATATTGATATGATTGCTGGACCTACGGATGTTGTAATTATTGCTGATGATACAGCTGATCCTGAATATATCGCTGCAGATTTACTAGCACAAGCGGAGCATGACGTATTGTCGCCCGTCACGCTTATCACCACTTCGCGCGAGATCGCCGCAAGTGTACAAACCGAGCTTGAGCGCCAGCTAGCCGTGCTGCCGCGTCGTGACATCGCCGCCGTGTCGACGGCGGAGCGGGGAACGATCGTGCTCGTAAGCACGATCGAAGAAGCTGTGCGCGTCGCGAACGAGGTCGCTCCTGAGCATATAGAGGTGCTCACGGCTGAACCGTTCGCGATTCTGCCCGCAATTCAGAATGCGGGCTCAATCTTCCTCGGCCCGTATTCACCCGAGCCGGTTGGCGACTACTTCGCAGGACCGAATCACATCCTGCCAACCAACGGCACGGCTCGTTTCTCTTCGCCGCTGAATGTGGATGACTTCGTGAAGAAGTCCAGTGTCATCCACTACAGCAAAGAAGCCCTGCTCGCGAATGGCGACATGATCATGACGCTCGCTCGCACCGAGAAGCTCGAAGGGCATGCTCGCGCGATTGAGGTTCGATTAAATAAGGAACGTCAAAGTCAGTAAATGTGAATCTTGTAGATAGAAATCTTGTATCACAAAACTTTTAGGAGGAATTCACAATGGAAAATCAGGATGCGATTACGCGTAGCCGAGCAGCTGAAATTGCACGTGTAACGAATGAGACGAATATTAAGCTTGCTTATGATATAGATGGAACAGGTATTTCAGAGATAGAGACAGATGTACCGTTCTTGAATCACATGTTGGACCTGTTTACTAAGCATGGTCAATTCAATTTGAAGGTGAATGCAATCGGTGATATTGAAATTGATGATCATCACACCGTTGAAGATATTGGGATTTGTCTAGGACTAGCACTGAAAGAAGCACTTGGCGACAAAAAGGGAATTAAGCGTTATGCATCTGTATTTATCCCGATGGATGAAGCGTTAGCGCAGGTAGTCATTGATATTTCGAACCGCCCTCATTTCGAATATCGTGCGGAATATCCAACCGCAGTTGTCGGATCGTTTGATACGCAGCTTGTCCAAGAATTTTTATGGAAGTTTGCGCTAGAAGCAAGAATTACGCTTCATGTCATTGTCCACTATGGTCAGAATACACATCATATGATTGAAGCAATATTCAAAGCACTGGGGCGAGCACTGGATGAAGCAACAACGATTGATCCTCGCGTACAAGGCGTACCATCAACGAAAGGAGTGCTGTAGTCGTGGCTACCATAGCAATTATCGATTATGGCATGGGAAACCTGCATTCAGTTAGCAAAGCAGTTGAACGGTTAGGTCATGAGACAGTCGTTACTTCAGATCCGAGTGTCATCTTAGCAGCTAATGGCGCGATTCTACCAGGAGTAGGCGCATTCGGGGATGCTATATCTAGTTTAAGGGAGACAGGGCTTGATGTGACGGTTAAACAGTATGCAGAGTCAGGGAAACCACTTCTTGGTATTTGCCTAGGCATGCAGCTATTGTTCACCGAAAGTGAGGAGTATGGTACCCACACTGGATTAGATCTTCTTCCAGGTAAAGTCGTACACTTCGTTGGTGATTATAAAGTACCTCATATGGGGTGGAATCGTCTGAAGTTCGAGCAAAGCAATCATCCACTATTTAATGGACTAGAAGAAGGGCATGCATATTTCGTTCACTCTTATCATGTATTGCCTGAGCGAGTAGAAGATTTGCTCGCAACAACAGATTATTATCAGCAGGTGTCAGCAATTGTTGGTCATGATCAGGTGTATGGTATGCAATTTCATCCAGAGAAGAGCGGTGAGCTTGGCATGCAGCTGCTGGGTAATTTTGTGGCTTTATGTGGCAGCAAAGTAAATAGCAGTAATTAATTTTGTAAGTAAGTAAACACAAGAGATTGTGATTAAATATGAGTTCATAACGGTAACGGAGGATTAACAGGTATGTCACCTTTTATAATTTACCCGGCAATTGATATTCGAGATGGAAAATGTGTTCGATTGGTGCAAGGCGATTATAACCAAGAAACGGTATACAATGACGAACCGGCAGAAGTAGCATTACAATGGGAAGAACAAGGTGCAGAATGGATTCATCTAGTTGATCTAGATGGCGCTAAAGCAGGTCAACCTGTTAATGCTGAGTTAATTGGACGCATTGCAAGCTCTGTTAAAGTACCTGTTCAAATCGGTGGCGGTATTCGGTCAGAGTCTGATATTGATCGACTGCTATCACTTGGTGTATCACGTGTTATTCTGGGTACAGCTGCTATTGAAGATCGTAAGTTCGTTCATGAGGCTCTTAGAAAGCACGGAGAGCGCATCGCAATCGGACTTGATGCTAGAAATGGTCTAGTTGCTACTCGTGGCTGGCTGGAGACATCTGACGTTAAAGCAGTCGACCTTGCTGTACAGCTTGCAGAGTATGGTGCACGCACCTTCATTTTCACTGATATTTCACGAGATGGCATGATGGGTGGCCCAAATGTGGAAGCCATCGCCCAGCTTGCTAAAGTCTCTGGTCAATCCGTTATTGCTTCAGGAGGCGTTAGCCAGTTAAGCGACTTAACTCGTCTAGCTGAACATGCAGATGCAGGTGTTAGTGGTGCAATTGTTGGTAAGGCGTTATATACAGGGGCAATAGGCCTAACGCATGCTTTACAAACAATAGGTAAGTAAGTTCTGACTATTTCTTAAAGCCATTTAAGCTGATTTCACGAAATCAGTTCTAATAAATATTCATGAATGAAAGGAGGTCTCCGATGTTAGCCAAACGAATTATTCCTTGTCTTGATGTAAAAGATGGTCGCGTTGTGAAAGGTGTTAATTTCGTTAATCTGCGTGATGCAGGAGATCCAGTTGAGCTCGCTGCAATCTATGATCGTGAAGGTGCGGACGAACTTGTTTTTCTAGATATTTCGGCATCTGTAGAAGGAAGAGCAACGATGATCGAGGTCGTTCGTCAAACAGCAGGTGAAATCACGATCCCTTTTACAGTTGGGGGTGGTATTTCTAGTGTAGACGATATGACAAGACTTCTTCGAGCAGGAGCAGATAAGATTGGAATTAATACAGCCGCAGTCAAGAATCCTCAGCTTGTATCAGATGGAGCTAGAAGATTCGGTTCGCAGTGTATTGTTGTGGCTATTGATGCGAAGTACAACTCTGACTGGAGTGAGTGGGAAGTTTACACACACGGTGGTCGTCAAGCTACAGGTATCAAGGCACTAGAATGGGCTAAGCAATTGCAAGATTTAGGTGCGGGAGAAATTCTATTAACTTCTATGGATGCTGATGGAACGAAGGACGGATTTGATCTACCCTTAACTCGGACAGTATCACAGTTAGTGTCGATTCCTGTTATTGCTTCTGGTGGAGCGGGCAAGAAAAATGATTTTTATGATGTGTTTACAGAGGGTCATGCAGACGCAGGACTGGCTGCTACGATTTTTCATTATAAAGAGATGACGATTGCGGAAGTTAAAGATGATCTTCGCAGCAAAGGAGTGGAAGTACGATGACAACATTAGATTTGAGTGTGATTCAGTTTGACGAGAGCGGGCTTGTACCGGCAATCGTACAGGATGCCACATCCAAAGACGTGCTAATGCTAGCTTATATGAACATAGAATCGCTTCAAGTTACAATAAAAACGAAGCAAACATGGTTCTGGAGCCGCTCACGAAAGGAACTTTGGAACAAAGGTGCAACATCAGGAAATGTACAGCATGTGACGGATATTCGTTATGATTGCGATGCAGACACATTGCTTGTATTCGTAAATCCACAAGGACCAGCTTGTCATAATGGTACTTATACTTGTTTTAATACATCGATTATTAGTGAACAGAACGATATGGTTAATACGCAATCTGAACGCTTTGCTATCCTATCCAATCTAGAAACAGTCATTGCTTCTAGGGACTTGGAACGCCCTGTAAACTCATACACCACGTATTTGTTTGAGAAGGGAATCGACAAAATTCTTAAGAAAATTGGAGAAGAAGCATCCGAAGTCATTATCGCAGCCAAAAATAGTGACAAGGATGAGCTCAGATATGAAGCAAGCGATTTGATTTTCCACTTATTAGTGCTCTTAAGAGAACAAAAGCTTTCACTAGATGATTTATTGGCAGAGCTTGAACGTCGTCATCTTAATTCTAGAAAAGGCTAGGTGTAACTGAGCTATGTTAATTGATTATCATACGCATCATGCACGTTGCGGACATGCATCTGGTGATTTAGAGGATTATGTGAAACGTGGTATTGAACTCGGGTTAGTACAGCTTGGTGTGTCGGATCACTTGCCACTCATTCATGTAGATCCAGCAACTTATTTGCCAGGTATGGCAATGTCGATGGATGAATTACCTAGATATGTGGAAGAAGCTCTAACTTTGAAAGAGAAATACAAAAGCCAAATCGATTTGCGTGTTGGTTTAGAAGCTGATTATATCGAAGGATATGAAGAGCAAATTGCAGCGATTATTGATCGATACCCATGGGATTATGTGATTGGCTCTGTGCATTTTCTTGGAACATGGGACGTATCCGATCACCGTCAATTGGATGGTTGGAATGGACGCGAAGTTGACGATGTCTTCAGACAATATTATGATGCAGTTCAGAAGGCAGCACGATCACAGTTATATGACTTTCTCGGACACATTGACATGATTAAACGTTTTGGTTACATGCCAAAATGCGATATGACGATGCTAGAGAGGGAAACACTTGATATTATTAAAGCGAGCGATATGGTGATTGAATTGAATGCTTCTGGTTTACGTCATAAAGCTAGGCATATGTATCCTTGTCAATCTATGATAGAATATGCATGTGAAATTGGAATTCCCATTACGATTGGTTCAGATGCTCATCAGCCAGAAAGACTTGCTGAGAACCTTGATTTGGCCCTTCTAGAGTTGAAAAAAGTAGGATATTCTCATATTTCCACTTTTTGTTCAAGAAATAGAGAGTTAATATCTTTTTAATTTCGACTAATTTCATGTATAATGGAAAAATAGGTAACAATAATCGACAGCCTGATCGAATAACTTCCCGGAAGGGAGGTTATTCGTGCGGAATTTATCCCTCGGAGGTTATCCATGCTCTCATCAGATCAAGTTAAAATTTTCTCAGGTTCATCTAATCCATTACTTACGCAACAGATTTGTAAAGAACTAGGCTTACCGCAAGGCAAAATTAAGCTATCCAAATTCAAAAGTGGCGAAAGCTATTGCTGTTACCAAGAAAGCGTACGTAACTGTGACGTATACTTGGTTCAGACGTTCTCTCATCCCATCAACGATCATATGATGGAACTGTTAATTATGATGGATGCTGCCAAAAGAGCATCTGCAAGAACGATAACCCTCGTAATTCCTTATTACGGCTATTCACGACAAGAAAGAAAAGCTGCACCACGTGAACCAATCTCAGCTAAATTAGTTGCAGATTTATTCAGAGCTGCCGGTGCACAGCGTCTAATTACAATTGATTTACATGCGCCAGCGATTCAAGGATTCTTTAATATCCCAGTTGATCATCTGACTGCACTTGATGTAATTAGTGATTACATGATGAAGAAGAATATCATTAATCCAATTATCGTTTCTCCAGATGCAGGTCGTGCAACGACTGCTGAGAAGATGGCGAATATCCTTAATGCTCCGTTTGCAATCATGATCAAAAAACGTCCCGAACATAATCAATCGGTTATTACACACGTCATTGGGGATGTCAAAGATCGTACTCCAATCATTATTGAAGACATGATTGACACGGGTTCAACTATTGTCAATGTTGTTGAAGGGCTTAAAGAAAGAGGAGCGCATGACTCGTTTGTTTGTGCAACGCATCCAGTATTCTCAGGTCCAGCACTTGAGCGACTTGACCATCCGAATATTCAAGAAGTTGTTATCACAGATTCTATAGCTATTCCTAGTGATCATCCTGCGCGCTTTAAGGTTCTATCGGTCGCTCCTCTACTTAGCAGTGCGATCAATATTATCGAAACCGGCGGATCGATTTCGTCTCTATTTAAACACGGCGGAGTGTAGATTGAGTCATTTGGTGTACTAGATGGTCTATGCTATACTTAGCAAAACTTATGTTTGCCTAGGAGGTGCCTTATATGGAGAAAAAGCGAGTTTCCGCGAGTCCACAATCTAATGTAATTCCAATTCGCATAGATGCTTCGTTCTTTTTCGAGAGAGCTGTCCAATCCTTGGACCGTTACCACTATGATAAGGCATTAAAGTATTTTCGCCGGGCTATCGATCTCGAGAAAGAAAATCCGGTGAATTACTGTAATCTAGCTGGTGTATTATCTGAGATGGGGCAGTTTGAACAATCCAATCTGGTCCTCCAAGAAGTTATTGAAGATGTAGATCCTTCAATGATTGAGTGCTATTACTATATGGCGAACAATTACGCTAATATGGAAAGTTTTGAATTGGCGGAGGAAGCTCTTGTACACTATTTAGAGAATGACCCTAAGGGGGTTTTTCTAGAAGAGTCCGAAGAGATGATGGACTATTTATCTTTCGAATTACAACGTCCGACGCAAATTACACAAATCAAAGCCAGAGAGGGCTTGTTAGAACACGATACAGCTCGCGTTCTGCTAGAAGAGGGTAAATTTACGGAAGCGACAAGAACACTTGAAGCAATTGTAGAAGAACATCCTGATTTTATGGCAGCTCGCAATAATCTGGCTTTAGCTTATTACTATACAGGGCAGTTCGATAAATCTGTATCTACGATTCACGATGTTCTAGAGATTGAGCCGGGTAATTTGCATGCACTTTGCAATTTGGCGATTTTTTATCAGCATCTAGGCCGTGAATCTGAGGTACAAGAGTTAATTGACATGTTACGCAAAACGTATCCAATTCAACTCGATCATATGTTCAAAATGGCTACCACAATGGGAATCTTAGGTGAACATGCCGGTGCTTATCAATTGTTTAAGCGTCTCCTTAAACTAGGTGAAGATGGATCAGATCCTAGCCTATATCACTATACGGCTGTTGCTGCATGTAGTTTAGGGCGATTTACAGAAGCTAGACGGTTATGGAAGCAAGTAGAAAGAATAGACCCTGGATCAGAGGTTGCCTCTTTCTATTTGCGTCATTTGGATGAAATTGATGAAGGTGTGCCAGTTGGAAAGCTACATTATCATTATCACTTACCGTTCGAGGAACAATTTCGTGCCCTTACTAGATCCGAAGAAGGAATACCGGATGGGCTGAAAGAAGATCCACTCGTACGGTCGTCTTTTTTCTGGGCTTTACGTCATGGGGATTATCAAACGAAGCTTCATGTCATTCAAGCGTTCGGAGCAATTGGCGATAACGAAGTGAAAGAAGCTCTCACTGATTTTATTCTTGAAGCTGATGAAGATGATTACCTAAAGCGTGCTGCTTTATTTGTCCTTCGTAGCATGGGTGTAAGTGAGCCGCTTAAAGCACATCTGGACGGAGAAATCCGTGTCATCAAAGATGCGTCGCTCGGACTCAATTTACCAACATGGGAAGTCAAATGGCAAGCTGTTATCGAGATGGCATTTCGCCATATGCATAAACGGTATGATCTTATTGAACAGCATGATTTAGAAACGCTTTGGGTAGAATTTCTAACACGAGTATATCCGGAGGTTCCTCGAATTACCAAGGTGGAAGGGTGGTCCGCCGCGCTTGAGTATTTAATCGCCAAAATACATCGTCGTCCTATATCTTACCAAGAAGTTGCAACACGTTATCAAGCTTCTGTATCAACAATTAGTAAGAATGTCAAACTAATTGATGAGGTTTGTGGTTTGAAGGAAAAGATGGATTCGAAGCTTCTGAATATCAAGCAGTAATATTTAGAGAGGGATGAGCATATGTACAAAACGATTGTGGTCGGAACTGGCCCTGCTGGTTTAACAGCAGCTATTTACCTGGCACGTGCGAATATGAATCCATTAGTTATTGAAGGGCCTGAACCAGGCGGACAGCTGACAACCACAACAGAGGTTGAGAATTTCCCTGGCTTCCCTGATGGGATTATGGGTCCTGAGTTAATGGCTAATATGCGTAAACAGGCCGAAAAATTCGGTGCTGAGTTCAAAACAGGGTTTGTTTCACAAGTTGATCTTAGTAAACGTCCATTCAAACTGCAAGTTGATGGTCTAGGTGAACTTGAAACACAATCGCTCATTATTTCTACAGGTGCTTCTGCCAAATACCTCGGAATTGACGGTGAACGTGAGAATGTAGGCCGCGGTGTAAGCACATGTGCAACATGTGATGGATTTTTCTTCCGTGGGAAGAAAATCATCGTAGTCGGTGGTGGAGATTCTGCCATGGAAGAAGCCAACTTTCTAACAAGGTTTGCCTCAGAGGTAAGGCTTGTGCATCGCCGGAGTGAACTTCGGGCATCCAAAATCATGCAGGATCGTGCACGTGAGAATCCCAAAATTGTTTGGAGTCTGGATAATACGCCAGTTGAAGTACAGTCTGACGGTATGAAAGTAACAGCTCTTAAAGTCCTTAACAATGAATCTGGTTTGGAAGAAGAATTTGACACGGATGGCATATTCATAGCGATCGGTCATAAGCCGAATACAGACTTCTTGGGCGGACAAATTACGATCGATGAAATAGGCTATATCGTTGTTAAGCCAGGATCCACTGAAACGAATGTTCCTGGTGTGTTCGCTTGTGGCGATGTTCAGGATACTAAATATCGACAAGCAATTACAGCGGCAGGCAGCGGATGTATGGCAGCTCTAGATTGCGAGAAATTTCTTGAAGGAAGTGCAGTGACTGACTGGAGTCAATCGCTGTAACAATCGAATGCCGAAAACGGTAAGGACGTGGTTGCGGCTTATGCATCCACGTTTTCTGCTGAGTGATACTCAAAGGAAAACGCTTGAGCTGAGAACATGTTGAAACCGTTTCTTCTTGTTTCTTGACCATCTGAACTTGGTTCGCGTATAGTTCTAAATAAATGCGTATGTTTAATGAAGATAGCTTTCTTATAGAAAGTTTTTGAGAGGATGAATGGGTATGACAGAACAGATCTATGTTGGTGTCGATCTTGGCGGGACTACAATTAAGGTAGGAATATGCGATAGTAATGGTAATTTGTTGCACAAATATGAAGGGCCTACGGGAGTAGAGTTTGGTCCAGATCATGTTGTTGACAAAATTGCTGAATATACACGTGCTACAGTTGCTGAAACTACGTTCTCATGGGATCAGGTTGTTGGTGTTGGAGCAGGTATAGCGGGCTTTCTGGACATTGCTAAAGGTGTTATCGTATCCTCTGGGAATCTTAATTTACGTGATATCCCGATCAAGCAGCGCTTACAAGAAATGCTTGATAAACCCGTTAAAATTGATAATGATGCGAATGTAGCCGCACTTGGTGAAGCTTGGAGTGGCGCAGGTAAAGGCTTCTCAGATGTTGTATGCTATACATTAGGCACAGGTGTTGGCGGCGGAATTATTGAGAATGGCAAGCTGCTTCACGGCTTTAAGGGTATGGCTGGAGAGATTGGTCATCTATGCGTTGTTCCTGATATTGAAGCGATTCAATGCACATGTGGTCGTGTAGGCTGCCTTGAATCAGTATCCTCTGCAACAGGTATCGTACGTATGGCGATGAATGCCGTTGAACGTGGTGAATTCACTTCGCTAAGCTTACTTGATAAAATTGAAGCGAAGGATGTTTTTGAAGCTGCTAGAGGCAAGGATGAGGTAGCTGAGCGCATCGTTAATCGTGCAGCTTATTATTTGGGAAGATCAATGGCGACTTTGGCAGTGATCACGAATCCGCAAAAATTTATTATTGGTGGCGGTGTGTCACGTGCAGGAGAAATTCTGTTTGAGCCTATTCGTCAAGCATTTGATAAATATACGCCTGAACCAGTTAAAGAAGGCGTGGATATTGTTGCAGCAACGCTCGGTAATGATGCTGGTATCGTTGGTGCAGCATGTCTGAATCTGCAGTAATTAAGGGAGAGGGAAAGTATGGACAATACGAGCGCTATTGCTAAGCTCGTTATTATCACCGGCATGTCAGGAGCGGGCAAAACGATTGCAGTTCAATCATTTGAGGATCTTGGTTTCTTCTGTGTCGATAATCTACCTCCAATCCTAATTCCCAAATTTGCTGAGTTAATTGAACAATCTCAAGGCAAAATTGGGAAAGTAGCACTTGTAATTGATCTAAGGGGTAGAGAATTCTTTACCTCTTTACATGAATCACTTCGTACACTTAAGGATCATCACACAATTACTTATGAAATTCTATTTCTCGATGCGACGGATGCTTCTCTTGTACAACGGTACAAAGAAACACGTAGACGACATCCATTAGCACAAGGTGGCCTACCTCTTGAAGGTATCTACGCAGAACGTAAGTTACTAGAAGAGCTAAAGGGTCTGTCCACGCAGGTTATTGATACGTCATCACTCAAGCCCGCGCAGCTCAAAGAACAGATATCTTCTAGATTCACCAATCTTGAGCCTAATTGCATATCTATAAATGTAATTTCATTTGGGTTTAAGTATGGGATTCCGATTGATGCTGATCTGATTTTTGATGTGCGCTTTTTACCTAATCCGCATTATATTGATACACTTAGACCCAAAACCGGTCAGGATCAGGACGTTTATGATTATGTGATGAAGTGGTATGAAACGCAGGAATTTTTAACTAAATTACTCGATTTGCTCCAATTCCTTGTTCCGCAGTATCAAAAAGAGGGCAAGAGCCAAATTGTTATAGGAATTGGTTGTACGGGTGGTAAACACCGTTCGGTCGCGATTGCAGAGTATATCGGCAATATGATGGATAATTCCGAGACGGAATCTGTCAGGGTCAGCCATCGGGATGCAGAAAGGGATCGTCAATAGCTAAGCTGAGAAAGTTTATAGGGGTGAGGCTTTGTCAAGCAATCTCGTACTCAAAAGCAATCCGAAAATCGTTGTAATCGGCGGAGGAACTGGACTATCGGTTATGTTGCGAGGTCTTAAGAATAAACCGCTTGATATTACAGCGATTGTGACTGTTGCAGATGATGGAGGAAGTTCAGGAATTCTTCGATCTGAGCTTGGAATGCCGCCTCCAGGCGATATTCGTAATGTTCTAACCTCCATGGCGGATGTAGAACCCTTGTTAGCCTTAATGCTTCAGTATCGTTTCCCTGAAGGTACAGGGCTAGCTGGTCATTCACTTGGTAATCTAATTCTAGCTGCAATGAAAGATATTACTGGAGATTTTGTTACGGGTATCAGAGAAATGAGCCGTGTATTCGCGGTAAGAGGCAGTGTTCTTCCTGTTTCCAGTCAAGTAATAACGCTCAATGCAGAAATGGAAGATGGAACGATTGTAGTAGGGGAGTCGAAGATTCCCTTAAATGGTGGTCGAATTGAACGTCTGTTCATTGAGCCTGCTAATGTTAAGCCTCTACCTGAAGCTATTCAGGCTATCCGTGAGGCAGATGCGATTCTATGTGGTCCTGGCTCGCTATATACGAGTATACTCCCGAATTTATTAGTTAAAGGGGTAGCTGACGAAATTATTAAATCTAATGCTGTCAAAATGTTTATTTGTAACGTTATGACGCAGCCAGGTGAAACGGATAATTATTCTGTCAGCGATCATTTAGCAGCTATTCATCAGCATGTAGGTAATCAATTATTCGATTATATTATTGTAAATGATGGAGAAATTCCACCTCAAGTTCAGGATAGATACGCAGAGAAGGGTGCCAAAGCCGTTCATTTAGATCTTGAAGAGGTGAAAAAACGAGGCTATCAGGTAATAGCGGATACACTTGTTTTGTTCCGAACCTATTTACGTCATGATGCCGATAAATTAAGTGATCACATCTATCAAATTGTGGAGAACTGGATGTTAAGGAAGAGGTGAATGAAATGTCTTTTGCAGCACAGACCAAGAAGGAATTAACTCTTATTGAGAGTGAAGCCTGTTGTGAAAAGGCGGAGTTATCCGCTCTTATAAGAATGAACGGCTCTGTGCAGTTCAGCAATGGGCGTGTGATCCTGGATATTCTGACCGAGAATGCTGCAATTGCCAGAAGAATCTACTCTCTTCTCAAAAAAACATATGGACTTCATACCGAGTTACTTGTTCGGAAGAAAATGAGACTCAAAAAGAATAATGTTTACATTGTTCGCGTTCCGGTTGGTGTTCAAGAGCTACTGAAGGATTTATGTATCGTATCGGAAGGATTTATTTTTACAACTGATATTGATAAAGCGATCATTCCATCTTCATGCTGTAAACGCGCCTATTTACGAGGTGCTTTTCTAGCTGGTGGATCGGTTAATAATCCAGAAGGCTCGTCCTATCATCTTGAGATTGCCTCTATTTATGAGGAGCATTGCCAAGCACTGTGTAAACTTGCGAATCGATTTGATCTTAATGCTCGGTTCATTGAGCGCAAGAAGGGTTTTGTTCTCTATATCAAAGAGGGCGAGAAAATAATCGAATTTCTATCCATCATAGGTGCACATCAAGCGCTGCTGCGATTTGAGGATGTACGTATTATGAAGGATATGCGTAATTCGGTTAATCGTATTGTTAATTGTGAAACAGCAAATTTAAATAAAACAATCGGTGCAGCTGTTCGTCAAATTGAAAACATTCGTCTATTGCAAAAAGAGATTGGTTTGGAGAACTTGCCTGATAAACTGCGAGAAGTAGCTGTAATGCGACTTAAGAATCCAGATATTAACCTCAAAGAAGTAGGCGATTTGTTAAAAGGCGGCGTCAGCAAGTCTGGCGTGAATCATAGGTTACGTAAAATTGATGAACTTGCCGAAAAAATAAGAAGTACAAAATAGGAGTTAGATATATTATTCTAGTTTATTTTGGTGGCAAGTGGTATAATACTATTAACTATGTATAACTTTTTTGGTGTCATCTGTTTTAAAGTCAGTTGATTTTACGTGCAGTATTATGTAAGATTTGTATACAGAAAAAAAGGGGGAATTGGTTGGATGTCAAGACGCCCAGTAATAGTGAAACTGAAAACCGGTTTACATGCAAGACCGGCAGCTCTTTTCGTACAAGAAGCCAATAAATTTTCATCAGAAATTTTCGTTGAGAAGGATGAAAAGAAGGTTAACGCTAAGAGCATTATGGGAATCATGAGTTTAGCAATTTCCACTGGAACTGAAGTTTATATTTCTGCAGAAGGATCTGATTCAGATCAAGCAGTGGATGCATTGATCTCCTTAGTTAGTAAAGAGGAATTAGACAATCAATAATGTGAACGCATTCATTGATTGTCAGTTCCACAATAAAACAACGTGTCATCCTTTTGAAATTCACAAGGATGACACGTTGCTTTATGTTTAATGTTTTATTATGGTTAAAAACTTCTCTCAATCAAATAAATCTCCGAATACATCTAATACATTACGTTTCTTCTTGTGATGACCTTGTCCCTGCTTGTAATGCTTATCGTAGTGGTCATCATCATCATGATCACGACGAGGTTGACGATTGCGTTCGTCGTTATTCCAGTTGTCCAATTGAGGTCTTAATTCACGAATTCCAGCCATTAGTTTATCTAACTCTCCACGATCCAGCCATACCCCTTTACATTCCGGGCAAATGTCAATTAAAACATCATCTTTCATAACTTCACGCATTCTTACATTATGGCATACCGGGCAATTCATGATTACAATCTCCTCCTTAGGTCCATCTAATATATAGATACGTTGAGGGACAATGGAGGTTTCAAGTCTAGATATTAGGTCTATACAATGTCATACCAGATCTATTTATGGTAATGAGGGTATAACAAAGGGACAATTTCTTAGCCATACGATGACTAAGGAATTGTCCCTTCCATGTAATACTATACTTTTTCAATAACCTTATCGATCAATCCATATGCTTGTGCTTCCGCTGCAGACATAAAGTAGTCACGGTCTGTATCACGATCAACACGGTCGAGCGGCTGTCCAGTACGTTCGGACAGAATGCGATTTAAATTCTCACGCATTTTGATAATACGGTTCGCACGAATTTGGATATCAGATGCTTGACCTTCGACACCACCTAGTGGCTGATGAATCATAACCTCTGAGTTCGGTAACGCGTAACGTTTACCAATCGCGCCTGCTGCAAGTAGGAAAGCGCCCATCGAAGCAGCCATACCTACACAGATTGTGGATACATCTGATTTAATAAACTGCATGGTGTCGTATATCGCCATTCCGGCAGTAATTGAACCACCAGGTGAGTTGATGTAAATAGAAATATCCTTGCCTGGATCTTGAGCATCTAGGAATAACAGCTGAGCAATGATTGAATTGGCTACTTGATCATTTACTTGAGAACCAAGAAAAATAATACGGTCTTTAAGTAAACGGGAATAGATATCGTATGCGCGTTCACCTCTCGCGTCTTGTTCAACAACCATAGGAACTAAAAGGCTCATATGTTTAACCTCCTTGAGTTAATCAATTATATTATAGCTACTAGCTTTAATATATCCATATCATACCTGAAATTAACATTAAGGTCAATAAAGGTCAAACAATAGTTTAGATGTAGGTTGTAACAGAAAAAAGCTCCCTGATCTAGGGAGCTTCTAACATGATAACTAATATATAATTGGCGCGCCCACGAGGAATTGAACCTCGATCTCAGGCTCCGGAGGCCTACGTCATATCCTTTGGACCATGGGCGCATATTAAAGCTGTTTATAACAGCAAAGGTTATTATATGATATTGGAGCATGAAAATCAATGTTTATTTAAGGCTATACAACACTTGCAATATATTGCTTCTTACGAATAAATGAGTTATAATGAATTTGTTGCTGGTGGGACTTAAAATGTACTGTTGGGACATTTAATGACCAATCAAGCGTGGGAGAGATTAAACGAATAATGAAACGAATTCTTGAAATACAGAAACAATTGATGCCTGATTTGCTCGATGTTATGAAAAAAAGGTACACCGTGCTGCATCATATTATGATTTCAGGTGTAATCGGCAGAAGGACGCTCGCTGGCTCGCTTGATATTACAGAACGTGTTCTTCGCGGTGAGGTTGAATTTCTTAAATCACAGGGACTTCTAGAAATTGAGACGAGTGGGATGCGGATTACACCCGCAGGTCAATTACTGCTTGATCAAATGGAGCCTATCATTAAAGAAGTGTTCGAGCTGACTGATTTAGAATCACAAATCCGTACTACCTTCGGTTTATCACAGGTCATCATCGTTCCAGGGGATTCAGACAGTTCGTTTTTTACCAAAAAGGAACTTGGACGTACAGGCGCCTCAATCCTACGCAAGAATGTTACCAATGGAGATGTCATAGCAGTTACAGGTGGCTCGACGATGGCAGAGATCGCCCATCATCTCAGCAGCTCCGCACCACTTAAGGAAGCTTGGTTCGTGCCAGCTCGGGGTGGACTTGGAGAAAGCGTTGAAATGCAAGCCAACACCGTGGCTTCCCAAATGGCTCGCAAAATTGGTGGTAAATACAGACTGCTTCATGTACCTGATGATCTTGGTGAGGAAGCGTATCAGTCGCTGCTTCTTGAACCAAGTGTAAAGGAAATTGTTAGTGTTGTTCGCAACTGTCGCATTGTGGTTCATGGAATCGGTGATGCTATGGTTATGGCTAAGAGACGGAAAGTTGGAGACACTATAATTGGAGGTCTGCAACAAGCCGGAGCTTTGGCGGAAGCATTCGGATATTATTTTGACACTGAAGGTACAGTTGTACATAAAATGCCAACACTGGGGCTTCAACTTGAGGATATTGAGCAAACTGAACTCGTAATTGGTGTTGCTGGTGGCAAAAGTAAAGGCAAAGCAATTGCCGCAGTACTAAGATTTGGCCATGAGGATATACTTGTGACTGACGAAGCGGCAGCTCGCGAAATTATTAAATATGCACCGTAGCTTGATGACTTACGAGATTTGTAGTTATCTCGACGTGCTTTCGGGCTCGTCTTGAAATATATATATTATTCTTAGGAGGTACCATACTATGACTAAAGTTGGTATTAATGGTTTTGGACGTATTGGCCGTAACGTATTCCGCGCAGCACTTAACAATCCAGATGTTGAGATCGTAGCAATTAACGACCTAACAGACGTAAAAACGCTCGCTCACCTTTTGAAATATGACACTACGCATGGCGTTCTTGACGCTACTGTAGTAGCTGGCGAAGGCGAAATTAAAGTTAACGGTAAATCCGTTAAAGTATTTGCTGAGCGTAACCCTGCTGATCTTGCTTGGTCAGACTATGGTGTAGAAGTAGTAGTTGAATCCACTGGTATTTTCACAGCTAAAGAAAAAGCAGAAGCACACATCAAAGGCAGCGTTAAGAAAGTTATTATTTCCGCTCCTGCAACTAACGAAGATATCACAATCGTTATGGGTGTTAACGAAGAGAAATACGATGCTGCTAACCACAACGTAATCTCCAACGCTTCATGCACTACAAACTGCCTAGCTCCATTTGCAAAAGTAATCAATGACAAATTCGGTATCGTTAAAGGTATGATGACAACTGTTCACTCCTACACAAATGACCAAAGCGTTCTTGACTTACCGCACAAAGACCTTCGTCGTGCTCGTGCAGCTGCTGAGAACATCATTCCTTCAACTACAGGTGCTGCAAAAGCAGTTGCTCTTGTATTACCTGAACTTAAAGGTAAATTGAACGGTATGGCTATGCGTGTTCCTACTCCAAACGTTTCCGTAACTGATTTGGTTGTAGAGCTTAGCCAAAACATTACAGTTGAAGAAGTTAACAGCGCTTTGAAAGAAGCAGCTAATGGCAGACTTAAAGGCATCATGAACTACAGCGAAGAGCCACTTGTATCTTCCGACTACAACAGTGACCCAGCTTCATCCACAATCGACAGCTTGTGCACAATGGTTGTTGGCGACAACATGTTGAAAGTAGTTTCATGGTATGACAACGAGTGGGGTTACTCCAACCGTGTAGTTGACCTTGTATCTTACATCGCTAAAAAAGGTCTGTAATTAACAGCCCTTCTATACATGTGTCATTTAATTAAAGAGGAGAAGTGATTCTCCTCTTTATTTCTGATAAAGAACGACAAAACTTTGGGGAGGCTTTCCTATGAACAAGAAGAGTGTACGCGACGTTGAAGTTTCCGGCAAAAAAGTGTTTGTGCGTGTAGATTTTAACGTGCCGATGGAAAATGGACAAATTACCGATGATACCCGCATTCGCGAAACGTTACCGACAATTAAATATTTGGTGGAGCGTGGAGCAAAAGTGATTTTGGCTTCTCACCTTGGTCGTCCAAAAGGTAAGTTCGTTGAGGAAATGCGTTTAACACAGGCTGGGGTTCGCTTATCTGAGTTACTTGGTAAACCAGTAGCTAAAGCTGATGAAGCAATTGGCGATGCGGTAAAAGCACAAGTGGCAGCGATGAATGATGGCGATGTCTTGTTGCTTGAAAATGTTCGTTTCTATGAAGGTGAAGAAACGAACAATGCAGAACTTGCAAAATCATTTGCTGAACTTGCAGACCTGTACATAAATGACGCTTTCGGTGCTGCACATCGTGCACACGCTTCAACTGAAGGTATTGCGCATCATTTGCCAGCTGTATCAGGACTATTGATGGAAAAAGAGCTTAATGTACTTGGTAAAGCACTTCTTAATCCAGAACGTCCTTTCACAGCTATCATTGGTGGCTCCAAAGTTAAAGACAAAATCGATGTTATTAATAAAATGTTGGAAATCGCTGATAATGTTATTATTGGTGGTGGACTAGCTTATACATTCATCAAAGCACAAGGCCATGAGATCGGTAAATCACTAGTAGATAACGAGAAGCTTGATCTTGCGCTAAGCTTTATGGAGAAGGCAAAAGCAAACAATGTAAAATTGCTTCTTCCTGTAGACTTCGTTGTAGCTGATGATTTTAGCAACACAGCAAATATTCAAACCGTTGATGCGACAGCTATTCCTGCTGATTGGGAAGGTCTTGATATTGGACCGAAAACTCGTGAAATTTATGCAGAAGCAATCAAGACTTCCAAGCTAGTTGTATGGAATGGCCCGATGGGTGTATTTGAAATGGAATCATTTGCGAGTGGTACACTTGCTGTTGCAGAAGCTTGCGCGGCAACTGCTGGATACACAGTTATCGGTGGTGGCGATTCAGCAGCTGCGGTTGAGAAATTTGGCTTAGCTAGCAAAATGGATCATATCTCAACTGGTGGCGGAGCATCACTTGAATTTATGGAAGGCAAGGCGCTTCCTGGCGTTGTTGCATTGAACGATAAGTAGAGAGGAAGCGAATATCATGAGTAGAACACCAATTATCGCAGGAAACTGGAAGATGTTTAAGACGGTTTCGGAGGCAGTTGCTTTCGTAAACGAAATTAAAGGCGGAGCTGAAGTAGCTGGTGTGGAGAGTGTTGTATGTGCTCCTTACACGAACTTACCAGCATTAATGGAGGCTGTTAAAGGTACATCCATTAAAGTAGGTGCACAGAATATGCACTGGGAAGAGAATGGCGCATTCACTGGAGAAATCTCTGGCGTAATGCTACAAGATCTTGGCGTACATTATGTGATTATCGGACATTCCGAGCGTCGTGCTTATTTTGCAGAAACAGATGAAACAGTGAACAAGAAAGTTCACGCTGCATTTAAGTATGGTATGACACCAATCGTCTGTGTTGGAGAGAAGCTTGAAGAACGTGAAGCTGGACAGACGAAAGACGTATGTAAAGTTCAAACTGAAGCAGTGTTTGCTGGTTTAAGTGCAGAGCTTGCGAAGCAAGTAGTTGTTGCATACGAGCCAATCTGGGCGATTGGAACAGGCAAATCATCAACAGCAGAAGACGCACAGGATGTTATCGGATATATCCGTAGCTTAATTGCTTCACTGTACGATTCATCCGTAGCAGATGCAGTTCGTATTCAATACGGCGGATCTGTTAAGCCTGGCAATGTAACTGAATATATGAGTCAACCAGATATCGATGGCGCTCTTGTCGGAGGAGCATCACTTGAAACAGCGTCGTATATCGCGCTTGTTCAGGGGGCGAAGTAAATGGCTGCTCGTAAACCTATTGCGTTAATCATTATGGACGGATTTGGTTTGCGCGACACAGTGCAAGGGAATGCTGTTGCACAAGCAAACAAACCTAATTACGATCGTTATCGCAGCCTGTTCCCTCACACAACGCTAACAGCTTGTGGTGAAGCGGTAGGTTTGCCAGAAGGTCAAATGGGCAACTCTGAGGTAGGACACTTGAACATCGGTGCAGGTCGTATCGTATATCAAGATTTGACTCGGATAACGAAATCAATTCGCGATGGAGAGTTCTTCGAGAATGAGAAGCTCGTAGGAGCTGTTCGCCATGCGAAAGAGAACGGAAAGAAATTACACTTACTCGGACTACTGTCTGACGGTGGTGTTCATGCGCATATCGAGCATGTTTATGCTTTGTTAGAGCTTGCTAAACGTGAGAACTTTAATGATGTTTATGTTCATGCTTTCCTTGATGGCCGTGATGTAGCACCATCTTCAGCTGTGGGATACTTAGGAGCACTACAAGCGAAAATTGCAGAGATTGGCGTAGGACGGATTGCAACTGTTCAAGGTCGTTACTATGCAATGGATCGTGATAAACGCTGGGAGCGTGTAGAGAAATCATACCGCTCCATGGTATATGGTGAAGGACCTCAGCATACAGATCCGATTCAAGCGGTGAAAGCATCGTATGAGGAATCCGTTGTTGATGAGTTCGTTCTACCAACCGTTATCGTAGATAATAACGGTCAGCCTTTAACAGAAGTAGCATCTGGTGATTCAATCATTTTCTTCAACTTCCGTCCTGACCGTGCAATTCAGCTGTCACAGGCGCTAACAAGTCCTGAATTCAGTGGTTTTGAACGTGGGGAGAAAGCACCTAAAGATCTATACTTCGTATGTATGACTACTTATAATGAGTCTGTTAAAGGTTATGTAGCTTTCTCACCAAAAGATATTAAGAACACAATCGGTGATGTTGTATCGCAAAAGGGCTTGAACCAATTGCGTATTGCTGAGACGGAGAAATATCCACATGTAACATTCTTCTTCAATGGTGGACGTGACGAAGAGCTTCCAGGTGAAAAGCGTATTCTTATTCCATCGCCTAAAGTTGCAACCTATGACTTGAAGCCTGAGATGAGCGCATATGAAGTTACAGAAGCAGTTGTGAAGGAAATCGAAGCAGAAGCGCAAGACATGATTATCCTAAACTTTGCAAATCCAGACATGGTCGGACATTCTGGTCTTGTAGAGCCAACCGTTCGTGCAGTTGAAGTTACTGACGAATGTATGGGTAAGGTAGTTGAAGCGATTCTTGCTAAGGGCGGCGTTGTTTGTATTACCGCAGATCACGGTAATGCTGATATTGTACGTGATGAAGAGGATCGTCCATTCACTGCTCATACAACGAACCCTGTTCCGTTCATCGTAACAGATCCAACTGTTAAGCTTCGCGAAGGCGGTATTCTTGCCGACATCGCACCAACTATGTTAAGTTTACTTGAGATTGAACAACCTGCAGAAATGACAGGACGTTCTATTATCGAGAAATAATAAATCATACCAACCATCACAATCTAGAAACGACACCGTTTCAGTAAATCAAAGGAGTGTATTCAAAATGACAATTATTTCAGACGTTTATGCACGCGAAGTGCTTGATTCCCGCGGTAACCCAACTGTTGAGGTAGAAGTATACTTAGAATCCGGCGCAATGGGCCGCGCAATCGTTCCTTCAGGCGCTTCCACAGGCGCTCACGAAGCTGTAGAGCTTCGTGATGGTGACAAAGGTCGTTACCTTGGTAAAGGTGTTGAGAAGGCTGTTAACAACGTGAACGAAATCATCGCACCTGAGCTAATCGGTTTAGACGCTCTTGATCAAGTTGGCGTTGATAGCAAAATGATCGAGCTTGATGGAACTCCTAATAAAGGTAAACTAGGCGCCAACGCAATTCTTGCTGTATCCATGGCAACTGCTCGTGCAGCAGCTGAAGCATTAGACATCCCACTTTATGTATACCTTGGTGGATTCAACGCGAAGCAGCTTCCAGTTCCAATGATGAACATCATCAATGGTGGTGAGCATGCAGACAACAACATCGACGTTCAAGAGTTTATGGTTCTTCCAGTTGGAGCACCAACCTTCAAAGAAGCTCTTCGTACAGGCGCAGAAATTTTCCACAGCTTGAAAGGAGTACTTCAATCTAAAGGTCTTAACACAGCTGTTGGTGACGAAGGTGGATTTGCTCCAAACCTTAGCTCCAATGAAGAAGCAATTACGACAATCATTGAAGCAATCGAAAAAGCTGGCTACAAACCAGGCGTTGACGTATTCCTAGGTATGGACGTTGCTTCCACAGAGTTCTACAAAGATGGCAAATATACACTTGCAGGCGAAGGTAAATCATACACTTCTGCTGAGTATGTTGACCTACTTGCTTCATGGGTTGATAAATATCCAATCATCACGATTGAAGACGGAATGTCTGAAGATGATTGGGACGGTTGGAAATTGCTTACTGAGAAATTGGGCGACAAAGTTCAACTTGTTGGTGATGACTTGTTCGTTACAAACACAGAGCGTCTTTCAACTGGTATCGAAAAAGGAATCGGTAACTCCATCTTGGTTAAAGTTAACCAAATCGGTACGCTTACTGAGACATTTGATGCAATCGAAATGGCTAAACGTGCTGGTTACACAGCTGTTATCTCCCACCGTTCAGGCGAATCCGAAGACAGCACAATTGCTGACATCGCAGTAGCTACTAACGCTGGACAAATTAAAACGGGTGCTCCTTCCCGTACTGACCGTGTTGCGAAATACAACCAATTGCTTCGCATCGAAGACGAATTGGCTTATGTTGCACAATACGCAGGTCGCAAAGCATTCTACAACTTGAAAAACTTTGCTAAGTAATTTAAATAGATAGAGGGGCCTTATTTAGGCCCCTCTTTTTTCCTGAATATGTATAGTTATTGCTACTAGGTAACTTCTATGGTAAAATGATTATTGCTTGTTTCATTTATGTTTAAATAATTATGAGGTGTCGATATGGAACTTTTATGGAAAGTCTTACTTGTAATCGCTTCGGTTGGATTAATTATCGTAGTTTTACTACAAAAAGGTAAAAGTGCAGGACTTGCGGGTGCAATTTCTGGTGGTGCTGAACATTTGTTCGGTAAACAAAAAGCACGCGGATTAGAGTTGTTTTTGCAACGTCTAACAGTAGGGTTGGCAAGTGCATTTTTCATATTGTCTCTTGTCGTAGCTTATTTTGTTAAATCCTCGTAACAAATAAATTTAAGACAGCAGGGGCAACCTATACCTGCTGTTTTTTATTTGTAGATAGAAAGAAAGTATAACAACTTAACCGATAAAATTTTTGAAATTTACCTTAAGAAACGAAAGCCCATATGCAGTTTAATGCGAAAGCTACTGTTGTCTTATAAAGTCGGTGCACCGTTTCTTCTTGAGTAAATAAATGGCAGATGGACAGAAGGTGATGTTAGTGGTAACAGAACAAGATATCCTAATGTTTATGCGTGAGATCGCGTATAGACCGATGACTTACGGAGAGCTTGAGAAGCATTATGGTATTAATAGCGCTGAAGATTTCAAACAATTCTTGAAAATATTAAATGAGCTTGAGAATAAGGGGTATATCCTGCGCACACATAATGATCGATATGGCGTCCCAGAACGGATGAATATGCTAAGGGGCAGACTTCAAGCGCATGCCAAGGGATTTGGCTTCTTGATTCCAGAGGATCGTAATGAGCAGGATGTATATATTAATGCAGCTGATATGAATACAGCGATGAATGGCGACACCATTCTGGTACGTATTACATCCAAAAGTCCTTCCGGTGGTAGAACCGAGGGTGAAGTGGTACAAGTCATTACTAGGGCTAATACACAAATTATCGGGACCTTTCAATCGAATGAGAATTTTGGATTTGTGATTCCGGATGATAAGCGTGTGAATCGAGATATTTTCATTCCCCAGGGGGCTTTCCAAGGGGCTGTTAATGGTCAGAAGGTTGTAGCACGAATTGTGCATTATCCTGAAGGACGAGCAGCTGCAGAGGGTGAAATTGTTGAAGTTCTGGGTCATAAGGATGATCCGGGTGTGGATATCCTCTCGATTATTCGCAAGTATAATTTGCCAGAGGGATTTAGTGATGAAGTAATGGCTGAAGCCGCTTCTGCACCTGAATCCATTAGCGACGAAGAGCTTGTTGGACAAGGTCGCCGTGATTTAAGGGACAAGCGGATCGTTACAATTGATGGTGCAGATGCCAAGGATTTGGATGATGCAGTCAATGTAGAGCATCTACCGAATGGCAATTATGTACTTGGTGTACATATTGCTGATGTCGGCTATTACGTCAAGGAAGGCTCGATGCTCGATCGGGAAGCATACGCGCGTGGTTGTTCCGTTTATTTAGTTGATCGTGTGATCCCGATGCTGCCTCATCGATTATCCAATGGTATCTGCTCTCTGAATCCACATGTGAATCGTCTAACGATGTCATGTGAGATGGAGTTCGATAGCAATGGAACCGTTGTGCGGCATGATATTTTCACCTCGGTAATCAAAACAACGGAACGAATGACTTATAGCGATGTACGCAAAATATTGACTGAGCCTGATGCCAATCCTGACCTCATGGAACGCTATGCTGATCTCGTGGATGATTTCCGCTTGATGGAAGAGCTTGCTATGAAGCTTAGAGATAAGCGGATGCGCCGTGGTGCGATTGATTTTGATTTTCAAGAGTCCAAGGTTATCGTCGATGAGAATAGTAAAGCCGTAGACATTATCAAACGGGATCGCACAATTGCAGAAATGATTATTGAGGAATTCATGCTTGCAGCGAATGAAACGGTAGCGGAGCATTTCTTCTGGCTCAAAGTACCTTTCTTATACCGTGTCCATGAAGATCCTGATCAAGAAAAATTAATGCATTTCTTACAGTTCGTAGCAAATTTCGGTTATGTGGTTAAAGGCGGAGGCAATAAATCAGTTCATCCAAGAGCGTTACAGGATGTATTAGAGGCAATTAAGGGTACGAAGGAAGAAGCGGTTATTTCAACGGTTATGCTTCGTTCCATGAAGCAAGCGCGCTACGAAGCGCAAAGTCTAGGACATTTTGGGCTTTCGGCGGAATTCTATTCCCACTTCACTTCACCTATTCGTCGTTATCCTGACTTAGTGATCCATCGTATGATCCGTGAAGTGCTTGAAAGCGGTGTGCTAAGTGAGAAGCGTAATGAATATATGACCGAGCGCATGAAGGAGATTGCACAGCAATCATCAGAGCGTGAGCGTGTAGCAGTGGATGCAGAGCGTGATACAGAAGCATTGAAGAAAGCTGAGTTCATGCTTGATAAAATTGGGGAAGAGTTCGAAGGGATTATTTCTTCAGTTACAGGCTTCGGTATGTTCGTCGAGCTGTCGAATACAGTTGAAGGCTTAATTCGTCTAAGTGATCTGACGGATGACTATTATAATTACCATGAAATGCACCATACCTTAGTGGGTGAGCGCACTTCCAAAGTTTATCGCATTGGCGATGAAGTGAAGATTCGAGTAGCACGTGTGAACATGGATGACCATACGATAGACTTCGAAATGGTCGATATGAAGCCGCGCAGTGGTGGTAAAGCAAGTGTATTCGATAAGTTCGGTGGAGGCCGTAAAGGGGCACGTGGAGGCGACCAAGGAGGTCGTGACGGTAATCGCGGTGCTAAGGGTGGTCAAGGCGGTAATAGCTTTGGCAAGCCTGGAAAATTCGGCAAAAAAGGAAAGCCAGATAGATTTAGTAAGGATGCTAAATCGGGTCGATCCAATAAGCAGGCTGGATTAATGAGCGGTAACACGAATGAAATTCCAGGATTACTAACTGCTCGGGATGTAAGTACAAGTGAAGGTTCGGGTCGCCGCGGTAAGCATAGAGACAAGGGACGGAGTAGCGATGAAGGGATTATTCTTCAGGCGAATGAACCGATTAGAGACATTGATACTAATTCAGTAACATCTGTTGAAGGTGGTAGAACTCGCGGAGGTAAATCTCGTAAGGGTCGTAAACAAGGAGCGGTTATGTTAGATCCAATTGTAAATGCAACATCGAATAAGCAAGCGGATGCTGACATAAGCGGCATACGTGAGGAGAAATCTCGTGCTCAAGGGCGAGGTAAACGTACGGGTGATGGTGTAAGTGCCCAAGGACGAGCTAGACAAACGAGTGAAGGTGCAACTGCTCAAGGGCGAGGTAAGCGCACGGGTGAAGGTGTAATTGCTCAAGGGCAGCAACGTATACATTCAAGTGAGCATGTAAGCGGCGGAGTTCGTGAGAGTAATTCTCGTGGTAATAAACGAGGTAAATCTACAAGTGAGTCTTCTGTTAGCGCAGGAGTAGAAAATACGCGTGGTGCGAAACGTGGTCATGCTGCCGATTCCACAGTAGCAGGAAATGGTGATCAGCGCCGTCGTGCTGACGCCGATAAGTCCGGCTATGCCGGTGACTGGGCGAGCAAAGTTAACGTGCTCGGCAACAAAGGCAAGCGCCCTCTTTGAGAAGGGCGCTAGGAGTTAGCTTCGCCTTGATTTCTCAAGGCGAAGTTGGTACAATAAGACCACTTGATGTTAAAGTGGTCGGCATGCAAAGGGCGAAGGCGGACACCCTTCGCCCTTTGGTATCTGCTTATGGAAGGAGTCCTACGCATGGTTAAGAAGAACGATGGCAAACTGCTTGCTCAGAATAAGAAAGCATCTCATGATTATTTTATCGAAGACACGTTTGAATGTGGTCTTGTACTAACAGGTACTGAGATTAAGTCACTTCGTCAAGCAAGGTCCAATATTGGTGACGCATTTGCTACTATTCGTAATGGTGAAGCGTTCGTTCATAATATGCATATATCTCCTTTTGACCAAGGTAACCGTAATAATCCAGATGATCCAACAAGAACTCGTAAGCTGCTACTTAAGAAGCTTGAAATTAACAAGTTGATTGGACTCACGAAGCAACAGGGTTACACACTTGTACCGCTTAAAGTATACGTTCGTAACGGCTATGCTAAGCTCTTATTAGGACTCGGGCGTGGTAAGAAGCAATACGATAAACGTGATACAGCAGCTAAACGAGATGCAGATCGTGATATTCAGCGGGCTCTGCGTGAAAAACAGAAAGTCGCTAGATAATAGAGTGATTATATGATCAATCTATGACAGTGGTAACTACCTCCTGCACTTCCAACAACATTGTCGGTAATCATCAGGAGAATATGATATACTAAGTTTGTAATGAGGCGCACATAGTAACAACTAATGCGCATTAATTTAGCATCCAACTCGTTAACCTGAGAAGAGATGCGCCTTTAAGAAACGCATATAACCTTACGAGGATTATGATGTGTTTCAAATACGGGGGCGTTTTTGGATTCGACGGGGATAGTACGAGCATGGGTAGCGGGTAGTGGGGAGCGTCCGCTTCATCAACGCTAAAGCCTATTAAACGGCAAACAAAACAACAACTTCGCTTTCGCAGCTTAATAACCTGTGAGCGAGCTTCTACCTAGCATCGTCCATGTGACTAGATTAGGGGCTAACATATAGTGGAATACGCTGTCTCATCTCCGCCTGCGGTGAGCTGAAGAAGATAATCAGGCTGACCCAAAGAGTAGCTGGTTACAGAGCGACTCTAGGGTGACATCAAATCTGTGACTACACCCGTAGAAGCTTATGTGGCGTGATCTTCGGACAGGGGTTCGACTCCCCTCGCCTCCATTTGAAAAACCCGACCTCGTGAGGTCGGGTTTTTGTGTATGCGATGAAAAATATTATTTGGCATTCTCATCTGGCTGATGAATGCCAAATACATTTCCTTCAGTGTCTATGTAATACCCTTGCCACGCCATTCCTGGCAGTGCATACTTTGGCAATGCGAGCTTGCCCGTCTCCAACAATACCTGTGAGAGTACTGCATGAGGTTCTCTCATCTGTATTTTCTAAAACATATGATGTATTTTTTATCTTAGCATTTCGAAAAAGAAAGCTATCGGTATATGAGTTAAGGCTACAATGATTACTTGGAGAATCCGATATTAATGAGTGAGAATGGATTTCTAATGTAGAGAGGTAGTTGAAATGATAATTTTAGCAGTAACTATAACATTACTAATTTTATTTGTTGGTTCGATATGGTGGTTAGTTTTTTTGAAAATTAAAAAGAGAGGTATTGGAAAACATTCTGTTACAGATGCTCTAATAAGTGGAATAGTTGCAGGTCCAATAGGTATTATATTAACCTTACTTACAGTCTACATACAAATTTCTTACAATGAGAGTAAGGAGATAGAGCAATCAGTTGCGATCCTTTACACTGAAATGACAAGAATATTAGCAGAGTCGAAAACATTTGATTCCACAGCGAAAGCGTTAATTGTGAAATACCAAATAGAAGATGTTAATAGTGAATTTAAATTTAATTTAAATGAAAAATTATTATCTCCTGTGTTGATGACTACACCGTTTGTTCAACTTTCTGAGGATAGATGGCAAGAACATTTAGATAAAATAATCAAAAAAATAACCCCAGAAGAGTATGCTAGGATTCAGAACTTCTTTTTGAGGTATCAATGGTACGATAAAAATAATCCCGTTACTTCAACAACAATGATAGATGAAAATGATCGGCCCGAAGAGGAGGCAGATAAGTATGCGTTAAGAAGATGGTGGTCTATTTATACGAGTCAATATATTGTATATAAAAATAATGGACCCCAATTATGTGGAGATATAATGATAATAAATAAATTATTGCAACTCAGTAAATTGGAACGTAAACCCCATGTAATTGAAGGATATAAATGTCCTTGAGGGAGTTTACCCCGGGTGACATCAAATCTGTGACTACACCCGTAGAAGCTTATGTGGCGTGATCTTCGGACAGGGGTTCGACTCCCCTCGCCTCCATACTGAAAACCCGCTAAATTGGTCATACCCCTGTCAAGTAGACAGATGAAAAAAGCTATGCTGCCAGCGCGCACCGGTATTCGATCGGCGCGCGCTGTTTCAGTTTAGATTGGAACCGCTGGTAATTGTAATAATAAATATAATCTTCTACCGCTTGATGAATC